>NZ_BPRL01000004.1:0-321820 GCF_045862635.1 Kitasatospora sp. NE20-6
AGATGAGCACTCCCACCTCCTTGAGAGGGTAAGGCTCCCAGTAGACGACTGGGTTGATAGGCCGGATATGGAAGCCCTGTAAGGGGTGGAGTTGACCGGTACTAATAGGCCGAGGGCTTGTCCTCAGTTGCTCGCGTCCACTGTGTTGTTCTGAAACAACGACCCCCATCGCACCGGCCTGTTCCGGTCCGCGGGTGGGTGGTGACAGTTTCATAGTGTTTCGGTGGTCATAGCGTGAGGGAAACGCCCGGTTACATTCCGAACCCGGAAGCTAAGCCTCGTAGCGCCGATGGTACTGCAGGGGGGACCCTGTGGGAGAGTAGGACGCCGCCGAACAATTCTTCGAGAGAAGCCCCCTCCCCTTGCCGGGAGGGGGCTTCTCTGCGTTTCCGGCCCAGTTTCCGGCCGGTATTCACCACACGACCGGACCAGGTGCCGATATCGGTGCCGATGTCGGTGGGACGGCGGCCGTTGCCCGCTCTTCTCGGGGTTCCCCGGAGGGCTCCCTCCTCGGCGACGTAGGGTCGCAGCATGGAGACCACCCCCACGTCGCTCGGCGGCGAGCGCATCCGTGTCACGTCCGTGCTGTCGTCCGACGATCTGGCGGTCGCCCGGGCCGTTCTGACCTCCGCCGCGGTGGACGACGGTCGGGAGGCGGTGTCCGAGGCCGGCCGGCTCCGGTTGCGCGAGGGCGCGGGGCGGCCCGGTGTGCGGCACGTCCTGCAGACGCTCGACGGACGCCCGGCCGGTTACGGCCAGCTGGACGTGCCGGAAGCCGGCGGCCGGGCGACCGCGGAGTTCGCCGTCCACCCCGAGCTGCGGAGGCGAGGTCTGGGCCGCCGGCTCGCGGCCGCCGTGGTGGCGGCGGCAGATCCCGCGGAGGCCGATCCTTCAGCGGCCGATCCCGCGGACGCGGGCACGGCGGAAACGGACGCGGACGCGTCCGGCCTCGACGTGTGGGCGCACGGCGGTCACCCGGGTGCCGCCCGGCTCGCCGAGCGCTACGGCGCCGTCCTGGTGCGGGAGCTCCGCCAGATGCGCCGTCCGTCCGTCGAGGTGCCGGCGGTCGTGCTGCCCGACGGTGTGGAGCTGCGGACCTTCCGTCCCGGCGAGGACGACAAGGCGTGGCTGCGGCTCAACGCCCTGGCCTTCGCCCACCACCCGGAGCAGGGCGCCTGGACGGAGGCCGACCTGGCCGACCGCCTCGCGGAGCCGTGGTTCGACCCGGCGGGCTTCTTCCTCGCGACCCGCGGCGGCGAGCTGGTCGGCTTCCACTGGACGAAGATGCACCCGGACGGCCTCGGTGAGGTCTACGTGGTCGGAGTGGACCCGGAGGAGCAGGGCGGCGGCCTCGGCCGTGCGCTGACCTCGGCCGGTCTGCGGCACCTGTACGGCGACCGCGGCGTGCCGTCCGTGCTGCTCTATGTGGACGCTGACAATCCGGCCGCTGTGCGGGTATATGAACGGTTGGGATTCACCGTGCACGAGGTGGACCTGATGTACCGCGTGCCGGCGGGCGCTGTTCCGGGGGCCTCCGACCCACAGGGGTGACCGACTCAGCTTTCCTCCTGGCCATGCGGTGTTTACCGTGGATTCAATTGACGCCGCGAAGATCACAGGATGACGCCCGTAGTGCCTCGTCCCCGCTCCGCCCGCCGGCCGGCCGCGCATCCCGTGGCCGCTCCCGGAGGGTGGGCGCTGGTGTGGCAGGACGAGGACACTGCGTACGGCACGACCGCGAACGGCGCCGCGAGTGCGGCGGACGCCCGCGGGACGTGCTTCCGGGACTTCGCCCTGCAGGAGGAGCTGGCACCGATGAGCATTCCTGGCCCTGTCTCCGCTTCGTCCGGCGCGGGCTCGAGTGCCGCCTCGTCCGCGGGCTCCGGCGCGAACCCGGGTCCGGCCGGGGAGCCGGCGACGAAGAGCCGCGCGCGGGCGCCGAAGACGTCCCGTGCTGCGGCGCCGTCCGCCGTGCCGGCCCCGGTCTCCCGGACGGCGGCGGCCCCGCCCCCCGGGGTGTCCGCCGCGCTCGGCCTGCCGCTGAAGGACGCGCCGGTCGCCGGAGCGCTGTCCCGGGTGGGGCGGGCTCCCGCGGCGGGCGTGCTGACGGCACCCGCGGACATCGGGTCCGAGTTCGGCGACCTTCCGGAGGGCCGGTTCCTCGACCGTGAGCGCAGCTGGCTGGCGTTCAACGAGCGGGTGCTGGAACTCGCCGAGGACCCGGACGTCCCGCTGCTGGAGCGGGCGAAGTTCCTGGCCATCTTCGCCAGCAACCTGGACGAGTTCTTCATGGTGCGGGTGGCCGGGCTCAAGCGCCGCATCGCCACCGGTGTCGCCACGCGCAGCGCGTCCGGCCTCCAGCCGCGCGAGGTGCTCGACCTGATCTGGCGCCGCTCGCGCGAACTGATGGCCCGGCACGCGGCCTCGTTCCAGCACGAGGTGCTGCCCGACATGGCGGCCGAGGGCATCGAGGTGGTGCGCTGGCCGGACCTCCCGGAGAAGGAGCAGGCCCGGCTGCACACGCTCTTCCGCCAGCAGATCTTCCCGGTGCTCACCCCGCTGGCCGTGGACCCGGCCCACCCGTTCCCGTACATATCCGGGCTGAGCCTCAACCTGGCCGTGGTGGTGCGGAACCCGGTGTCCGGCCACAAGCACTTCGCGCGGGTGAAGGTGCCGCAGTCGCTGTCGCGCTTCCTGGAGTCCTCGCCGCAGCGGTTCGTGCCGCTGGAGGACGTGATGGGCGCCCACCTGGAGGAGCTCTTCCCGGGGATGGAGGTGCTCGCCCACCACGCCTTCCGGGTCACCCGCAACGAGGACCTGGAGGTGGAGGAGGACGACGCCGAGAACATCCTCAAGGCGCTGGAGAAGGAGCTGATGCGGCGCCGCTTCGGCCCGCCCGTCCGGCTGGAGGTGGAGGAGTCGATCGACCCCTACATCCTCGACCTGCTGGTGCGCGAGCTGAACATCACCGAGGCGGAGGTCTTCCCGCTGCCCGGGCCGCTCGACCTGACCGGGCTCTTCGGCATCGCCGGGCTCGACCGGCCGGAGCTGAAGTACCCGGCGTTCGTCGCCGGCACCGCCCGCGGACTGACCGACGTCGAGTCGGCGTCGCAGCCGGACATCTTCGCCGCGATGCGCGAGCGGGACGTGCTGCTGCACCACCCGTACGACAGCTTCTCCACCTCGGTGCAGGCCTTCCTGGAGCAGGCCGCCGCCGACCCGCACGTCCTCGCCATCAAGCAGACGCTGTACCGCACCTCCGGTGACTCGCCGATCGTCGACGCACTCATCGACGCGGCCGAGTCCGGCAAGCAGGTGCTCGTGCTGGTGGAGATCAAGGCGCGGTTCGACGAGCAGGCCAACATCAAGTGGGCCCGCAAGCTGGAGGAGTCCGGCTGCCACGTCGTCTACGGCCTGGTCGGCCTCAAGACGCACTGCAAGCTGTCGCTGGTCGTCCGACAGGAGGGCGACACGCTCCGCCGCTACGCGCACGTCGGCACCGGCAACTACCACCCCAAGACCGCCCGGCTGTACGAGGACCTCGGCCTGCTCACCGCCGACCCGCAGGTCGGTGCGGACCTCTCCGACCTGTTCAACCGGCTGTCGGGCTACTCGCGCCGCGAGTCGTACCGGCGGCTGCTGACCGCGCCGCGCGGCCTGCGGGACGGCCTGGTCTCGCGCATCCACGGCGAGATCGCCCACCACCGGGCCGGCCGCCCGGCGTACGTGAAGCTGAAGGTCAACTCGATCGTCGACGAGGCACTGATCGACGCGCTGTACCGGGCCTCGCAGGCCGGTGTGCCGGTGGACGTGTGGGTGCGCGGCATCTGCGCGATCCGGCCCGGCGTGGCCGGCCTCAGCGAGAACATCCGGGTGCGCAGCGTGCTCGGCCGGTTCCTGGAGCACTCGCGGATCTTCGTCTTCGGCAACGGCGGCGAGCCCGAGGTCTGGTTCGGCAGCGCGGACATGATGCACCGCAACCTCGACCGCCGCATCGAGGCGCTGGTGCGGGTCTCCGACCCGGCGCACCGCACCGAACTGTCCGGGCTGCTCGACCTCGGGCTCTCCGACGAGACGGAGTCCTGGCACCTCGGCGCGGACGGCAGCTGGACGCGGCACGCGACCGACGCCGACGGCAAGCCGCTGCAGCACGTCCAGGATCTGCTGATCGCCTCACGCCGGCGCCGCCGCAACGCGTCCTCGGGGCGCTGACCGACCACTGCCCGGGCCCGTCGGCCGTCCCGGTCCCGGCGGTGGCCGGGGCGGGCGGCCGCGGAGCCGACCCGGGACGACCACATGGGGGAGTCCTTGTCATGACCGATTCGCCGATGACGGCCCCGACGGCGCCCGGTGCGTCCGCCGGGGAAGTCCTCTCCGGCTACCTCACCACCCAGGCCGGCGCGTTCCTGCGCGCCCTGCCGCAGGCGGTGGGCGAGGCCGGATCGAGACCGGGCTCGCTCCCGGCCTCGGCGGCGGGTGCGGACGACCTCCTCCGGGCGGCCCGTCGGATCGGCGGTGCGCTCCACACCTTCGGGCCCGCCTTCGAACCCGGCTGGTCGGGGGAGCTCCGCACCGAGCTGCGCTGGCTGCTCGACCTGCTCGGCCGCGAGCCCGGCTACCGTCGCCGCGCGGCCCGGCTGCTGGCCGCGCTGGACTCCCTCGGCGGCACGTCCGCGGACACGCCCGGCATGCTGGCCGGTCACGCCGGCACCCCGAAGGCGCGGGCCCTGCTGGAGCGCCAGCTCACCCTGGCCCGGACCCGGGCGCACACGAGCCTGCTGCAGGAGCTCCGCTCCTCCCGGCTGCACGCCCTCGCCGACCGGATGACCCTGCTGACCGGCGACGTGCCGCTGGCCGGCGAGGCCGCCGACCGCTCCGGCGCGGCCCTGCTGGGGCAGGCCGGCGCCGCGTTCGCTGCCCTCGCCGCCGGGGCCGGCCGGCTCCCGCTGGACCGTGCCGTGCAGCCGTACGGCGGTGACGGCCTGCACCGGCTGGCCGTCCTGCCCGCGCCGCGCAGCGGGGCGGTCCCCGGGCCGTCCGACGCCGACAGCCTGCTCGCGGCGGACGACGAGCCCTGGCACCGGGTCCGCATCCTGCTCAAGCGCATGCGGTACGCCCTGGAGGTGTGCGGGGCGCCGGCCACCGGCCTGGACGGGCTCGCCGGCGCGCTCGACCGGCACCGGGACGCCTCCGACGCCGCGGCCACCGTCTCCCTGGCGGCACGGACGCCGAGGATCACCCCGGCGACGGCGTACGTGCTCGGAGTGGTGCATGCTGATCAACGACTGGAGGTGGAGGCGGCCCGGTACGCCTTCGGAGTCCAGTGGCCGAAGCTCCCGCACCACGGATGGCATGAATGGGCGACCGCCTGACCGCAGCGCACACCGGCGCCGCCAACCCCTTCGCCGTCCGCCCGGACGGCGGGCCCGGCGGCCCCGCGTCCGGGGGCGGCCCCGTGCCCGTCGTACGGCGCGGCGCGGGCCGCGGCTCCACGGTGCTGGCCGCCGGGGCGGTGCTGTGGGTGCCCGGCCCGCCCCGGAAGGACGGCCGGGGCTGGAAGAAGCCCCGGATCGCGCTGATCCACCGGCCCAAGTACGACGACTGGAGCCTGCCGAAGGGCAAGCTCGACCCCGGCGAGGGCTGGCGGGCCGCCGCGCTGCGGGAGGTCCGGGAGGAGACCGGGCTGTCCTGCGTGCTCGGTCCCGAGCTGCCGGCCCAGCACTACCTGGTCGACGGCCGGCCCAAGGAGGTCCGGTACTGGGCCGGTTCGCCGACGGGCGGTTCGTTCACTCCCAACCGGGAGGTCGACCGGCTGGAATGGCTGCCTCCGAAGAAGGCCCGGGCCCGGCTCACGCACCCCCGCGACCGGGCGCTGATCGACGCGCTGCTGCACCTGCTGGGCTCCGGGGAGGGCTGACCGGGGAGGTCCGGGGCCGGTCCGCCGCCCGCTGCCGCGCCGCAGGTCAGGGCCGGTGGTGGCGGCCGGCGCCGGGAGACCTCACCGCGCCCTCACCGTGACGCAACCGTTACTACCGGACGCGGTTTCCTGCCATCCGTTCGAGGTTCACTCTCCGTTCATTTGCGACCGGGTGATGCGTCACCTGTCCGGCCTACCTTCGGGACTACCGGAGGGCCGAACGGGCCCCGGACCACAGCACGACCTGCGCCGAATCGAGCCATCGACGAGCTCGCCCCGGGCGTCGGCCGTGCGTCAGAAAGGGACACCCAGTGAAGCTCCAGCGGAACGGCCGCTCCAAGGCCCTCGCCATCGGTGCCGTGGCGCTCGTCAGCTCGCTGTCGCTTGCGGCCTGCGGCACGGACGACAACACCACCACCACCGGCACCGGCTCCTCGGCCTCCGGCGCGGCCTCCGCCGCCTCGATCGAGTGCGGCAAGGGCGGCCAGCTGCTGGGCGCCGGCTCCACCGCGCAGACCAACGCGATCGACGTCTGGAAGGCCGCCTTCGGCTCCGCCTGCTCCAGCTCGACCATCACCTACGGCGGCGGCGGCTCCGGCGCCGGCGTGCAGCAGTTCAACCAGGGCAAGGTCGCCTTCGCCGGCTCCGACTCCGCCCTGAAGCCCGCCGAGGTCGACGCGTCCAAGGCCGCCTGCAAGACCGGCCAGGGCATCAACCTCCCGATGGTCGGCGGCCTCATCTCGATCGTCTTCAACATCGACGGCGTCGACAAGCTCGTCCTCGACGCGCCCACCGTCGCGAAGATCTTCGACTCGCAGATCACCAAGTGGAACGACCCGGCCATCGCCGCCCTCAACGCGGGCGTCACCCTGCCGGACGCGCCGATCCAGGCCATCCACCGCTCGGACGACTCCGGCACCACCGCCAACCTGACCGGCTACCTCGCCAAGGCCTCGGGCGGCGCCTGGAAGTACCCGGCCGCGAAGACCTGGGCGGGCCAGGGCGGCCAGTCCGCCAACGGCTCGGCCGGCGTCTCGGCGCAGGTCAAGCAGGTCAAGAACTCGATCAGCTACGTCGAGCTCTCCTACGCGCAGACCAACAGCCTCAAGAGCGCCGCCATCGCGACCGGCGCCTCCAAGCCGGTCGACGCGACCGCCGAGAACGCCGCCACCACCTTCGCCACCGCGAAGGTCACCGGCACCGGCAGCGACCTGGCCCTGAGCCTGGACTACGCGACCAAGACGGACGGCGCCTACCCGATCGTCCTGGTCACCTACGAGATCGTCTGCGACAAGGGCAACAAGGCCGAGAGCCTCGACACCCTCAAGGCGTTCCTGACCTACACCATCAGCGACGCCGGCCAGCAGGCCATCGGCGCCAAGGGCTACGTCCCGCTGCCGAAGGAGCTCTCCGCCAAGGTCCAGGCCGTCATCCCGACCCTGGCCTGATCCCGCGCCACCGGCGGAGCGGCCCCCTAGGGGGGACGGGCCGCTCCGCCGGAGCACCACCCACAGCACAGTCCGGGGCACCGCCGCCAGGTGCCGTCCCCCACGGGGACAGCGCCGTCAGACCGGAGTAGACGATCATGACTTCATCCCCCCCTGCCGCCTCACGAGGCAGGGCCCGCCGCAGCCGGAGCGACAGCCGGCTCGGCGACAGCATCTTCTTCAACCTCTCCCGAGGGTCGGGCATCCTGCTGCTGGTCATCATGGCCGCCATCGCCGGGTTCCTCGCCTACCGCTCGGGCATCGCCCTCTCCAAGAACGAGGGCAACTTCCTCACCACCTTCGAGTGGAACCCCGACGCGCCCCAGCCGGTCTTCGGCATCGCCGTCCTCGCCTTCGGCACCATCGTCAGCGCGCTCATCGCCATGGTGATCGCCGTCCCGGTGGCCGTCGGCATCGCGCTGTTCATCTCGCACTACGCGCCGCGCCGCATCGCCCAGCCGTTCGCCTACCTGGTCGACCTGCTCGCAGCCGTCCCCAGCATCGTCTACGGCCTGTGGGGCGTGCTCTTCCTCGTCCCGCACATCGACGGCCTGACCTCCTGGCTGGACGAGTACCTGGGCTGGACCTTCGTCTTCGACCAGACCCAGCCCGGCGTCACCCCGCGCAACCTCTTCACCGTCGGCATCCTGCTGGCCATCATGATCCTGCCGATCATCACCGCGGTCAGCCGCGAGGTCTTCCGGCAGGTGCCGCGGATGCACGAGGAGGCGGCGCTCGCCCTGGGCGCGACCCGCTGGGAGATGGTCCGCACGGCCGTCCTGCCGTTCGGCCGCCCCGGCATCATCTCCGCCTCGATGCTCGGCCTCGGCCGCGCGCTCGGCGAGACCATCGCCGTGGCCATCGTGCTCTCCGCCAACAGCGTCCTGTCGCTGCACGTGCTCGACACGGGCGGCGGCACCTTCGCGCAGAACATCGCGCTGAAGTTCAACGAGGCCCAGCCCTTCGGCCGGGACGCGCTGATGGCCTCCGGCCTCGTCCTTTTCGTGATCACCCTGCTGGTGAACGGCGCCGCCCGACTGATCATCGCGCGCCGCAAGGAGTACTCGGGGGCCAACGCATGAGCACGGCAACACTCTCCGACACGGTGCCGGTGCGCCGCGACCTGACCGCCGCCCGGCTGCCGAAGTGGGCCCCGGCCGGCGTGGCCGTCCTCTCCGTCGGCGTCGGCTGTGCCGTCGGCGCGGCTGCCGGTCTCGCCAGCCACCTGCAGTGGGGCATCATCGCCGCCGCCCTCTACGTGGTCGTCAGCTACGCGCTCTCGGCCCGCGTCGAGGGCCGCCGGCAGGCCAAGGACCGGCTGGCGACCGCGATCGTCTGGGTCGCCTTCATCCTGGCGGTCGTGCCGCTCGCCGCGCTGACGATCTACACCGTGCAGCAGGGCCTGGCGGTCGTGGACGGCAACTTCCTGTCCCACTCCATGAAGAACGTGATCTCCTCCGGCCCCGGCGGCGGCATCTACCACGCCATCATCGGCACCCTGGAGCAGGTCCTCCTCGCGACGGCCATCGCCGCCCCGATCGGCCTGCTGACCGCCGTCTACCTGGTCGAGTACGGCCGCGGCCGGCTCGCCGCGTGGGTGACCTTCTTCGTCGACGTCATGACGGGCGTCCCGTCGATCGTCGCCGGCCTGTTCATCCTCTCGCTGTGGAACCTCATGCTCGGGTTCGACTACTCGGGCTTCTCCGGCAGCCTCGCGCTGGCCATCCTCATGATGCCGGTCGTCGTGCGCTCCACCGAGGAGATGCTCAAGCTCGTCCCGAACGAGCTGCGGGAAGCCTCGTACGCCCTCGGCGTGCCCAAGTGGAAGACCATCCTGCGGATCGTCCTGCCGACCGCGATCGGCGGTATCACGACCGGCGTCATGCTGGCCGTCGCCCGCATCACCGGCGAGACCGCGCCCGTGATGATGCTGGTCTTCGGTGCCGACGCGATCAACGGCGACCCGTTCAACGGACCGCAGCAGTCACTGCCGCTCTACATCTGGCAGCAGTACTCGATGGTCAACAACGACTTCGGCTATGCCCGTGCCTGGGGTGCCGCGCTGGTGCTGATCGTCCTCGTGATGGGGCTCAACCTCATCGCGCGGGGCATCGCCCGCTGGCGTTCGCCCAAGGGCGGACACTGACCCGACTGACGTACGAGAAGACGAGAGAAGAAGAATCATGGCCAAGCGCATCGACGTCAGCGGACTGTCCGCCTACTACGGCTCCACCCGTGCCATCGACGACATCTCGATGACCATCGAGCCCCGCTCCGTGACGGCCTTCATCGGCCCCTCCGGCTGCGGCAAGTCCACCTTCCTCCGCACCCTCAACCGGATGCACGAGGTCATCCCCGGCGCCCGCGTCGAGGGCAAGGTGCTGCTCGACGACGAGAACCTCTACGCCGCCAACGTCGACCCGGTGGCCGTGCGCCGCTCGATCGGCATGGTCTTCCAGCGCCCGAACCCCTTCCCCACCATGTCGATCTACGACAACGTGGCGGCCGGCCTCAAGCTCGCCGGTGTCCGGAGGAAGTCCGTGCTGGACGGCGTCGTGGAGAAGTCCCTCAAGGGCGCCAACCTCTGGAACGAGGTCAAGGACCGCCTCAACAAGCCGGGTGCCGGTCTCTCCGGCGGCCAGCAGCAGCGCCTCTGCATCGCCCGCGCCATCGCGGTCGAGCCCCAGGTGCTCCTGATGGACGAGCCCTGCTCCGCCCTCGACCCGATCTCCACCCTCGCCATCGAGGACCTGATCGGCGAGCTGAAGGCGCAGTACACGATCGTGATCGTGACGCACAACATGCAGCAGGCGGCGCGCGTCTCCGACCGCACGGCCTTCTTCAACCTCGCCGCCGTCGGGCAGCCGGGCAAGCTGATCGAGCTGGACGACACCCAGCGGATCTTCTCCAACCCGTCCGTCCAGGCCACCGAGGACTACATCTCCGGCCGCTTCGGCTGAGCCGACCGCACGGAGACACGAACTGCTCCGCGGCGCTGCATGGCGGTGCCGCCGCGGAGTACGAAGGGCCCGCCCCCGTGATGTGGGGGCGGGCCCTGCCCTGTGCCGGCCGCGGGCCGACGGGGCTCAGAGGAAGATCAGGTCGACGATCCCGTACATGGCCGCCGCCACCAGGGCCGCGGCCGGCATGGTGATGAACCAGCCGAGCACGATGTTCTTCGCCACGCCCCAGCGCACCGCGCGGATCCGCTTGGTCGCACCCACGCCCATGATCGCCGAGGTGATCACGTGGGTGGTGGAGATCGGCGCCGCGTAGACGAACGAGGTGATGTACATGACGCTCGACGCGGTCGCCTCGGCGGCGAAGCCCTGCGGGGGGTCCAGCTCGATGATCTTGCGGCCGAGGGTGCGCATGATGCGCCAGCCGCCCGCGTAGGTGCCCAGCGAGAGCATCGTCGCGCAGGAGATCTTCACCCAGATCGGGATGTCGCTGCCGCTCTGGTGACCCGAGATGGTGAGCGCCAGGACCACGATGCCCATCGTCTTCTGCGCGTCCTGGAGACCGTGCGCCAGGGCCATCGCCGCCGCCGAGGCGGTCTGCGCGACCCGGAAGTTGCGCTTGGCGCGGTGCGGGTTGGCCCTGCGGAAGATCCACAGGATGGCCAGCATCACCAGGAAGCCGCCGATCAGACCGACGACCGGCGAGACGAACATCGGAATGATGATCTTCTCGACGACGCCGCTCCAGATCACGTCGGTACCGCCGGCCAGCGCCGCACCCACCATGCCGCCGAACAGCGCGTGCGAGGAGGAGGACGGGAGCCCGAAGTACCAGGTGATCAGGTTCCAGGTGATCGCACCGACCAGTGCGGCGAAGAGGATCGCCATGCCCTGGCTGCCGGTGGGTGTCTCGATGATGCCCTTGGAGACGGTCTTCGCCACGCCGGAGCCCAGGAAGGCGCCCGCCAGGTTCATCACCGCCGCCATCGCCAGCGCCGCCCGCGGGGTCAGCGCCCGCGTGGAGACGGAGGTCGCGATGGCGTTCGCCGAGTCGTGGAAGCCGTTGGTGTACGTGAAGAAGAAGGCCACGCCGAGGACGGCGATCAGTGCTGCCATGTCCACGGGGGTCAGGACTCCTTGACCGCGATGGTCTCCACCGTGTTGGCCACGTGCTCGAACGCGTCGGCTGCCTCTTCGAGGACGTCCACGACCTGCTTCAGCTTGAGGACCTCGATCGCCTCGTACTGGCCCGAGAAGAGGTGGGCGAGCAGCTTCCGGTGGATCTGGTCGGCCTGGTTCTCCAGCCGGTTGATCTCGATCCAGTACTCGGTGAGGTTCTGCATCGACCGGAGGTTCGGCATCGCCTCGGCGGTCAGCTCCGCAGCCCGGGCCAGCACCTCGATCTGCTGCTCGACACCCTTGGGGAGGGCTTCGATGTCGTAGAGGACGACCAGGTCGACCGCCTCCTCCATGAAGTCCATGATGTCGTCCAGCGACCCCGCGAGGCTGTAGATGTCCTCACGGTCGAAGGGCGTGATGAAGGAGGAGTTCAGCTGGTGGTAGATCGCGTGGGTGGTGTCGTCACCGGCGTGCTCGGCGGCGCGCATGCGCTCGACGATCTCCGCGCGGGCCGACACGTCCGCCCCCAGCAGTTCCAGCAGGAGCTTCGATCCGACGACGAGGTTCTCCGCCGCGGCGGCGAACATGTCGTAGAAGCTCGTCTCCTTCGGGGTCAGGCTAAAACGCACGGATATCTCCGATGTGCGGGGTAGGGACTGAACGACTCTAGGCGCTCGTCGTCCCGGACGTGCAAACGGGGTGTGGAAGCGGTTCCCCAGTCTGGCGGAACATCGGCCGGAATGCTCCCGCGTTGCACGGGGAGATCCACGCAGCCGCCCGGACGGCGGAACACCGGAAAGGGCGGGCGTGTTGGACACTGAAGGTCCAGGCACGGCGAGCAGGGAGACAGAGGCGGGTCGGATGACCACGATGCACACGGGCACCGCGCAGACCACCACCCCCGACACGGCGGCCGGGGGCGACGACGTCACCGCCGAGGCCGGCGCCGCCCACCCCCACGGCCCGCACGGCTACAGCTCCCAGAAGAACGAGCACCTCAAGCGGCTCCGGCGGATCGAGGGCCAGGTCCGCGGCCTGCAGCGGATGGTCGACGAGGACGTCTACTGCATCGACATCCTCACCCAGGTGTCCGCCGGCACCAAGGCCCTCCAGGCGTTCGCCCTCTCGCTCCTCGAAGAACACCTGCGGCACTGCGTGGCCGCCGCGGCCGAGCAGGGCGGTGCCGAACTGGACGGGAAGGTGGCGGAAGCGACCGCTGCCATCGCGCGCCTGCTGCGCACCTAGTGCGCCGGGGTCCGGCCCCGGGCACCGGATCCGCGGGCCTGCGGATCCCGCAGGGCGGGCGGCTCCGGGCGGGGCTCCCCGCCCGGTACGGCCCCTGAGGACCGGTCAGTCCCGGCCACCGGGCTCCGGGCGCCCGCCCCCCGGACGGCCACCGTGACCGGGAACCCGGTCCAGCAGGACCCGGTCGATCTGCTCGGTGGCGAGCCGGTCGTCGGCACTGGTCGACGCGGCGATCATCAGCTCGCCGGCCAGCTCGATCTCGTCGAGCGCCGTCTCGTCGTGGCCGCCCGTGCGGTCGTCCGAGGACGCCACCTGCACCACCCCCCTCCAGCGCCGCCTCCGGCCGGGGCCGCGACGCCCCGTCCCCAGGGTAGGGAAGTACGGGGCCGTACCGTATGGCACGGACGGGTCATCTCTGCGGCCGCAGGCACTAGGCCGCGACCCGGACCGTCACTTCGCCGGGGCCGAGGGCTTCATCGAGTAGATCTCCGACGCCGCCGGCTCGGCGGCCTGCACGGGCGCGCCGAACTCGGCCAGCGAAGTGGTCGAGACCACCGTGACCTGGTCCTTCGCCTCCTTCGACCCGGCAACCCCGGCGAACGCGAACGTCTCCACCACCTTGCGGAGCCGCCCCTGGGCGTCCAGCCACGCCTCGTACGGCACCTGCTTCACCGTGAACGTCTGCGCGGCCATCCGCAGGCCGTCCGCGCCGCGGCCGCCGGTCGCCTCCGCGGCCTTCGCGAGGTCCAGCGTGCCCTTGTACCGGGTGAGCAGGACGCCGCCCACCGTCTCGGTGCCGACCAGCTCGGCCGACTGCGCCCCGCGCAGCGCACCCGCGGCGCTCGCCGGATCGGTGGCGCCGCTGCTCACCAGGTTGCCGTCGGGGAGCTGCCGGACGTCCAGGCGCACCCACTTGCCCTCGGGCACCTTCGCGCCGCTGTTCTGCAGGTAGACGGTGCCGGGCAGGACGATCTCCCGGATGGTGCCGGTCGTCGCGGCACCGGGCGGCACGGTGACCTCCAGCGTGCCGACCCGCTTCACGTAGTCGTAGCCGCCGGTGCCGTTGAAGACCGCCTTCTTGTCCCCCGACTCCGTCACCAGCTCGGTGGTCGTGCGTGCGGAGCCCGTCCGGCCGGTGATGTCGGCCGCGGAACGGACCGCCGTCAGCGGGTCGGCGGAGAGCTCGTCCGCCGACGTCCCCCGGGCCCGGCCGTCGCCGCCCGAGCAGCCGGACAGCACGGCGGTGAGCACGGCCACGGCGGCAGCGGCACGCACGGGCTTCAGCTTCTTCACGATCGACACAACCCCCTCGGGCCCCGCGGCCCGGCAAGCACCACCCCGGATGGGCGAAGCTTTCCTGCGCCCAACGAGCAGGTGCCCGGGGGGTTACGGTTCACCCGGCGCGCGGAATACCGCCGCGCGCCGGGTCCGGCGGGCGTTACCGTGAGGCACGTGCGCAGCGAGCTCCACGTCGGATCCGGACCGGCCCCGACGGACACCCACCGGGTGGCGGTCGAAGAACGAGGTTCCTTCAGTTTCGCCGTCTGCAGCTGCGGATGGTTCGCCCCCGCGCGGCGGTCGCGGGACAAGGCCCGCAGGGACGCCGACGAGCACCTGCGGTGCGGCGACGACTGAACCCCGCAGGTGCCGGGGCGCCGCCCCGACCGGACGGCCTCGGACCGGACGGCCTCGGACCGGACGGCGTCGGACCGGACGGCGTCGGACCCGGCGGCGGTCAGGCGGCCAGGTCGGACCTGGCGGCCGGGTCGTCGGCGGGCACCCGTTCACGCCTGCGGCGGCTGCGACCCGTACCGCCCGCACTGCCCGTACCGCCCGTACCGGCCGCGTTCCCGCGGTTCCGGGCGACGATCAGCGGCGCCGCCGCCGTCCGGGTCAGCGCGTGGCAGAGCGGCACCAGCACCGCCATGGCGACCGGGGCGAGCAGGAGCACCACGGCCGTGGCGAGGGCGAAGCCGCCGATCACGTCGGTCGGGTAGTGCACCCCCATGTACATGCGGCAGAAGCCCTGCAGCAGTGCGAGCGCCCCCGCCAGCAGGCCCAGCCGGCGGTTGACCAGCAGCAGCGCGACCGCGATGCCCATCGACATCGCGGAGTGGTCGCTGACGAAGGAGAGCGTGCCCTCCTTGCCCTCGACCAGCACCTCCAGGTCCGGATGGTCGACGAAGGGCCGAGGCCGGTCGACGATCGCCGAGATCGGCAGGTTGGCGAGCTCGCACACCGCGACGGCGAGCGGGGCCCACAGCAGGCCGGCGACGGCGACCGGGGCGTCCGGGCGGCGGCGGGCCTGCAGCCAGGCGGTGAGGCAGACGGCGGCAAGGCCGAGCAGGATGCCGTACTCGCCGATCCACGAGACCAGGGAGTCCAGCGGGCCGGGCGCCGACCGCGCCAGGCCGTTGATCGCACGGAGCAGTCCGAGGTCCGGGTTGGCCGTGTCGGCGAGCAGCGTCGACATGCCGCACCTCCCTATCTGTTCACGCACCTGCGGGTGCCCCGTCAGCACCGGACAACGTCATGAGCAGGCCACAGGGTTCCACGGAAACCTCGTGTTATGGAAACTTGACCCGCCGTCCACCAGCCTCGCACACCTCGCCGCGGGCCCGGATCAGGTCTTTGCCGGGCCTTGACCGCTGGTGATGGTGCCGTCGGCGTTCCGGACCGGGAGCGCCCCGGCACCGTCCGGCGTGACCCGGGTGGCGCCGATGTAGTCGCGGTGGTCGATCCTGTCGTAGCGGATGACGGCGCCGGTGTGCGGGGCGTCGATCATGTAGCCGCCGCCGACGTAGATCCCGACGTGGTGGATCGACCGCGGGTCGCCGAGGTCGTTGGCGAAGAAGACGAGGTCGCCCGGGCGCAGCTGGTCGCGGGACGGGTGCTCGCCGGCGTACCACTGGTCGTTCGCGACGCGCGGCAGCGTGATGCCCACGCTCGCGAACGCCGCCTGGGTGAGCCCGGAGCAGTCGAAGCGGCCGCTCTGCGACGGCAGGCCCTCCCCGCCCCAGAGATAGGGAGTGCCGAGCTTCGTCTGCGCGAAGTAGATCGCCCCGGCCGCCTGCGCGGAGAGCGCCACCCCGGTCGCCGGCTCGGGCGCGGTGAAACTGCGGGCCAGTGACTGGATGTTCTTCACATAGCCCTGGGTCTCCCGGTAGGGCGGAATGCCGCCTGCTCTTATCACCGCGTACGGTCCGGCGTTGTACGCCGCGAGCATGTTGGCCTGCCGGTCGCCCGGCACCCGGGAGACGTCCTTGGCGAGGGCGCAGTCGTAGGTCGCGGCGGAGGCGATCGCGTCGGCCGGATCCCAGATGTCGCGCTTTCCGTCGCTGTTGGCGTCGACGCCGTAGGTGGCCCAGGTGGCCTCCAGGAACTGCGCCATGCCGTACGCCTTGGCCGGGCTCTTCGCCGACGGGTCGAACCCGCTCTCCTGGTACAGCTGCGCCGCGAGCATCGGGGGCGAGATCTCCGGGCAGAGGGTGCCCCACTGCTGGATCAGCGGCTGGTAGGCGGCCGGCACGGTGCCCGTCGACAGGGTGGCGGCGCCGCTCCGGGTGCCGGCGGTGCCGCTGGCGGCGAAGGTGCCGACGGCGACGACGCCGATCAGGCCGACCGTCACGACCGCGGCCGCCGCGGCTGCCGTGCCCGCTCTGCGGAGTACCATCTGCACCATCCCCGACGTGGCGTCAGTTACGAGTGTCCCGGAAGGCGTTGCTCAGCGCAATCAGCACAGATACGAAGGGTGAGCGGTATCCTTCGTACGGTGGACATCCTGTCGTACGTGTCCCATGCCTCACGACCAATCCGCGAGATATAGCCAAGTCGACATCAGATCTGGCCAAGAATAGGTCCTGCCCCTTCGCGAAGCCGTGCTCCGGGGCCTTGAATTTGCCTGATCGGGCGGTGAGATGGAATGAACCTGAGCAGCATGGACAACAAGATGATCGGCTACCTGGCCGAGGACCCACCCAAGAAGGCCAACATCGACACCATCATCGGCGGAATCGCCCCGGACTGGGGGCCGTTCGCCAGCCTCGGCTCCGAGGCGCGCGTGATGGTCGAGGTCGTGATGGCGGTCGCCATCCTCGGCTGCCTGGCCATCGCCGTCTGGGGCGCCGCCAAGCAGCGGATCGGCGCCACCGCGATGCGTGACACGTTCAGTGCCGAGCAGGGCAAGGGACTGATCATCGCGGGGTTGACCGGCGTGTTCATCATCGGATCGCTGGGCACCCTGTTCACCATTGTCTACGGCATGGCGATCTGACGATCGTACGGATCAGATAGTCATCCCGGCGGAGCGGCCATGCCCACTCTGCCGGCGCAGTCGTGTTCGCGTCACCGGGGCCCGCAAGGCCCCCTGCATCAGGAGGGCCGCCGTGCCGTTGTCCGACGACCAGCCGCACACCCGAACGCGGCTGCCGGTCGGCGAACAGCCCTCGGTGGCCCCGCGTCAGCCCAAACCCGTACGCACCCTGCTGACCGTCCTCGTCGTCGTCACCCTCCTCGTCGTCGCCATCTCCGTCGCCAACCGCGGCAAGCCCGACCCGACCGGCCCCACCACGGGCACCGGCTCCGGATCCGGCGACGGCAGGGCCGCCGGCGCGGCACCCACCGCCCCCACCGGACAGCAGCCCGTCGACACCAGCACCAACGGCATCGCCGACGGCTACCCGCACACCGACCAGGGCGCGCAGTCCGCCGCCGCCAACTACGCCACCGCACTCGGCTCCGCCGAGATGTTCCGGACCGGCAGCCGGCACACCATCGTCGACACCGTCGCCGACCCGACCGTCGCCCCCCAGCTCCAGCAGCGCCTCGACACCGCCTTCAGCGCCGACAACAACGCCCGCTTCGGCCTCGACGCCGAGGGCAAGGCCCCGAAGGGGCTCACCTTCGTCAGCCGGACGATCCCGGTCGGCACGAAGACGGTCAACGCCGCCGACACGGCGACATCGGTCGAGGTGTGGTGCACGGGTCTGAACGGGCTGGCGGGCGAGAGCTCGACCAAGCCGGTCTCCCAGGACTGGTACACCCTCACCCTCACCATGCGCTGGACCGGCAGCGACTGGAAGGTGACCGACTTCGAACGGGCCTCGGGCCCTGCTCCCGTCCCGGGCGACCAGCAGGCAGCCACGGCGCAGGAGATCACTGACGCAGTCCAGAAGTTCGGAGGCTTCCGCTATGCCCGGTGACGGCTCGACAAGGCCGGTCGTACGCCGGGCAGGCGTGCTCGGCGGTGCGCTCGTGATGTTCCAGGCGACGGCATTGACGACCGCCCAGCGCGTGCTGGCCGATCCCAGTCCCTCACCTTCGCCGTCGTGCGCCGCGCAGAGTGTGCCCCTGCCCGGTGCGGGCGCCCAATGTGCCCCGCCCGGCACCACCGTCATCCCCGGTTCCGGTGCCGTCGGCACGGCCGCCGACCCGCTCGGGTCGCTCGCCAAGGGGTGCGCGCAGGCGGCGGCGTGGGTGGTGCGGCGGCTGTCGGAGGCGATCGACGGCACGACGCAGGTGGACTTCACCAACGCCGCGTTCCTGCAGCAGTACGCCGTGGTGTTCGCCGGTTCGACCGTCATCACGCTGGTGCTGTGGCTGCTGGCGGTGACGAAGCGCGCGGTGCGCGGCGCCCCGCTGACGCAGGCGTTCTCGGAGGCGATCGGCTTCCTGTGGCTGACGGTGGTGGCGTCGGCGTTCACCCCGCTGATCCTGTACACGGTGGTGTCGGCGACGGACGGCCTGACCGCCGCGGTCGCGGCCGGCACGAAGTCCGACACCGGTACGTACCTGGGCGGCTTCGCGGACACCCTGGAGAAGGGGTCGATCGGCGGCGGCCCGCTGATCCTCATCATCGTGTCGCTGGTGGCGGTGCTGGCCGCGGCGGTGCTGTGGGTGGAGCTGCTGATCCGGGCGGCGATGCTGTACGTGGGGGCGCTGCTCGGCACCGCGGTGTACGCGGGCCTGGTCGACAAGCAGCTGTGGAAGCACGTCCGCCGCTGGGCGGGGCTGATGCTCGCGGTGGACCTGGCGAAGCCGATCGTGGTGATCATCCTGGGGCTGGCGGGCGCGGTCGCCACCGGCGCGGGGGCGAACGACGACTTCGCCCGGGTGCTGTCCGGTCTGGCGATCCTCTTCCTGTCGATCTTCTCCAGTGCGGCCGTCTACCGGTTCGTGCCCGGTTTCGGCGACGAGCTGCAGTCGATGCGCCATGCCCGTGCGAGCGCGGTGTCGGCGGGCTCGGCGATGATCAACGGTCCGGCGAACCTGGTGAAGCAGGGCATCTCCGCGCACGGTTCGCGCGGCGGCGCGCAGGCCGGCAACGGCTCCCCGGGGGCCGGCGGGGGCTCGGTGGCCCCCGGCATCGCCGCGCACGCCGGCCGTACCCCCGTTCCGCCGCCGCAGGCACCCGCCCCGGTCAACAACCCCACGAACGGAGGCTGACCGGTGAGCAGCGATCAGCTCGGCCAGTTCGGCGGCCAGTACGGCCAGCCGTACATGCACCAGCGCCGCACCTACCTGATCGGCAAGTCGCGGCCGAACGCGCCGATCGGGCGCAACCGCGAGTCCGGCGAGATCGTGCTGATCATCTTCGGTGCGTTCCTCGGCATGATGTGGGGCCTGCTCATGCCGGTCCTGCCGCTGCGCATCGCGGGCCTGGTGGGGCTGCCGCTGCTCGCGATCATGGCGGTGTACGTGCCGTACCGGCGCCGCACCTTCTACAAGTGGGTGGAGATCAACCGTACGTACCGGCGGACGGTGCGCAGCGGCCGTGCGGTGTGGAAGTCCGAGGTGATCGACGCCGGGACGCGGCTGGACGGCCGTGAGGTGGAGATCGGCCCGCCGCCGGGTGTCGGGCGGCAGCGCTGGCTGTCGGCGCCGTTCGGCCCGGACGAGGTCGGGGTGCTGATGCACCTGGAGCGGCGCACGGTGACGGCGGCGATCGAGATCGAGGGCCCGGGCGTCGGCCTGCGCGACTCCGAGGACCAGGAGACGCTGGTCGACCGGTTCGGCACGCTGCTCAAGCACGTGGCCAACGGCGACGGCTTCGTGACGCGCCTGCAGATCCTGGCCCGGACGCTCCCCGCGGACCCGGACGCGCACGCGAAGGACGTGGAGCGCCGCGGCGCCCACGACGCCCCGCGCTGGCTGCAGGACTCGTACGACCAGCTGCAGTCGATGGTGTCGACCTCCTCGGAGCAGCACCGCGCCTACCTGGTGGCGTGCATGCACTACACGCGTGACCTGGCGGCCGAGGCGCACGCGATGGGCCGGACGGCGGACGGGCGGCGGCAGCGCGACGACGAGGGCCTGGCGACGGTGATGGCCCGTGAGCTGACCGACATCTGCGCCCGGCTGGCGGAGGCGGACATCCGGGTGCGGCAGCCGCTGGGGGAGGCCAGGCTGTCGTCGCTGGTGCACTCGATGTACGACCCGGACCACCCGATCGACCACATCCAGGCGATGTCGCGCCGCAACGCGTGGCCGGCCGAGCTCGACGCCACGCACCCGCAGCTGCTGGGGGCCAAGACGCGTGAGTCGGCGACCCGTGAGCCGTGGTGCCACGCGACCGCGTGGATCAAGGAGTGGCCGCTGACCCCGGTCGGCGTGAACTTCCTCGCCCCGCTGCTGGTGCACACCCCGGACGTGATCCGTACGGTCGCCGTCACCATGGACCTGGAGCCGACCGACGTCGCCATCGAGCGGATGCTGACGGAGAAGACCAACGACGAGGCGGAGGCCAACCGCGCCGCCAAGATGAACCGCACCGTCGACCCGCGCGACCTCGCCCACACCGGCCGCGTGGACCAGCGCGGCGACGACCTCGCCTCCGGTGCGGCCGGCGTCAACCTGGTCGGGTACATCACCGTGTCGTCCCGCAGCCCGGAGGCGCTGGCCCGTGACAAGCGCACGATCCGGGCCTCCGCGGGCAAGTCGTACCTGAAGCTGGAGTGGTGCGACCGCGAGCACCACCGGGCGTTCGTCAACACCCTGCCCTTCGCCACCGGCATCCGACGCTGAGGAGGCGCCCCCCGTGATCGGCAACCTCACCGACGCGTTCACCAGCCTGATGTTCGGCAAGGTGGAGACCACCCGCCTGCCGGTCCGCACCTCCACCGGCCAGGCCCAGGCCGTCTACCTGCCGACCGCCGCACCCGGCCTCGGCGACTCCGGCGTGATCATCGGCCGCGAGGTCTACAGCGGCAAGGGCTACGTCTACGACCCGTTCCAGCTGTACGGCCAGCAGCTGCCCGCGCCGCACTGGCTGGTCCTCGGGGAGTCCGGCAACGGCAAGTCGGCGCTGGAGAAGACGTACGTGCTGCGCCAGCTGCGCTTCCGCGACCGGCAGGTCGTGGTGCTCGACGCGCAGGGCGAGGACGGCGTCGGCGAGTGGAACCTCATCGCCAACGCCCTGGGCATAAAGTCCATCCGGCTCGACCCGATGGCGGCCCGGGACGGCGGTGTGCGGCTCAACCCGCTGGATCCGTCGATCACCACCAACGGCCAGCTGTCGCTGCTGCGCACCATCATCGAGGTGGCGATGGGCCGGCCCCTGGAGGAGCGGGCCGGTTTCGCGCTGAAGGCCGCCCACGGGCACGTGCACGCCACGGTGACGGACCGCCAGCCGGTGCTGGACGACATCATCAACACGCTCCGCAACCCGGAGCTGTCGTCGGTGGAGTCGCTGGGCGTGGCCGTCGGCGACGTGCAGTCCTGGGGCCTGGACGTCGCCCTGGTGCTGGACCGCCTGGTCGACGGAGACCTGCGCGGCATGTTCGACGGCCCCACCTCGGCCGGCATCGACCTGGACGCGCCGCTCATCGTCTTCGACCTGTCGCACATCGACCGCAACTCCATCGCGATGCCCATCCTGATGGCGATCGTCGGCGTCTGGCTGGAGCACACCTGGCTCCGCCCGGACCGGGTGAAGCGGATCTTCCTGGTCGAAGAGGCCTGGCACATCATCAACAGCCCGTTCGTGGCGCAGCTGTTCCAGCGGCTGCTGAAGTTCGGCCGGCGGCTGGGCCTGTCGTTCGTCGCGGTCGTCCACCACCTCTCCGACGTGGTGGACGGTGCCGCCGCGAAGGAGGCCTCGGCGATCCTCAAGATGGCCTCGACCCGCACGATCTACATGCAGAAGGCCGAGGAGGCGAGAGCCACCGGCCGGGTGCTGGGCCTGCCGCGCTGGGCGGTGGAGATCATCCCGACCCTCTCGCCGGGCATCGCGGTGTGGGACGTCAACGGCAACGTGCAGGTGGTGAAGCACATCATCACCGAGGCCGAGCGGCCGCTCGTCTACACCGACCGTGCCATGACCGAGGACGCGGTGGCCGAGCGCCAGCGGGCCGAGCAGCAGCTCGCCGCCGAGCCCCGGATCTGAGCGGCGGCCGGGCTCCGCGACGACGGATGCTCGGCCGCGCGTCGACCACGGGTAACCCGCTCGTTACGTCAGATGTCCTGACAGCTACGCGCGTTGACTCTAGGCTGCACTGGTCACGCCACGATGTCCCGGGCCCGTGCCGGGCCCCCGACGGTGCAGGGGTACCCTCATGTCCAGATCAGGTCGTACCGGCAGATACCGCCGCGCGACACTCGCAGCCGCGGCGACCGCCGGGCTGATCGGCACGCTCCTCGTGCCGAGCGTCGCCGAGGCCCACGGCCACCACAAGCCGAAGGTCGAGGACCTGCAACTCCTCGCCATCAACGACTTCCACGGCAACCTCGAACCGCCGGCGGGCTCCTCCGGCACCATCAAGGAGATCGACCCGGCCACCGGCCAGGTCGTCTCCACCCCGGCCGGCGGCGTCGAGTACCTCGCCACCGCGCTGCGCGAGGCCCGCAAGGGCCACCCGAACACCCTCACCGTCGCGGCCGGCGACATCGTCGGCGCCAGCCCGCTGCTGTCGGGCCTGTTCCACGACGAGCCGACCGTCGAGGCGATGAACAAGCTCGGCCTCGACGTCACCGCCGTGGGCAACCACGAGTTCGACGAGGGCGCCAAGGAGCTGCTGCGCCTCCAGAACGGCGGCTGCCACCCGACCGACGGCTGCTACGTGGAGGGCCGCAAGTTCAAGGGCGCGGACTTCGACTACCTCGCGGCCAACGTCACCAGCGAGAAGACGAACAAGCCGGTCCTCGACCCGTACTGGGTGACGAGCGTGCACGGCGTGAAGGTCGGCTTCATCGGCGTCACGCTGGAGGGCACGCCCAACATCGTCACGGCCGCGGGCGTCAAGGGCCTGAAGTTCGGCGACGAGGTCGCCACGATCAACAAGTACACGGCCGAGCTGAAGCGCAAGGGCGTCCGCTCGATCGTCGCCCTGATCCACGAGGGCGGCCTCCCGGCGAGCAGCACGTACGACTACGACTGCGGCGCGGGCGGCACCGGCATCTCCGGCCCGATCGTCGACATCGCGAAGAACATCGACCCCGCGGTCGGCGCGATCGTCACCGGCCACACCCACAATGCTTATGCCTGCTCGATCCCGGACCCGCAGGGCGTGCCGCGTTCGGTGACCAGCGCCGCCTCCTTCGGCCGGCTGTACACCGAGATCAACCTGCAGCTGGACAAGCGCACCGGCGCGATCGTCCGCCCGTCGGTGACCGCCGCCAACCACGTCGTGCGCCGCACGGTCGAGAAGGCCCCGGACCTCACCCGGCTGATCGACTACTACAACAAGATCGCCGCGCCGATCGCCAACCGTCCGATCGGCTGGATCGCGTCCGACATCAACGGCCGCGGCTCCGCGGACCTGGAGAAGCCGCTCGGCTCCGTCATCGCCGACGCCCAGCTGGCCGGCCTCGCGCCCGCCGACAAGGGCGGCGCGCAGCTGGCCTTCATGAACCCCGGCGGCATCCGCTCGGACCTGGTCTACAAGGCCTCCGCGGCCGAGGGCGACGGCGTCGTGACGTACGGCGAGGCGTTCACCGTGCAGCCGTTCACCAACATGATGCAGGTCAAGACGCTGACCGGCGCCCAGGTGATCCAGGTGCTGCAGCAGCAGGTGAGCGGGTCCAACACCGCCGCCGTCAAGATCCTCCAGATCTCGAAGGGCCTCACCTACACGCTGGACATGAGCAGGACCGGCGCCGACCGCGTGATCGTCTCCTCGATCAGGCTCAACGGCACCCCGATCGACCCGGCCGCGTCCTACCGCGTCGCCGCGAACGAGTTCCTCGCGGGCGGCGGCGACGGCTTCCCGGCGTTCGCCGCGGGCACCGACACCCTGGTCGGCGTCTCCGACCTGGACCTCTTCAACGCCTACCTGGCGGCCAACAGCTCGGCGGCCGCACCGCTGGCCGCCCCGGCCCGCGACCGCATCACCCTGGCGACGGCCTCGGCCGACCAGGACTGACCCACGGCCGGTCCGCCGGTCGCAGCACGCCGAGGGCGGGGCACCCGGAAGGGAGCCCCGCCCCCGGCGCGTGCGGGGGGCGGCGTCAGTGCGGCGGATCCGCCTGCCCGGGCAGCCGTACGGTCGCGAGCGCACCCGGACCGCCGTCGGCGGCGGGCCCCAGCGAGACCTCGCCGCCGGTGTCGCGGACGGTCTGCGCGACGATCGACAGCCCGAGCCCCGACCCGGGCAGCTGGCGCGAGGACGGCGAGCGCCAGAAGCGGTCGAAGACGTACTGCAGCTCGTCGGGCGGGATGCCCGGGCCGTGGTCGCGGACGGAGAGCCGGCCGTCCAGCAGCGACACGTCGACCGTGCCGCCGGGCGGGCTGTACTTCACGGCGTTGTCGAGCAGGTTGATGACCGCGCGTTCCAGTGCGGCCGCGTCGCCGTGGACGAACCACGGGTGGACGGCCACGTTGAAGACCAGGCCGGGGCCGCGGAGCCGGGCGCGTTCGAGGGCCCGGTCGGCGATCTCGTGCAGGGCCACGACGGCGAGCGCCTGCGGGGGCCGGGCGGAGTCGGGACGGGAGAGCTGCAGCAGGTCGCCGATGAGCAGGGTCAGTTCCTGCATCTGCGCCTTCATGTTGCCGAGCAGCTTCGCGCGGGTCGCGGCCGGGAGCGGCCGGCCGGTGTCGTCGCTGCGGATCAGCAGGTCGACGTTGGTGCGGAGCGAGGTGAGGGGGGTGCGCAGTTCGTGCCCCGCGTCGGCGATCAGCCGGGTCTGCCGTTCGCGGGAGTTGAGCAGGGCGGTCGACATCGAGTTGAACGAGGTGGAGAGCCGGGCGATCTCGTCGCTGCCGTGGACGGGGATCGTCGCCCCGACCTCCTCGGTGCGGGCGATGTGCTCGACGACGTCGGTGAGCTGGTCGACGGGCCTCAGCGCGGAGCGGGCGACGAGCCGGCCGGTGAACCCGGCACCGACGACACCGAGCGCGGCGACCCCCATCAGGACGAACGCCAGCTCGCGCAACGACGTCTGGACGCTCTCGGTCGAGGCCGGCACCAGTTGGACGTACTGGCGGGTGACGCCGTCCACCGTCAGGGTGACGGCCGAGCGCCGGACCATCGCCGACTCGCCGTCCACGTACTCGCCGTCGCGGTAGGACACCTGATGCGTGCCGAGGACGTCGAGGTCCGACGGGCTGGTCCTGATCGCCCGCTCGCTGGAGAGCGGGAAGCAGGTCGTGCCGTCGGCCGCGAGCAGCTGGACGTTCCACTTGTAGCCGTTGTACCCGCCGGGGAACGGGCGGTCGTCGGCCTCCTCCGCGGCCTTGGCCGCCGCGACGGCCCGGTCGAGCGCGGTTTTGGCGCTGATGTCGCACGAGACGAACTTCTGCTGGGGGCCGGCCAGTCCGGGGGGCGCACCCTTCAGGGTGTCCCTGACCTGGTCGTACAGCCGGTCCCGGACGACGAACCAGCACGCGAACGCCGCGAGCGCGATGGCCACGGCGACCGCCGCCGCGGTGAGCATGGCCAGCCGGCCCCGCAGCGAACGGCTGCGGTACCACCCCGTGAGCCGGCCGGTGGGCTTCACGCCGCCGCGCCGCTGGCGGCGCGCAGCGCGTAGCCGACCCCGCGGACGGTCTGGATGAGCCGGGGCATGCCGCCCAGCTCGGTCTTGCGGCGCAGGTACATCACGTACACGTCGAGGGAGTTCGACGAGGGCTCGAAGTCGAAGCCCCAGACGGCCTTGAGGATCTGTTCGCGGGTCAGGACCTGCCGGGGGTGGGCGAGGAACATCTCCAGCAGCATGAACTCGGTGCGGGTGAGTTCGATGGGCTTGCCGCCGCGGGTGACCTCGCGGGTGGCGGTGTTCATCCGCAGGTCGCCGAAGGCCATCACCTCGCTGTCGTCCTCCGCGGCGGCGCGGGCGGCGGCTTCGCTGGCGAGGGCGCTGCGGCGGAGCAGCGCGCGGACGCGGGCGAGCAGCTCGTCGAGTTCGAAGGGCTTGGCGAGGTAGTCGTCGGCGCCGACGTCGAGGCCGGTGACGCGGTCGCCGACCGCGTCGCGGGCGGTGAGCATCAGGACGGGGGCGGTGTCCCCGCGGGAGCGCATCCGGCGGACGGCGGTGAGGCCGTCCATGCGGGGCATCATGATGTCGAGCAGGACGAGGTCGGGGTGGTCGCGTTCGACGGCCTCCAGGGCCTCGAAGCCGTCGGTGGCGGTGGTGACCTCGTAGCCCTCGAAGGCGAGGCTGCTCTCCAGGGCGTCCCGCAGGGCGGGCTCGTCGTCGACCACGAGGAGCCGGGCCGGGGTGCCCGTGAGCTCGGCAGGTGTGCGGTCGTCGGCGGGGGGCGTCATGGGCTCGGGCCCTTTCTGAGTCCGTGGGGTGCTGCCATTGTCCTGCGGGTGGTGCTGGGTCACAGGTTCTGACCGGCCTGCATCTTCGACAGGACCTGCTTGACGTCGTTGATCGGGATGGCGAAGCCCAGGCCGACGCTGCCGGCGGTGCTGGAACCGGCGGTGGAGCTGGAGCCGCTCGCCGAGTACATCGCCGAGTTGATGCCGATGACCTGGCCGCTCGCGTTGATCAGCGGGCCGCCGGAGTTGCCGGGGTTGAGGGCGGCGTCGGTCTGCAGGGCCTTGTAGGTCGCGGAGTCGCCGGAGGAGGCCGACGAGCCGGAGGAGCCGGGCATGCCGGGCAGCTCGGGGAAGCCGAATCCGCCGTTGTCCCGGGTGGAGCCCTCGTCGACCTGCACGGTGACCTCGCGGTTCTCGGCACTGATGATGCCGGAGGTGACGGTGCCGGTGAGGCCCTCGGGGTTGCCGATGGCGACCACGGGGTCGCCGACCTGCACGGTGGAGGAGTCGCCGAGGACGGCCGGGGTGAGGCCGCTGACGCCGGACGCGGTGACGACGGCGACGTCGAGGGACTTGTCGGTGCCGGTGACGGTGGCGTCCGCGGTCTTGCCGTCCTTGAAGGCGACGGTCATCCGGCCGCCGTCCACGGCGCCCGAGATGACGTGGTAGTTGGTGAGGATCCGGCCCGTCGCGGTGAGGACGACGCCGGTGCCGGTGGCCGTGCCGCTGTCGGTCGTGACGGTGATCTGGACGACGCTGGGGGAGAGGGCCCCGGCGATGGCGGAGACGTCGGCGGTGCCGTCGGACTTCGCGGCGACCGGGCTGACGATGGTGCTCGCCGAGCCGGTCGAGCCGTCCCGGCTGCCGGCGACGACCCCGCCGGTGACGCCGCCGAGCAGGGCGGCGACCGCGGCGACCGCTGCGGCGAGGCCGAGCCTGCTGCGCAGGAGGCCGCGTCGGGCGCGGCCTCCGCCGGGGGCGGCATGGGCGGGGCCCTCCGGGGGTCCGGGCGGTTCGGGGGTGTCGGCGAGGCCCGCGGCGAGCGGGTACGCCTCCTGCGGACCGGGGGCGTGCTCGGCCCACGGCGCGGCGGCCTGCGTGCCCTGTGTGCCCTGCGCCTCCGGACGGCCGTACGCCTCGGCGGGCCGGTGGGCCTGGCCGGTCTGCGGGCCGTACGGCGTGCCGTACGGGGGCTCCGGGGCGTGGGCCGGCGGTGCGGGCCACACGAGGTTGCCGTCGGCGGTGCGGTAGGGCTCGTCGCTGCTGCGGTACTGGTCGCTCATGAGGACCAAGCTCCGCCCGCCGGATGAAGTTCCGATGAGAGCCGGGTCAGAAGGGTCCGAGAAGCCTGTCGGATTCTCATAAAGCCTGGTCAGGCCGAGTGCGTGGGCTCCTGCCCGGTGCAGCCGCAGGAACGGCGTACGACCAGGCGTGATTCGAATTTCCGCACCCGCTCGGTGTCCGACCCGGGCACCATCAGGGAGTCGTCGAGCACGAGGTCGACGGCGGCGCGGGCCATCGCGTCGCGGTCGGAGGCGACGGTGGTGAGCGGCGGGTCGGCCAGGGCGGCCTCGGGCACGTCGTCGAAGCCGGCGACGGCGAGGTCCTCGGGCACGCGCAGTCCGACCTCGCGGGCCGCCCGGAGGACGCCGATCGCCTGGTCGTCGGTGGAGCAGAAGATGGCGGGGGGCCGGTTCGGGGAACGCAGCAGCTCGACGGCGACCTCGTACGCGCCGTAGCGGTGGAACGGCGCGTCGACGAGGTGCGGCGCGGTGTCCAGGCCGTGGGCGGTCATGGCGCGCTGCCAGCCCTCGACGTGGTCGATGACGGGGTCGCCGGGGGCCGGGGACTCGACCGGGCCGCCGAAGCAGACCACGTACGGGTGGCCGTGGACCTCCAGCAGGTGGCGGACGGCGAGCTCGGAGCCGCCGACGTCGTCGGTGACGACCGCGACGTCGTCGATCGCCTCGGGCCGGCGGTGCAGGAGCACGACCTTGGCGCCCTCCATGGCGGCGAACTCCTCGGCGGCCCGCTGCGAGGGGCCCTGGCTGACGAGGATCAGGCCGGAGACCCGCATGCCGAGGAACGCGCGGACGTAGTGCACCTCGCGGTCGTCGACGTAGTCGGAGTTGCCGATGAGGACGAGCTTGCCGCGCTCGGAGGCGGCGCGTTCGACGGCGTGCGCCATCTCGGCGAAGAAGGGCTGGCGGGCGTCGGGGACGACCATGCCGATGAGGTTGGTGCGCCGGGAGGCCATGGCCTGGGCGACGCTGTTCGGCCGGTAGCCGAGCTGCTCGATCGCCGCGAGGACCTTCTCGCGGGTCGCGGGGGCGACCGGGCGGGGTCCGTTGTTGATCACGTAGCTGACGACCGCGGTCGAGGTGCCAGCCAGTCGGGCTACGTCGTCGCGCGTCACCTTGGCCACGGGGGGAGTCTACGCGGGTGGCGCGGCAGCGGTAGGAGGAGTCTCACGTACCGGCCGGTACGGCCCCGGGGTATCCCCCGCAAGCCGGACAAACCGGGCGGCCGGTCGCGGGGACCGGCCGCCCGGGTACCGGGTCAGACCTCCTGCACGGCCGGGCGCTGCTCGGCCCCGGGCCGCTCGCCCTTGTCGGGCTTCTCCGGCACGACGAAGCGGTAGCCGACGTTGCGGACGGTGCCGATGAGCTGCTCGTGCTCGACGCCGAGCTTCGCGCGCAGCCGCCGCACGTGCACGTCGACGGTGCGGGTGCCGCCGAAGTAGTCGTAGCCCCACACCTCCTGCAGCAGCTGGGCGCGGGTGAAGACCCGGCCGGGGTGCTGCGCGAGGTACTTCAGGAGCTCGAACTCCTTGAAGGTGAGGTCGAGCACCCGGCCCTTGAGCTTCGCCGAGTAGGTCGCCTCGTCGACGGAGAGGTCGCCGTTGCGGATCTCCATCGGGCTGTCGTCGGAGGTGACCTGGAGTCGGCCCATGGCCATCCGGAGCCGGGCCTCGACCTCGGCCGGGCCCGCGGTGTCGAGCAGCACGTCGTCGATGCCCCACTCGGCGGTGACGGCTGCGAGCCCGCCCTCGGTGACGATGAGGATCAGCGGGCAGCCGATGCCGGTGGACCGCAGCAGCTGGCAGAGGCTGCGGATCTGCGGCAGGTCACGGCGACCGTCGACCAGGATCACGTCGGCGCTCGGGGTGTCGACCAGGGCCGAGCCCTCGGCCGGGGCGACCCTCACGCTGTGGAGCAGCAGGCCGAGTGCGGGAAGAACCTCGGCGGACGGTTGCAGGGCGTTGGTGAGCAGGAGGAGAGAACTCATACCCGGTAGTCCCCTTTCCGGGTCGTCGCGGTCGCACCGCGCGTACGGTCGCCGCCGGCCGGCACTGGTGCGATGAAGGTGGAGGAAACGCTGGCAGGGCGCGTGCGGGGAGCTCCGGGGGATTCGTCGGTGCGCACGGCACGGCGGAGCGCACGACCGGGGTGAAGCAACCCGTGGCGTACCGTTCCTGCCCTGCTCATCCGCGAACCTTCCGGTCTGCTCCCGTGCCGGGCGGGGGCCCGGCGCCGGGTCCTGACGCCCCGTCGGACCGCGAGCACTCCGTCGTGCCGCTGTCGACGGGGGTGTTCCCGCGGCCGGTACGGGTGGCGCACCGCTCGCAAGAACGTCCGTACTGGCGTCCTGAAAGCACAAAAGGACCCGGGGGCGACTCTGCCCGGATCCCTTACGGATCGAGGATAGCCGACCTCACCCCGCTCCGGGAGGGGCGTGCAGCGAGGGGCAGGCCACAGAACGCACGCCCCGGCGCACATCCGGACCTCCGGCGTCCGCCGCCGGGAGCTGGGGGGTTTCCGTCCGGCCGTCCGGGCGGGCCATCATGGGGGCAGCACCGGCCGCACGGTACGTGTACACCTTCGGCGCGGGCGCCCGGCGCACGGAGCCGGGCCGCTGCACCGGGCGAGGACGACGAGGAGGGCCTGCCATGGACGCCATCACCGCTGCTTCACCCGGAGGAGTGACTCCGCCGGCCGCTCGGGTGACCGGCACGATCCGCTACTGGGCCGCGGCGAAGGCGGCGGCCGGTACGGCGGAGGAGTCGTACGAGGCCGCGACGCTGGCGGAGGCGCTCGACGCCGTCCGCGCGCGGCACGCCGGGCGGCCGCGGCTGCTCGGGCTGCTCGGGCACTGCTCGTACCTGGTCGACGGCGAGCAGGTCGGCACCCGCGACCGGGCCGGGGTGCGGCTCACCGAGGGCGGCACCGTCGAGGTCCTCCCGCCGTTCGCGGGCGGCTGATCCCACCCGGCGGGCCGGAACCGGAACCACCGGGCCCGGCCGATCGTCGTAGCTCTCCGGACGGCACGGCGAGACGGAGCCAGACCCCGGGGAGAGACATGCGCGGCCTGCTGAAGCTGACGATCGGTCTGGTGGCGCTGGTCGGCCTGCTGGCCGGGGCGGACCGGATAGCCGTGGGCGTGGCGGAGGACGAGGCCGCGGACCGGCTGGCGAGCGGCGGCCGGATGGCACAGCCGCCGAGCGTGCACATCGAGGGCTTCCCCTTCCTCACCCAGGCGCTGGCGGGCGAGTTCGACGAGGTTCGGCTGTCGGGCGAGGGAATGACCGTCGGCGACGGCAAGGAGCAGGTGGCGCTGCGCTCGTTCAGCGCCCGGCTCTCCGGCGTGGCGGTGGGCGACGGGTACCGCAGCGCCACGGTGCGCAGCGGCAGCGGCAGCGGGCTGATCAGCTACGCGGACGCCGCCCGGCTCGTCCCGGGCGCGGAGCGGCTGGAGCTCTCCTACGGCGGGCCGGGCAAGATCAAGGCCTCCGTGATGGGCGTGTCGATCGGGCAGGGCGACGTGCACAGCAAGGGCAACACGATCACCGCGGACGGCTTCCGGCTGACGGGCGTGGCGTCGCTGCTGAAGGGGCGTGCGGCGTCGCTGCTGGGGCCGCGCAGCTTCACGCTGACCGAGCTCCCGGCCGGGCTGAACCTCGCCGCCGCGGTGCCGCAGCCCGACGGCCTGCAGCTCAGCTTCAGCGGCGAGCACGTCGAACTGATCGGCTGACCGGCCCTGGCCCCGACCCCGGTCCTGGCTTCGACCCTTCCGACCCTTCCGTCCCTCCTGGCGCACCCCTGTCGCCCCGCCTGCCCGTCGGCCCGCGGTGCGCCCACGTGCACCCGTGTGCGCCCCCGGGGCGGGCCTTCGGCGGCCTGTCGTGCTGTCTTGATCCGCGAGACGCGCTGTCCATCACCGGCCGTTCCGCGGCCGAGCCGGTCCGAGCGCGGCCGGGCGCGTCGGAGGGATTCCCGTGCCCTGCCTGGCGTAAAATCGGAGAATCCCAGCATTCGGGCCATTCGGTCTCACTATTCGACACAATGATGACAGCGGGCCCGCGGTGTCCCTAGCATCGACGACATGAAGCGACAGGCGGATCTCACGAAGCGGCGGGCGGTAGACCTGTGCCGCGTGTCCACCTGCCTGTGTCGAATGCGCTGACCGGGCAGCCGACGAGCCCCTGAGTCCTGCCCGACCCCGCATGCCGGCCCCGATCCGACCCGTTCACCGGGCCGGCGGCCGGTCCGGCGCCCTGTTCCGACCGCGCGGCAGTCCCGCATCCCGCCGTGTCCACGATGTGGACGCGATGCCGGGCACGGCCCTGCCGGGCACCCCTCTACAGCCTTCCGCAAACCGCCCCCGGATGGAGACACCACCATGAGCCGCAGCGACGTCCTGGTCGACGCCGACTGGGTCCAGGAACGCCTGGACGCCCCGAAGGTCGTCATCGTCGAGGTCGACGAGGACACCTCCGCCTACGAGAAGAACCACATCCGCAACGCCGTCCGCATCGACTGGAAGACGGACCTCCAGGACCCGGTGCGCCGCGACTTCATCGACAAGGCCGGCTTCGAGGCGCTCCTGAGCGCCAAGGGCATCGCCAACGACGACACCGTGGTGCTCTACGGCGGCAACAACAACTGGTTCGCCTCGTACGCCTACTGGTACTTCAAGCTGTACGGCCACGGCGACGTCCGCCTGCTGGACGGCGGCCGCAAGAAGTGGGAGCTCGACTCCCGCGAGCTGGTCGCCGCCGTGCCCGAGCGCGCCGCCACCTCGTACACCGCGCAGCCGGCCGACAGCTCGATCCGCGCCTTCCGTGACGACGTGCTCGCCGCGATCGGCACGCTCAACCTGGTCGACGTCCGCTCGCCCGACGAGTTCTCCGGCAAGCTGCTCGCCCCGGCGCACCTCCCGCAGGAGCAGTCGCAGCGTCCGGGCCACGTCCCGTCCGCCCGCAACATCCCGTGGGCGAAGAACGCCAACGACGACGGCACCTTCAAGAGCGACGACGAGCTGCGTGAGCTCTACCAGGCGGAGGGCGTGGACCTCGCGAAGGACACCATCGCCTACTGCCGCATCGGCGAGCGTTCCGCGCTCACCTGGTTCGTGCTGCACGAGCTCCTCGAGCAGTCGAACGTGAAGAACTACGACGGCTCCTGGACCGAGTACGGCAGCCTCGTCGGCGTGCCGATCGAGCTCGGCAACTGAGCTCCGGCTCGAACCGTAGGAAGGGAAGACAGACATGTGCGGTGCGAAGGCCGGCGGCCCGGACCTGGCAGGAGTTGACGTGGCGAGCGAGACCATCATCCAGGGTTCGGTGACCCGCGACGGCGAGCCCGTCAACGGCTACGTGCGCCTCCTCGACGAGGGCGGCGAGTTCACCGCCGAGGTGCCCACCTCGGCCACCGGGCAGTTCCGCTTCTTCGCCCGTCCGGGCAAGTGGACGCTGCGCGCGCTGGTCCCGGGCGCGACCATCGACCGCCAGGTCGTGGCCGCCCAGGGCGAGTTCACCGAGGTGGCGATCGCGGTCTGACCGCGGCCCCTGCCCGGCCGAGGCCCCCTGCACCGCAGGGGGCCTCGGTCATACCCTGGAGGTGTGCAGGCACACCGGCGGCACGTCCGCTACTTCGTGATGATGGGCGTCTGCCTCGGCCTCTTCGTGCTGGCGTGGGGCGTCGTCCGCTTCTGGTCCGTGCCCGCCGCGATCGGCATGTGCGTGGTGGCCATGGTCATCCCCCCGCTCGCCGCGGTCTTCGCCAACAAGCGGGATCCCGACGACGACTGGTGGAACGACCCGCGGTGGGACGACCCGCGCTGGGACCGCCCGGGCCACGACCGCGACCGCCCCGACCACGAGCAGCGCCCCTGAGGGGTGCCGCGTCAGTACACCAGCGCCTGCACGCCGTCCTGCACGATCTCGCTGAGGAAGACCTGCGCGCCCGCGATGCGGACGCCCTCCACCGTGTCCTTCTCGGTGATGTCGCGCCGGGCCGCGCACTGGGTGCACAGCGTGACCGTGCCCGCGGCCAGCACCGACTCCAGGAGGTCGGGGAGCGGCGCCGCGTGCGGCAGCTCGAACTCCGCCGCCCGCCCCGGCAGGGCGAACCAGGACGACTCCCCGGTCAGCCAGAGCGACACCTCGACCCCGCTGGCGACCGCGACCGCCGCCACCGTGAAGGCCTGCGAGCAGCGCTCCGGCGCGTCCGCCCCGGCCGTGACCTTGATGACCAGCTTCTTCGACATGCGCCCCAGCGTAGCGACGGCGTGGCGGGGCTCACCAAGACCGGCCGGGGGTGCGGCCGATAGACTCCCCGGGACGTACGTATCTGCCCGCCCGCCCGCAATGGAGCGCCTCGTGTCCGGTCTGGAAATCTTCTTCGACAGCCTGCTCGTGCTCATGGCCGTGCTGATCACCTGGTTCGCGTTCTTCTCGGTGATGAAGCTCTACCAGGGCCAGCGCTGACGCCCACTGCCGTACCGTGGTGGCCGTAGCACGAGTCCGCAGGCCCACACCGACGACAGCAGCAGGAACATGATCGAGATTCCCTCCGACCTCCACCGGGACGTCGTCCCGCTGGCCTTCCTCCTGGGTACCTGGGAGGGCGCCGGCGTCTTCGACTTCCCCGGGGCCGAGAAGTGCAACTTCGGCCAGGAGGTCGTCTTCCGGCACGACGGCCGTCCGTTCCTCGAGTTCCGCTCCCGCACCTGGGTGCTGGACGAGCAGGGCGAGAAGGTCCGTCCGCTGGAGAACGAGCACGCCTTCTGGCGCATCACCACCAACCAGCAGGGCACGTCCGGCGAGCGCGAGGTCGAGGTCTCGTCCGTCCGCGACGACGGCACCGTCGAGGTCTGGTACGGCAAGCTGCACGACGGCAAGCCGCAGATCGACCTCGCCACCGACGCCGTCGCCCGGATCGAGGGCGCCGCGCCGTACACCGGCGGAAAGCGCCTCTACGGCCTGGTCAAGGACGAGCTGCTCTGGGTCGGCGAGAAGGCCGCCCCCGAGGTGCCGCTCCGGCCGTACATGTCCGCCCAGCTGCGCAAGGTGCTCAGCCCCGCCCAGCTGATCAAGGACATCAACGACCTCCCGGACGACGGGATCGCCTTCTTCCGCTGACCGGCGGCAGGGGCGTTCCCCGGCCCGGCGTCGGGCGAGACAGGGACCGGCCGCTCGGCCGGTCCCTACACTTGTCCCATCACCTCGAACCGGCAGGGACACACCGTGGCGAACACCGAGACCCCCACCGACTGGAAGAGCGATCTGCGGCAGCGCGGTTACCGGCTGACACCGCAGCGCCAGCTCGTCCTGGAGGCCGTCGACGCCCTGGACCACGCCACGCCGGACGAGATCCTCGGCCACGTCCGCAAGACCGCGAGCGGCGTCAACATCTCCACCGTGTACCGCACGCTGGAGCTGCTGGAGGAGCTCGGCCTGGTCTCGCACGCCCATCTCGGCCACGGCGCCCCGACGTACCACCTGGCGGGCCGCCACACCCACCTCCACCTGGTCTGCCGGGACTGCGACAAGGTCACCGAGACCGACACCTCGATCGCGGCCCCGCTGGTCGACGGCCTCCGCGCCGAGTACGGCTTCGACACCGACCTCAAGCACTTCGCGATCTTCGGCCGCTGCGCCGACTGCACCGAAAAGCGCCACCGCCCGCAGTCGTAAGCTGGCCGGTATGACCGGTATCAAGAGCCCGCTGCTCGACCTGCCAGGTGCCGTCCCCTCGGAGGGCGCCGACGCGGGCGTCGCCGCGCATTACGGCAACATCTTCCGCGAGCAGCGCGAGCTCGCCGCCGGCCGTGGATTCGTCGACCTCTCGCACCGCGGCGTGCTCACCGTCACGGGCGCCGACCGGCTCTCCTGGCTGCACCTGCTGCTCACCCAGCACGTCAGCGCGCTGCCCCCGGGGCAGGCCGCGGACGCCCTGGTGCTCTCCCCGAACGGCCACGTCGAGCACGCGCTCTACCTGGTCGACGACGGCACGACCACCTGGATCCACGTCGAGCCGGGCACGCAGGGGGCCCTGCTCGCCTACCTCGACAGCATGCGGTTCTTCTACCGGGTCGAGACCGCCGACGCCACCGACGGGTTCGCGGTCGTCCATCTCCCGGCCGGTTCCACCGCCTCCGCCGTGGGTGCCGCTGTCGTCCGCGAACTCCCGTACGGCCGCGACCTGTTCCTGCCCCGCGAGGAGCTGGGGAAGCTGACGGCCGGTTACGGCCCGGCGGCCGGCGTGTGGGCGTACGAGGCGCTGCGCATCGAGGGCCACCGGCCGCGCCTCGGCTTCGAGACCGACCACCGGACGATCCCGCACGAGGTCGACTGGCTGGCCACCGCCGTGCACCTGCAGAAGGGCTGCTACCGCGGGCAGGAGACCGTCGCCCGGGTGCACAACCTGGGCCGCCCGCCGCGCCGCCTGGTCTTCCTGCACCTGGACGGCACCGAGGAGAAGCTGCCCCCGCACGGCACCGAGGTGCGGCTCGCCGCCGACGGCGACGGCGGCCGGGCGCTGGGCTTCGTGACCTCCTCGGCGCGCCACCACGAGCTCGGGCCGATCGCCCTGGCGCTGGTCAAGCGGAACACCCCGGTCGACGCCGTGCTGCTGGCCGGCACCGTGCCCGGCACCCAGGACGTGGTCGTGCCGCAGTAGGGCGGTGACGCCCCCGGCGGCTCAGACCTCCAGCAGCACCGTGAACGGGCCGTCGTTCACCAGCGAGACCTTCATGTCCGCGCCGAACCGGCCGGTCTCCACCTTCGCGCCCAGCGCCCGCAGCTCGGCCACCACCGCGTCCACCAGCGGCTCGGCGGCCGGGCCGGGCGCTGCCGCGTTCCAGGTGGGCCTGCGGCCCTTGCGGGCGTCGCCGTACAGCGTGAACTGACTGATCACCAGCAGCGGTGCGCCCAGCTCGGAGCAGGACTGCTCGGGCGCGCCCTCGAACAGCCGCAGCGTCCACAGCTTCCGGGCGAGCTGCGCCGCCTTCGCCGGCGTGTCCTCGTGGGTCACCCCGACCAGGACGCACAGGCCCGGCCCGTCGATCGCACCCACGCAGGCGCCGTCCACATGGACGGCGGCCTCGGTCACCCGCTGCACCACTGCTCGCATGCCGCCATTCTGCCGGAGGCGTGCGGGGCGGTGGTGCGCGCCGGGTGGCGCACGCGTGCGCCGATGTCGGCGCAGGTCAGCGCCGAGGCGCCAATTGTCGTACCAGCCAGGGCGGTTCGCCAGGGGGGCCGTTCGGGTGCCGGGCGGTGCGCCGGGCCCCGCCGGGGTGGGACGCTGTCGGACGGCCCGAGGGTGGCGGCGCGTCCGAGCGGAGCGGGAAACCGCCGTCCGGTGTCGCCCGACCGGGTGGCAGCGACGCCCGCCGGGAACCGCCGGGGGCGGCCGGTACGTGCTCACCCACGGGCCGCACCGGCACCGGGACGCAGGACATTGGCAGGTGGTGGATGGACGCGAGCGACATCGGCGGGCTGGGCCTGGACCAGCTCCGGACGCTCTGGCGGAACGCGCAGGAGCAGGAGGCGGACCTCTCCTACCTCCGCCGCCTGCTGCAGGGCCGGATGGACATCCTGAGAGCCGAGCTCGCCCGCCGCCGGGTGTCGCACGACGTCCGCCCCCAGGACCCGGCCGACCTGCTCGACCGGCTGCCGGCCATCCTCGCGGACCTGCCGTCACCGGTCCGGCGCCCCGCCCGGCACGTCACCCTGGGCCCGCCCCGCGGCGAGGAGTACCGCCGCGAGGCCGACGCGCTCATGGGCGACGTCCAGCTCGCCGACCTCGACGCCCACCCCGCCGACGACCTCCTCGCCGCCGTGGAGCGCCTCACCCGGCACGAGCGCGAGGTCTCCGGACGGCGCCAGCACCTCCAGCGGACGGCGGACGACTGCAGCGCCGAGATCACCCGCAGGTACCGTGAAGGGGAAGCACGGGTCGACGACCTGCTCACGGGGGGCTGAGGAGCGGGCGGCGGCCGGGCCACCCTCACCCAGTGCACAGCCGTCAGGAGCCACCCATGCCCCAGTCCGTCCTGCCCGCCCTCGCCGAGGTCATACGCTCCGGCTTCACCGAGGGCCGCCACCGCGGCTCCCTCGTGCTGCTCGCCGCCGACGGCACCGTCGAGTACGCGCTCGGCGCGCCGCACGAGCCGGTCTTCCCGCGCTCCACCGCCAAGCCGTTCCAGGCCGTCGCCACCCTCCGGGCCGGCCTCGCCCTCGACGACGAGCTGCTCGCGCTCGCCGCCTCCAGCCACTCCGCGGAGGCCTTCCACCGCGCCGGCGTCCGCAGCATCCTGGCCGGTGCCGGGCTCACCGAGGACGACCTGCGCACCCCGGCCGACCTGCCGCTCGACCGCGTCGAGGCCGACCTCCTGCTGCGCTCCGGCGGCGGCCCCGCGCCGATCCTCATGGACTGCTCCGGCAAGCACGCCGGCTGGCTCGCCGCCTGCGCCGCCAACGGCTGGGACACCGCCGGCTACCTCGACGCCGGTCACCCCGTCCAGGTGCTGGCCCGGGAGGCCCTGGAGGAGGCCACCGGCGAGCAGGCCGCCCACGTCGGCACCGACGGCTGCGGCGCGCCGCTGCTCGCCGTCTCGCTCACCGGCCTCGCCCGCGGCTACCGCGCCCTCCTGCTCGCCGCGCCCGGCACCCCGCAGCGGCGGGTCGCCGACGCGATGCGCGCCCACCCGGAGTACGTGGCCGGCAGCCGCCGGGCCGACACGTGGCTGATGCGGGCCCTGCCGGGAGCGCTGTCCAAGATGGGCGCCGAAGCCGTCCAGGTCGTCGCGCTGGCCGACGGGAGGGCGCTCGCGTTCAAGATCGACGACGGCGCGGAGCGGGCGCGCGGCCCGGTGCTGGCAGCCGCGCTGCGCCGACTGGGCGTGGAGGACGAGGTGCTCGCGCGGATCGGCGCCGAACCGCTGCACGGCGGTGGCGCGGTGGTCGGCGAGGTCCGGGCCGCCTTCTAGGGGGCGCCGGGGCGGCCGGGCACCCGGCGGGGGCCGACCGGCGGCGTTGCCCCGGACGGCGGCTCGGCGCGCGCGGGCCGCGGCGTCCTGCGGCACGGTGGACGAGGGACCGCCGCACCACCCCCCGTCACATCGTTGCTGGGAGACCCGCCATGACCGACCACGTCTACCGCGTCACCGAGATCGTCGGATCCTCCTCCGACGGCGTCGACGCCGCGATCCGCAACGGCATCGACCGCGCCGCCCGCACCCTGCGCAATCTGGACTGGTTCGAGGTGACCCAGGTCCGCGGACACATCGAGGACGGCCGGATCGAGCACTACCAGGTCGGGCTCAAGGTCGGCTTCCGCCTCGACGACGCGGACTGACCCGCCGCCCCCGCGGTCCGGCACCCCCGGCACCGCCGGAGCCGCGGACGCGACGCCGCACCGCACGCACGCACGAGGGCCGGGACGAGCAGCTGCTCGTCCCGGCCCTCGTCACGTCGGAGAACCGAGCGGGAAGAGGACGGCTCAGTGGCCGCCCTGCTCCTCCAGGCGCTTGATCGAGGCGGTGATCTCGGCCTCGGCCTCGGCGCGGCCGACCCAGTCGGCGCCCTCGACGGACTTGCCGGGCTCCAGGTCCTTGTAGACCTCGAAGAAGTGCTGGATCTCCAGACGGTCGAACTCCGACACGTGGTGGATGTCCTTCAGGTGCTCCCAGCGCGGGTCCGTCGCCGGGACGCAGAGGAGCTTGTCGTCGCCGCCGGCCTCGTCGGTCATCTTGAACATGCCGATGGCGCGGCACTTGATCAGGCAGCCCGGGAAGGTCGGCTCGTCCAGGATGACCAGCGCGTCCAGCGGGTCGCCGTCATCCGCGAGGGTGCCCTCGACGTAGCCGTAGTCGGCCGGGTAGCGGGTCGAGGTGAAGAGCATGCGGTCAAGGCGCAGGCGACCCGTCTCGTGGTCGACCTCGTACTTGTTGCGCGAGCCCTTCGGGATCTCGATGAGGACGTCGAACTCCAAGGGTTCCTCCAAGGTAGGTACTGACAGAATCCCAGTGTCTCGCACGGCGGGGAGTGCTCGGGAAAGGGGCCGGTCGGTGAACGTAGGCGCAGGCACGGGGAGGACGCGCGCGAGGGCGGCCGACGGGGTCGTCGCGGCCCTGCTGGCGGTCGCCGTCGCGGTGGCCGTCCCGTCCTCGGCAACGGCCCGCCCGTCACCGGAACCTGGCCGGAGCGGGCAGCAGGGCCGGGCCGGGACCGACGGCGGACCCCGGGGCGCGGGCGCGACCGGGAAGCCGGACGCCCGTGCCTCCGGCGCCGCGCACCGGCCCGCTCCCGCCGCCGCCCCCGTCCTCGGGGCACCGGCCGACACCGGGGTCGCGCCCACCGGCCCCGGCGTGCAGAACGCGCTGGGCGCCACCGTGCAGGACCACGCGCTCGGCGCCCTCAACTTCGCAGTCGCCGACGCCGTCACCGGCCGCCTGCTGTACGGGTCCGGCGAGACGACCCCGGCCGTCCCCGCCTCCACCACCAAGCTCGCCACCGCCGTCGCCGCACTCGCCGTCATCCCGCCCACGACGCGGCTCGCCACGACCGTGGTGCGCGGCACCGAACCCGGCACCGTCGTCCTCGTCGGCGGCGGCGACCCGACGCTGACCGTGCTGCCGGCCGACCAGGTGAGGATCGGCGGGCTCCCGGCCGACCCCGACACCGCGCCCGCCTCGCTCGCCGACCTGGCCGCGCGCACCGCCGACGCCCTGAAGGCGTCCGGCACCACCGCCGTCCGGCTCGGCTACGACGTGTCGCTCTACACCGGCCCGCTGCTGCACAAGGAGCACGATGCGGTGAACATCGCCGCCGTGACCCCGCTCATGGTCGACGAGGGCCGGATCGACCCCCGGTCGCCCGACGAGGCCCCGGCCCGGGCGTTCGATCCCGCCGGGCAGGCGGCCACGGCGTTCGCCGACGCGCTGCGGGCCCGGGGCATCGCCGTGGACGGCGATCCCGTGCAGACCACCGCCCCCGCCGGTGCGCCGACGGTCGCCGAGGTGCGGTCGCCGACCCTGCCCCGGCTGATCGAGCGGATGCTGACCACCTCCGACAACACCCTCGCCGAGGCCGTCGCCCGGCAGGCCGCGCTCGCCGCGCACCGGCCCGCGAGCTTCGCCGGCGCCGCCGACGCCACCGTCCAGGCGCTGGCCGCGCTGGACGTGCCGACCGCCGGGGTCGTCCTCAACGACGGCAGCGGCCTCAGCAGGGCCAACCTCATCCCGCCGATCACCCTGACCGCGCTGCTCGCCCGGGCGGCCTCGCCGGCCCACCCCGAGCTGCGGCCCGTGCTGACCGGGCTGCCGGTCGCCGGGTTCACCGGCACCCTCGTCAACCGTTTCGGTGCCCGCTCCGGGGCGTCGGAGGCGGCCGGCGTCGTCCGCGCCAAGACCGGCACCCTCGCGGGCGTGAACACCCTGGCAGGGACGGTCGTCGACGCCGACGGCAGGGTGCTGACCTTCGCCCTGATGACGAAGACCGCCGCGGGCGCGTACGACGCCCGCTCCGCGGTCGACCGGATCGTCGCCAGGATCGCCTCCTGCGGCTGCCACTGACCGGCCCACCGACCGGCCCGCCGGCCGCCCGCCCGCCGCCGCCCGTGGCGGCGGCAGGTTCCCTCCCCACGCCGCCGTGGAACACGTACGGTGAGGGCATGACGAGCGCGAGCGGTGGAGCGGGCATGGTCGACTGGAACCTCGCGGTCGCGACCGCCACCCGGCTGGCCCGGCCCGGCCCGGAGGTGAGCCGCGAGGAGGCGGTGAAGGTCGTCGCCGAGCTGCGCCGCCACGCCCTGGAGGCCGAGGAGCACGTCCGCGGCTACACCGGGCTGCAGCCCGCCAGGCTCGCGGACGCCGAGGCCACCCCGGTCCTCGTGGTGGACCGCCCCGGCTGGGTGCGGGCCAACGTCGCGGGGTTCCGCACGATCGTCCAGCCGCTGGTCGACCGGCTCCAGGCCCGCCGCACGGACGGCGCGGGCGCCCAGTTCGCCGGCACCCTGGGGGAGAAGGCCACCGGCATCGAGATCGGCGCGCTGCTCGCCTTCCTGTCGACCAAGGTGCTGGGCCAGTACGAGACCTTCGCGCCGGCCGAGCTGCCGCCGGCGCCGGACAGCCCGGCCGGGCTGTTCGACAAGCCGCGGCGCGGACCGGAGCCGCCCGGGCCCGGCCGGCTGCTGCTGGTGGCGCCGAACATCGTGCAGGTCGAACGGGAGCTGGACGTCGACCCGCACGACTTCCGGCTGTGGGTCTGCCTGCACGAGGAGACGCACCGCACGCAGTTCAGCGCCGTGCCGTGGCTGCGCGACCACATCCAGTCCGAGGTGCAGGGCTTCCTCGCCCAGACCGACGTCGACCCCGGCGCCCTGCTGGAGCGGGCCCGCGAGGTGATCGCGGACGGCATCCCCGGCCTGGGCGGCCGCGGCGACGGCTCCGGGCCGACGACGCTGCTGGAGGCGGTGCAGTCGCCCGGTCAGCGCGAGGTGCTCGGCCGGCTGACCGCGGTGATGTCGCTGCTGGAGGGTCACGCGGACGTCGTCATGGACGGCGTCGGCCCGTCGGTGGTGCCGAGCGTCGCCGAGATCCGGGAGAAGTTCCAGCGGCGCCGCGACCGCGGCGCCGGCCGGCTCGACGTGATGCTGCGCCGCCTGCTGGGGATGGACGCCAAGCTGCGGCAGTACCAGGACGGGGCGGTGTTCGTCCGGGGCGTGGTCGACCGGGTCGGCATCGCGGGCTTCAACCGGGTCTGGACGTCGCCGAACACGCTGCCCACCAAGGAGGAGATCCACGACCCGGCCGCCTGGGTCGCCCGGGTGGCGCGCTGACCCCGGCCCGATCCGCCGGACCGCCGAGTCGCCTGGCCGCCGGGTGTCGGGGCCGCGCCGGAGCCGGGAACCCGGGACCGGCCGGAGGCCCTCCGGAGCCGTACAGATGCCCCCAGCCGGGCGTACGGCGCCCGAATGAACGTTTCTCCATTCACCCGTACGTGGGACGGTGGGGCCGACGCTGGCGCGCACGGCCTGGCGGGGGGCCGCTTTCTGCGACCATCTGTGAGCGCCCGGTGACCGTGAGCGTGCGAGGTCCCCGCCCCGCCGCCCCGGGCCAGGCCGCCCGTCCCTCCCCCTCTCCGTCAAGGAGTGCACCCGTGGGCCCTCACCCCGCCGTCGCGGCGATACGCCTCGCCGTCCGCCGTACGCTCGCCGACCTCGCCGCCGAGGCCGGCGTCCCCGCCGGCGCGCCGGTGCGCGCGCCGCAGAGCCGACCCGCCGCCGAGCTGGTGCCGTCCGGCGCCACCACCCTGATCGGCAACGCCCGCCGCCACCCGTCCGGGCTGCCCCGCACCCCCGCCGCCCCCGGCTCCCCGCTCGTGCTCGTCGCGGTCAGCGGCGGCGCCGACTCCATGGCGCTCGCCACCGCGACGGCCTTCGAGGCCCCCAAACTCGGCCTGCGCGTCGGCGCCGTCACCGTCGACCACGGCCTGCAGCCCGGCTCCACCGAGCGCGCCGACCTCGTCGCGATGCGCCTGCGCGAGCTCGGCCTGGACCCGGTCGAGGCCGTCCCCGTGCAGGTCGGCCGGGCCGGCGGCCCCGAGGGCGCCGCCCGCGACGCCCGCTACGCCGCCCTCGACGCCGCCGCCGACCGGCACGGCGCGCTCGCCGTCCTGCTGGGCCACACCCGCGACGACCAGGCCGAGACCGTCCTCCTCGGCCTGGCCCGCGGATCCGGCTCCCGCTCCCTCGCCGGCATGCCCGCCCAGAAGGGCCGCTACCGCCGGCCCCTGCTCGAACTCGACCGGGCCGCCACCCGCCAGGCCTGCTCCGCGCAGTCCATCCCGGTCTGGGACGACCCGCACAACACCGATCCGGCCTACACCCGGTCCCGTGTCCGCCACGAGGTGCTGCCGGTGCTGGAGAAGCACCTCGGCGGCGGCGTGGTCGAGGCGCTGGCCCGCACCGCCCGGCTGTTCCGCGACGACGCCGACGCGCTCGACCAGTGGGCCGCCCTCGCCGAGCGCGACCTCCGGACGGCCGAAGGCGCCCTGGACGTCGAGAAGCTCGCCGAACTCCCGCCCGCGGTGCGCCGCCGGGTGCTCCGCCGGGCGGCGCTGAGGGCCGGATGCCCGGCCGGCGACCTGTTCGCCCGCCACCTGGAGAGCGTCGACCTGCTCGTCACCGGCTGGCGCGGCCAGGGACCGCTGCACCTACCCGGGGGGGTCGAGGCGGGCCGCAGGTGTGGCACGCTGGTCTTTCGGCGACAGGGCGACTAGCGGCAACGCGTCGCAGGGCCGCCGCCGACACAGGACCCCGAACGTTTGAGGACGTATCCCCGGTGGATCAGAACGACATGGGCGCCGACCTGGCGAAGGTGCTCATCAGCAAGGACGAGATCGACGCCAAGCTGCTCGAGCTGGCCGAGCGGATCGACCACGACTACGCCGGGCGGGACCTGCTGCTCGTCGGCGTGCTCAAGGGCGCCGTGATGGTCATGGCCGACCTCGCCCGTACGCTGCACTCGCAGGTGACCATGGACTGGATGGCCGTCTCCTCGTACGGGATGGGCACCAAGTCCTCCGGCGTGGTCCGGATCCTCAAGGACCTCGACACCGACATCGCGGGCCGGGACGTCCTGATCGTCGAGGACATCATCGACTCCGGCCTCACGCTCTCCTGGCTGCTCGGCAACCTGGGCTCGCGCCGCCCGGCCTCGCTGGAGGTGTGCACCCTCCTGCGCAAGCCGGACGCCGCCAAGGTCGAGATCGACGTGAAGTACGTGGGCTTCGACATCCCCAACGAGTTCGTCGTCGGCTACGGCCTCGACTACGCCGAGAAGCTGCGGAACCTGCCGTTCATCGGCACCCTCGCGCCGCACGTCTACGGTGGCTGAGAACCCCACGGGCGAGAGGCGGGAACGGCACACCGTTCCCGCCCGTTGAGGGCACGTAGGAAAGAGGTCGTGTCGTCGTGCTCCCGCCACGTGCGGGTGCTACTGCGGTACGGTCCAATGAACCGCTCTTCTCATGAGCACATACCGGATGCGCCGGCGGCCCTCGGGGCCGTGCAGCGCCGTTGAGTGGCAGGAGGGACGGGGCGGCAACGCCCCGCATGGATGGACGTCAAGCGATACTTCCGTGCGCCGATCATGTGGATCGTGCTGGCCGTCCTGGCCGTCATCGTTCTGATGCAGGTCGTCTCTGACTCGAACGGCTACAAGACGGCGTCAACCGGCCAGGTCATTGCCGCGATCAACAACCAACAGGTCAAGCAGGCGCAGATCACCACGGGTGATTCGAACCTCATCAAGATCGAGCTGAAGGACGGCCAGCAGCTCCCGGCCAAGTCCTCGGGCAAGCCCCCGAGCGGCAGCAAGTTCCAGGCGTCCTACGTCTCGGACGGCCAGGCTGCCGCCATCTCCAACACGCTGCAGGACTCGTACAAGGCGGGCCAGCTGCCCGAGGGCTACACCGTGAGCCCCGAGCGCCAGTCGACCTTCGTCAGCCTGCTGCTGTCGATGCTCCCGATCGTCATCATCGTCCTGGTCTTCCTGTTCCTGATGAACCAGATGCAGGGCGGCGGCTCCCGGGTCATGCAGTTCGGCAAGTCCAAGGCCAAGCTGCTCACCAAGGACACCCCGAAGACCACCTTCTCCGACGTCGCCGGCGCGGACGAGGCCGTCGAGGAGCTCCAGGAGATCAAGGAGTTCCTCCAGGAGCCCGCGAAGTTCCAGGCCGTCGGCGCCAAGATCCCCAAGGGCGTGCTGCTGTACGGCCCGCCCGGCACCGGCAAGACCCTGCTGGCCCGCGCCGTCGCCGGCGAGGCCGGGGTGCCGTTCTACTCGATCTCGGGCTCCGACTTCGTCGAGATGTTCGTGGGCGTGGGCGCCTCCCGCGTCCGCGACCTCTTCGAGCAGGCGAAGGCCAACGCACCGGCGATCATCTTCGTCGACGAGATCGACGCCGTCGGCCGGCACCGCGGTGCGGGCCTCGGCGGCGGCCACGACGAGCGCGAGCAGACGCTCAACCAGCTGCTCGTCGAGATGGACGGCTTCGACGTCAAGGGCGGCGTCATCCTGATCGCCGCCACCAACCGCCCCGACATCCTGGACCCGGCGCTGCTGCGCCCGGGCCGCTTCGACCGTCAGATCGCGGTCGAGCGCCCCGACCTCCAGGGCCGTCTGGACATCCTCAAGGTGCACCAGAAGGGCAAGCCGATCGCGCCCGACGTCGACCTCAAGGCCGTCGCCAAGCGCACCCCCGGCTTCACCGGCGCCGACCTGTCGAACGTCCTCAACGAGGCGGCGCTGCTGACCGCCCGCTCGGACAAGAAGCTGATCGACAACTTCGTCCTGGACGAGGCGATCGACCGCGTCGTGGCCGGCCCGCAGAAGCGGACCCGGATCATGTCCGACCGCGAGAAGAAGATCACCGCGTACCACGAGGGCGGCCACGCCCTGGTCGCGGCGGCCTCCCCGAACGCGGACCCGGTGCACAAGATCACCATCCTGTCCCGCGGCCGGGCGCTCGGCTACACCATGGTGCTGCCGGAGGAGGACAAGTACTCGACCACCCGCAACGAGATGCTCGACCAGCTGGCGTACATGCTGGGCGGCCGTGCCGCGGAGGAACTGGTCTTCCACGACCCGACCACCGGCGCGTCCAACGACATCGAGAAGGCCACCGCCACGGCCCGCGCGATGGTCACCCAGTACGGCATGAGCGAGCGCCTCGGCGCGATCAAGTTCGGGTCGGCCGACGGGGAGCCGTTCCTCGGCCGTGAGATGGCCCACCAGCGCGACTACTCCGAGGAGATCGCCGGGCTCGTCGACGAAGAGGTCAAGAAGCTCATCGAGAACGCGCACAACGAGGCCTGGGAGATCCTGGTCGAGAACCGCGACGTGCTCGACAACCTCGTCCTGGAGCTGCTGGAGAAGGAGACGCTGAACAAGGAGCAGATCGCCGAGGTCTTCTCCACCATCGTGAAGCGTCCGGCCCGCCCCGCGTGGACCGGCTCCTCCCGCCGCACCCCGTCGACCCGCCCGCCGGTCCAGTCGCCGAAGGAGCTGGCGCTCACCAACGGCGCCGCCGCCTCCTCCGTCGAGGCCCCGGCGGTGGACGTCGTGAAGCTGCCGCCGGTCGGTGACGGCTCCGCCGAGGGCTGACCGCCCGGAGCACCCGCACGGAATGAATGCCGCGTCACCGGGGTTTGTACCCTGGAGGCGCGGCATTCGTGCTGCCGGGCGCCCCGACCCGGGCACCCGTCCCGCCCACTCCCTCAGGCAAGCGAGGCCCGCATGATCGACCCGGTGACTCTCGGTGGTGAGCCCGTCGTCGGGCACTTCGACCAGAAGCGTGCGGAGAACGCGGTGCGCGAACTCCTCCTCGCGGTCGGCGAGGACCCGGACCGCGAGGGCCTGCTGGAGACGCCGGCCCGCGTGGCCCGCGCGTACAAGGAGATCTTCGCCGGTCTGTGGCAGGAGCCCGAGGACGTCCTGACCACCACCTTCGACCTCGGCCACGACGAGATGGTGCTGGTCAAGGACATCGAGGTCTTCTCCACCTGCGAGCACCACCTGGTGCCGTTCCGCGGCGTGGCGCACGTCGGGTACATACCCTCGACCAGCGGCAAGATCACCGGCCTGTCCAAGCTGGCGCGGCTGGTCGACGTCTACGCCCGCCGGCCCCAGGTGCAGGAGCGGCTGACCAGCCAGGTCGCCGACTCGCTCATGCGGATCCTGGAACCGCGCGGGGCGATCGTCGTCATCGAGTGCGAGCACATGTGCATGTCGATGCGCGGCATCCGCAAGCCCGGCGCCAAGACGCTCACCTCGGCCGTCCGCGGCCAGCTGCGCGACCCGGCCACCCGTGCCGAGGCCATGAGCCTGATCGTCGCACGCTAGACGCCGTCCGGCCGCGGTGCCCGCGGCCCGGGCACCGCGGCCGGACGCGAACGCCCGCGCGCTACGGCCGCGGCTCGCGGTCCGGCGGCGGCGCCAGGTGGTCGCTCATCCACTCCAGCGCCGCCGGCAGCTCCCGCCGCCAGGTCTCGAAGCTGTGCCCGCCGTCGTCCAGGAAGAGCGACTCCGCGCTGAACTCGGGGTGCTCCCCCGAGACCTGCTGCGCGGTGGCGAGGAACTGCTGGGTCGCCGGGTAGTTGTCCTCGGTCTTCGTGCTCACCACGAGCAGGGACGCGCGCGGCGCCGGCAGGTTCTTCAGCCGCCAGGCGAGGTCCGACTGCGAGGCCGCCCCGGCGTCGCCCCCGAAGAGGTCGCCGTCCGTCCAGCGGTCGTTCGGCACCTGGTAGTCCGCGTGCAGCCCGGCCGCGTAGGGGAAGGCGTCCGGGTTGCGCATCGCGAGGCGCAGCGCGCAGCTGCCGCCGGTCGAGTAGCCGAAGACGCCCCACGAGCCCGTCGAGTGGCTCACCCGGTACGCCGAGCGGAGCGCGGCCGGCAGGTCCTTGGTGAACCAGGTCTCCGTCCGCGGACCGCCCGCCACGTCCACGCACTCGGTGTTGCGCGGCGGCGCCACGGTCGGCCTGGCCATCACGATGACGGTCGGCGAGATCCGCCCGGCACGCTCCAGCTCCGAGGCCGTCTGCGGCACCCGCAGGCCCTCCACCAGGTGCAGGGACGGGCCGGGGTAGCCGCCGATGGCCAGCATCACCGGGAAGCGCTCCCGCGCGTACCTGGGGACGAAGTACTCCGGCGGCAGGTAGACGAAGACCTGGTCGGACAGCCCGGACTCGGTGCCCGTGACCTTCACCGAGTCGACCCGGCCCACCTCCTCCGGCTTGCCGGCCGGCAGCACGTCCTTCACCGTCTCCAGCCCGCCCTCGGCGCTGGGCTCCACCAGCTTCTGCCCGCCCTCCGGCGCGGCCCCCGGCGCGTGCTCCGAACTCGTCAGCGCCAGCGCCGCACCGCCCGGGCTCAGCAGGTCGTTCCACGAGGTGTAGAAGCTGTACGAGTTGTTCACCGCCAGCGCGAGCACACTCAGCACCGACACCTGAACGACCGTCAGCAGGGCGAGCCGTCCGAGCACCGGCAGCGGCCGCTGGCGGGCCAGCCGGGGCCACAGCCAGAGGGTCGCCAGCAGCCCCGCAACCGCCGTCGCGGCCAGTGCGTACACCAGCGAACTGCTGGTCAGTTCCATGACGGCGCCTTCCATCGGGCGGTGTGTGGGCCAGGGTTCATCGTCCGTTCGCACACGGGGCCGGGCCACCGGGGCTAGCCTGACCGGGCGTCGGACGGCGCCGCCGGTGAGGCGCCGGGGCACACTGCAACCGAGGCCCTAGACTGCGGCGTCCCACCGTGTGTAGTGCGTGAGCCGGCGCCCCTCGGCGACGGTGCCCAGCGTCCGAGCCCTTCACCTCTGCCACCCGCCCGTGCGACCGGCCGGCCACGCCGACCCGTCCGAGGGCGGCCCCACCCGTCCCCCAGGCTTCCCCCGTCCGGGGAGGACCCGCTCCGGCACGCCCGCGCGCGGACCCTTCCTGACCTGCGGATCGCCCGATCGAGGAATAGCCATGAAGGTCCATCACCACTCCCGCCACGGAGTGACCGGGCGAGCCGCCCCAGCCCCTACGCTGAACCCCCATGAGCGCTCCCGTGTCCGTTGAGCCGTCGACCGAGCAGCCCCGCCGCCGCGGGCTGCAGACGCTGCGCACCCAGGCGGCGGCCGTCCCCCGCGCATGGCTCCCCGGCGTGGTCGGCTACGCCTGCCTGCTGATCGGCCTGCTCGACATCTGCAGCGCCGTCTTCCCGCGGCTGCGCCACACCCGGATGCACACCTTCGCCGGGCAGCTGCCGGGCATCACCACGGCCCTCGCCGCGGTCGGCACGCTCATGATCGGCATCCTGCTGGTGCTGCTCGCCCACGCACTGCGCCGCCGCAAGCGGCGCGCCTGGCGGGCGGTCTGCGTGCTGCTGCCGGTCGGTGCGGCCCTGCACCTGCTGCGCTGGCACGAGACCGTCCCGGCGGTGGTGTCGCTGGTGCTGTTCGCGGTGATCCTCGTGCACCGCGGCGAGTTCTACGCGAAGGCCGACCCGCGCACCCGCCTCCGCGCCGTGGTCAACCTCGTGGTGATGGGCGTCTTCAGCGTGCTGCTCGGCCTGCTGATCGTGAGCGTCCACCCGAGGTCGGAGCTGGGCGACCCCACGCTCGCCCAGCGGCTCCAGGAGACGCTCTACGGCCTCTTCGGCTTCGACGGGCCGATCCGCTACGGCTCCGACCGCATCTCCGACCTCGTCGCGTACTCGCTCGGCGCGCTCGGCCTGCTCACCGCCTTCACCACCGCCTACCTGGCGCTGCGGCCGGAGAAGCCCGAACCCGAGCTGACCGCCGAGGACGAGGTGAAGGTCCGCGGGCTGCTCGCCCGGCACGGCCACCGCGACTCGCTCGGCTACTTCGCCCTGCGCCGCGACAAGAGCGTGCTGTTCTCGCCCTCCGGCAAGGCGGCGATCTCCTACCGCGTGGTGTCCGGCGTGATGCTGGCCTCGGGAGACCCGGTCGGCGACGTCGAGGCGTGGCCCGGGGCGATCAAGGTCTTCATGACGGAGGCCCGCGAGCACGCCTGGGTGCCCGCCGTCATGGGGTGCAGCGAGGTCGGCGGCGAGGTCTGGACCCGCGAGGCGGGCCTCGCCGCCCTCGAACTCGGCGACGAGGCCATCGTCGACACCGCCACGTTCTCGCTCGCCGGGCGGGCGATGCGCAACGTCCGCCAGATGGTGAAGCGGATCGAGCGCAACGGCTACTCCTGCCAGGTCCGCCGGGTCGGCGACCTCACGGCGGACGAGAAGCGGCAGATCGCCGACGCCGCCTGCCGGTGGCGGGGCACCGACACCGAGCGGGGCTTCTCGATGGCCCTCGGCCGCTTCGGCGACGCCGGTGACGACGACTGCATCGTGGTCACCGCCCACCGGGCCCCCGTGGACGGAGGGACCGACCCCGGCCTCGCGGCCGTCCTGCACTTCGTGCCCTGGGGACCGGACGGCATCTCCCTGGAACTCATGCGCCGCGACCGCGAGGCCGACCCCGGCCTCAACGAGCTGCTCATCGTCGCCGCCCTGCAGGCCGTGCCGGCGATGGGCGTGCGCCGGGTGTCGCTGAACTTCGCGATGTTCCGCTCCGCGCTCGCCCGCGGGGAGCGCATCGGCGCCGGTCCCGTGCTCCGCGCATGGCGCGGCCTGCTGGTCTTCCTCTCGCGGTGGTTCCAGATCGAGTCGCTGTACAAGTTCAACGCCAAGTTCCAGCCGGAGTGGGAGCCCCGCTTCCTCGTCTACAAGCAGACCCGCGACCTCCCGCGGATCGGCTTCGCCGCCATGCAGGCGGAGGCGTTCATCACGCTGGGCCTGCCCCGCATCGGCCGGCCCCGCCCCCGGCAGAGCCTGATGCCCGAGAGCGGCGAGGCCCGGCTCGGATCGGTCACCGAGGCCGCCTGAGCCCGGCCGGCCCCGGCACGGACGCCGTCGGCGGGCACCGCAGCACGCGGTGCCCGCCGACGGCGTCCGGCGTCCGGCCCGGTGCCCCGGGTGGCTCGATAATGGCCCCATGGACAACCCGCTGCCCGGCCTTCCCGCCCTCGACCGCTGCGCCGTGATGGGCGTCGTCAACGTCACCCCCGACTCCTTCTCCGACGGCGGACTCTGGCTCGACCCGGAGGCCGCCGTCGCCCACGGCCTGCGCCTGACCGCGCAGGGCGCCGACCTGGTCGACGTCGGCGGGGAGTCCACCCGGCCCGGCGCGCAGCGCGTCACCGCGCAGGAGGAGCTGCGCCGGGTCGTCCCGGTCGTCCGGGACCTCGCCGCGGCGGGTGTCGCCGTCTCGGTGGACACCATGCGCGCGGCCGTCGCCGCGGCCGCCGTCGAGGCCGGCGCCCGGATGGTCAACGACGTCTCGGGCGGCCTCGCCGACCCGGCGATGGCCGAGGTGGTGGCCGCCACCGGCGCGCCGTTCGTGGTGATGCACTGGCGCGGGCAGTCCGCCGACATGGACTCCCTCGCCGTCTACCGCGACGTCGTCGCCGACGTCACCGCCGAACTCGCCGCCCGGATGGGCGCGCTGCTGGCCGCCGGGGTCAAGGAGGAGCAGATCGTCCTCGACCCGGGCCTGGGCTTCGCCAAGACCGCGGAGCACAACTGGGCCCTGCTCGGCCGGCTCGACGCGCTCACCGCCCTCGGGCGCCCGGTGCTCGTCGCGGCTTCGCGCAAGCGCTTCCTGGGTACGCTGCTCGCCAACCCGGAAACCGGGGAGCTGCGCCCGGCCAGGCAGCGGGACGACGCCACGGCGGCGGTCTCGGTGCTCTCCGCCCGGGCGGGCGCCTGGGCCGTCCGGGTGCACGACGTGGCCGGCACGGCCGACGCCGTACGAGTGGTCGCGGCCTGGCAGCAGGCCGGCCGAAGGGGGTAGGAGTGGCAGCAGCCCTGCAGGAGGCACGGTGCGGGACGACGACGAGGCGGGCGGTACGTCAGGAGGCGGCACGGTGAGCGGAGAGCAGGCGTCGGCCCTGGAAGTGGACCGCGAGGCCGTCCTGGCGGCCAACCAGGCGATGTACGAGGCGCTGGAGAACGGTGACCTGGAGGCCGTGGAAGGCATCTGGCTCGGGGCCGGGGACGCCGACGACAAGGGCGGCGTCGTCTGCGTGCACCCGGGCTGGCCGGTGCTGCGCGGGCGGGCCCAGGTGACCCGGTCGTACATGCTGATCATGATGAACACGGAGTACATCCAGTTCTTCCTGACCGATGTCGAGTGCGAGGTGCAGGGCGATGTGGCCCTTGTCACCTGCACCGAGAACATCCTCTCCGGCGGCGAGGCCGAGGAGGAGGGCGAGCTAGGCCCGCTCGTCGGCGGCAAGGTCGTCTCCACCAACCTCTTCCGCCGCACCCCGGACGGCTGGCGGCTCTGGTCGCACCACGGATCACCCGTGCTGACCAGCGGGGACGACGAGGACGACGACGAGGACGAGGACTGACGCCGCAGCCGGTGCGCGGCCGCCGCCGGAACGGCACGAAACGTTCACGTCAATCGCCGATCCGGCGCGCGTGACGGCCCGTGGTGCCGGGTAGACGGTCGGGGGCCACGGGCACCCGGAGGTAGATTCGACGGGTGGCGGGCGACGGGGCCCGCCGTCGCCCTGCCTCCGGCGGGGCCGTCTTCTGGGAGCAGTGATTCGTTTGCTCGACCGCGTCACCCTGCGGGGTCTGCGTGCCCGGGGCCACCACGGCGTCTTCGAACGGGAACGCGCCGAGGGCCAGACCTTCGTCGTCGACCTCGTCCTGTTCCTGGACACCCGCCCGGCCGCCGCCACGGACGACCTCACCCGCACCGCCCACTACGGCGTGATCGCCGAGGAGGTCACCGCGGTGATCGCGGGCGACCCCGTCGACCTGATCGAGACGCTCGCGCAGCGGATCGCCGACCAATGCCTCAAGCACGGCACGGTCGAGGAGGTCGAGGTCACCGTGCACAAGCCGGACGCCCCGATCACCGTCCCGTTCGACGACGTGACCGTCACCATCCACCGGGGCCGCACGTGACGTGCCGGCCGCGTCGCCCCCGAGCCGCAGAGGGAACCCGATGAGCACCAGCGACCCGACCGCCTCGCCGACCACGTTCGACCTGGAGCGCAGGGTCGACTCGGCGGACTCCACCCTGCAGACCGTCCGGCACGCCGCCGTCGCCCTGGGCGCCAACCTGGGCAACCGGCTGGAGACCCTGCAGGGCGCCGTCGACGCGCTCGCGGACACCCCCGGCATCCGCATCACGGCCGTCTCCGGCGTCTTCGAGACGGACGCCGTCGGCGGCCCCGCCGACCAGCCGTCCTACTACAACGCCGTGGTGCTGCTGCGCACCACGCTCCCGGCGACCTCGCTGCTGGAGCGCGGCAACGCCGTCGAGGACGCCTTCGGGCGGGTCCGCGAGGTCCACTGGGGCCCGCGCACCCTCGACGTCGACATCCTCGCGGTGGAGGGCACCCTCAGCGACGACCCGCACCTGGTGCTGCCCCACCCGCGCGCCCACGAGCGCGCGTTCGTCCTCGCCCCCTGGCTCGACGCCGACCCGGACGCCGAGGTGCCCGGCCGCGGCCCGGTCGCCGAACTGCTGAAGGCCCTGGGCGGCGAGGAGGCGCAGGGAGTGCGCCGTCGCTCCGACATCCGGCTGAGGCTGCCGGAGTGACCGGCCGCCGGGGAACTTCCCCCGGCACCGGACCGTCCGTACAGGTGGTGGCCGGCCGGCCGGTACGGTGGCCTGGCACCGCCGCACCGCGACGGTCCGTCAGGGACAGCAGTCCGTCGCGTCCGTCGGGAAGGACATCGTCCGCGTGAAGCCGCTCCGTCTCCGCCTGCTGCTCGGCATCACCGCCGTGGCCGGGGTGCTCTCCTGGGCCGGCGCCAAGCTGTGGGGCTCGCTCGGCAGCCTCCCCGGCGTGCCCGCGGCGGCCCCCGTGGTGCTGGCCGCCGTCGCCGTGGTGCTGCTGGCCACCGCGCTGTCGCTGCGGGCCCGGCTGAAGGCGGTCCGCGAGCGGCAGCCCGGCGCCAAGGGCGTCGACCCGCTGCACGCGGCGCGGGCCGTGGTGCTCGCCCAGGCCAGCGGCCTGGTGGCCGCCGTGGTCACCGGCATGTACGCGGGCACCGGCGTCTTCCTGCTCGGGCAGCTCGACATCGCCGCCCGCAAGTCGCAGGCCCTCACCGCCGGGTTCGCGGTGCTGGCCGGCGCCGCCGTCATGGCGGCCGCGCTCTGGCTCCAGCACGTCTGCAAGCTCCCCGAGGACCACGACGGGCCCACCCACCCCGCCGCCCCGTCGGCGCGCTGAACCGCACCCGCCGGCCGCGGCCGGTCAGCGGTGCGGCGCGGTGGTGACCTCCGCCCCGCGGCCCGCGACCACCCGGCCGATGTTGGCCAGCGACTCCGACGGACGCCCGTCGGCCGAGGCGTCGAAGTAGGCGGAGTGGCTCGCGAAGGCGCCCGCGCCGCCCGGCTCCACCCCGAACCGGTGGGCGCCGAAGCCCGCGCCGGCCGGGTCACGGCCGAACCACAGGTCGTCCGGGCCCGCGGCCTGCATCGCCGCGGCGGCGGGCAGCCCGCCCAGCAGCAGCCCGCCCGCCACCGACGCGCCGCCGGGCAGCCGGCCCACGGGGTCGTGGTCCGCCACCCCGACGTACACGTGGTCGGCGCCGACCCCCAGCTCCCCGGCCCGGCCGACGCCCGCGCCGGGGCTGCCGACCAGGACGACGTCGTCCATGCCGCCGCCCTGCCGGGCGGCCAGCCCGACGACCAGGGAGCCGTAGCTGTGACCGACCGCCGTGACGTGGGCGGGCGGGCCCGGGCGGGCGGCCCGCAGGCCGTCCAGGAAGCCGTGCAGGCCGTCCGCCCCGGCCCGGGCGCGGTCGTCCCCGGCGACCTGGGCCGACCGCGGGTCCAGCCCCTCGTTGGGCGGGGCGTCGTACCCCAGCCACACCATCGCGGCGGTCGTCCGGCCGCTGCCGCAGCGGTCGGCCGCGTCGCGGATCCGCTCCGCCCGGTCGGCGTCGCCGCGTCCCGCGGCGGCCAGGTCGGTGCCGAAGCCCGGCACGTAGACGGCGACGTCGTCCGCGGTGTCCGGGTCGCCGTGGCTGAGCACCGCCCGGCCCTGGCCCTCCGCGCCGAGGGCGAGCAGCAGGATGCCGTCCTCGGCCCGGGCCAGGCGCTCCGCGACGGCCTGCAGGCCGGTCCGCAGCGGTGCGGGCAGGGTGTCGGGGTGCTGCAGCAGGCGGGTCAGCCGGAGCCGGTTCGCCCGGTCGCGGTCACGGGCCGGCAGGCCGTCCAGGCCGCCGACGAGCTCGGGCCGGGCCTCCGTGAGGGCGGCCCGGGCGTCGGGGCCGAGCGCCCGCCACCAGGCGGCGGCCTCCGCGGGACGGGCACCGGGCGGCGGCAGCAGGGACGCCAGCGCGGTGTTCAGGGCCTCGCGCGGGTCGGAGAGCCGGCCGAGGCCGGCGGCCGCGGCGGTCGCGGTGAGGGCCGCGCCGCTGCGGGCGGTGGCGGCGAGCGCGGTCAGCCGGGCGGCGGCGGCCGCGTCGGCGCGCTCCGCCGCCGCGAGGGCTCCGTCGGGGTCGGCCGCCAGCCGGCCCCGGGCGACCCGGAACGCCTCCGCGGCCGTCCGCAGGGTGTCCCGCACCAGGGCCAGCTCCATCCAGGCGGCCTGGAGGCGCCCGCCCGTCCGGTCGACGGCGACCGTGGCGAGGTCGGCCGCCCGGCCCTGCCAGTCGGCGCCGTGCACCCGGGCGGCGGTCTCCCGCGTCCAGGCGGCGTGGTGCCGTTCGACGGCGGAGACCAGGGCGGCGTAGGCGTCCGCGGCGGCCGGCAGGGTGTCCGGGCGGGCGGCGGCGAGTGCGGCGGTATCCATGTCAGCGCGCCGGGGTGAGGGAGCGCAGGACGGCTTCGTCGGCGGCCGTGTAGCCGTCGGCGGTGCGGACGAGGTCGCCGCCGATGGTGTCGAGCTCGTCGGCGAGCCGCTCCAGGACGCGGTGCCAGGCGTCGGCGCAGTCGCGGAGCGCCGCGGCGGTGCGCCAGCCGGGGAGGGCCCCGACGGCGGCGTCGGCGGGGCCGAGGACGGCCCGCGCGTCGGCGCGCAGCCGTCCGGAGGTGCGCAGGGCGGCCTGCCCGGCGGCGGTCAGCTCACCGGGGTGCACACGGAAACCGGGGGACACGGGCGCCTCGCTCTGCAGGTCGGTCGGTCGGACGGCGGCCATGGTAGCCCTCCGTGCGCGTTCGAACACGCCGTGCGTTTCCGACGGACTGTCAAGAGCCGAATGAGTGGCGAGGCTGACAGGGCCCCAATTCGCACGCTAGTTTCTTGGCATGTCTCGTGGACGCCACCGTCATTCCTCCGTCCTCGGCCGGTCCGTGCCTCCTGCCGCCGTCGGCGTGCTGGTCCTTGCCGCGGTGGCCGCCCTGGTGGCCACGCCGGACCCGCTGGTCGCCCGGTCGGTGGGTGTCGCCGCCGTGGTGGCGGCCGTCGGCCTGGGCCTGGTGCTGCGTCAGCGCGACCGTGCCGCCCGCGCCGCCCTGCAGCTCGCGGCCACCCGTCGCCTGCGGGCCGAGGAGCGCTTCGAGGAGCAGCTCGCGGAGGCCGAGTACGCCGCCGAGGTCGCCGAGGAGCGCGCGACCCGGTTCGGCCGCCGGCTGACCGCGGAGAAGTCCCGTCTGGCCAAGGCCGAGACGGAGATCGCCCGGCTGCTGCGCGAACGCGCCGTGGCGGTCGCCGAGCAGACGCTGCGTGAGGCCGAGGCGGCCCGGCGTGCGCGCGACGCCGAGGTGCCCGCGCACCCGGTCAGCCCGGCGGCGTTCGTCCGGGCGGCCGCCGCGCTGCGCCGCATGGAGCGCCAGGGCGCCGAGGCCGCGGCCCGTCGTCAGGAGGGTGCGGCGCGCGCGCAGGTGGAGCTCCGCCCGCGGTCGCCGCAGCCGGTGCCGGTCGTCCGGCAGCAGGCCGTGGTGGCCGTTCCGGAGCCGTCCGTCCCGAGGTCCGGCACGGTGGTGCAGGCGGCCCGTCCGCGGGTGGGCCGCGGGCCCGGGTTCAGCTTCTTCGGGCGTCCGGCCACGGTCGCCGCGCTGCGGGCGGCGGCGCCGGCACCGGCGGTCGGCGACCTCGCCGACGTGGTGGGCGACGAGGCGCTCGCGGAGAGCGTGCGCTACGCGGCCCCGACGGAGGCCGTGCCGCGGGTGGCCGAGCCCGCTCCGGTGCCCGCCCGTCCCGAGCAGGACGAGGAGACGGAGCACCGCCGTCCCGAGGTGGTCGACCTGACGCCGCACGACGACACCGAGATGCTGCAGCTGCCGGAGCTCCGGGTGGGCCGTTCCTGACGGACCGCACGGCCGCGGCGCCGGCGGACACGCGAACGGGCGATGCCCGGACCCCTTCGGAGGGTCCGGGCATCGCCCGTTCGTGAGCGGCGGGCCGTTGACGGCCCGGGCGCGGTCGTGCCGCGCGTCCGCGGGTCAGACGTTGACGCCGAAGTCCTGCGCGATGCCGACCAGGCCGGAGGCGTAGCCCTGGCCGATGGCGCGGAACTTCCACTCCGCGCCGCTGCGGTAGAGCTCGCCGAAGATCATGGCGGTCTCGGTGGCGGCGTCCTCGGAGAGGTCGTAGCGGGCGATCTCGGCACCGCCGGCCGCGTTGAGCACGCGGATGTAGGCGTTGCGGACCTGGCCGAAGCTCTGGCTGCGGTTGACCGCGTCGTAGATCGACACCGGGAAGGTGATCCGGGTGACGTCGGCGGGCAGGCCGGCCAGGTTGACGTTGATCTGCTCGTCGTCGCCGGCGCCCTCGCCGGTGCGGTTGTCACCGGTGTGGACGACGGTGCTGTCCGGGGTGCTGGTGTTGTTGAAGAAGACGAAGTGACGGTCGGAGTACACCTTGCCGTCGTTGTTCAGCACGATCGCGCTGGCGTCGAGGTCGAACTCCGCACCGGTGGTCGTGCGGGTGTCCCAGCCGAGGCCGACGGTGACGGCCGTCAGACCGGGGGCCTCCTTGGTCAGCGAGACGTTGCCACCCTTGGAGAGGCTCACGGGCATGGTGTGTGTGTCCCTTCGGTCGCTTTTGTTCGGAAGAACGCTGGTCGCGGGGGCCATGGTTCCAGCCCGGGCCGGATTTCTCGTACGAACCGTAGCGGCGCGGCGCGGTCCGGCCGGTCAGATCCGCGGAAAACGGCCCTGGACCGTCCAGATGTTCGGATTGTCGGCCAGGCCCTCGTGGAGGTCCGCCAGATCCGCGAGCACGTCCTGCAGGAAGTCGCGGGCCTCGCGGCGGAGGTCGGCGTGGCGGACGACGGCCGGTTCGGCGTCCCGCAGCCAGGTGGCGGTGACCTCCACCCAGCCGAAGCGGCGGGCGAAGCGCAGCAGCTCGGTGTTCTGGGTGAAGTCGAGGTCGGCCGTCTGCACGGCGGCGGCGCGGCTGCCCTGCGGGTCGCGGTCCAGCTGTTCGACGACGTCGCACAGCGCCCAGGCGAAGTCGAGCACCGGCACCCAGCCCCAGCGCGTGCCGAACTCCCTGCCGTCCGCCTCCAGGTAGACGTCGCCGCAGAAGAGGTCGTGCCGCAGGCTGTGCACCGGGGCGTCCCGGTAGTCGGTCTGCGGGGGGTCGGGGAAGCGGGTGGAGAGGGAGTAGCCGAGCTCGATCACGGGCCCATTCTGCCCCGGGGCGATGCCGGCCGGGGCCGGAGCGGGTCCGCGGTGATAACCGCGTGACCGGGGGCGGTGCGGCGCGGGATGATGAACGCATGTCCGAGCCCATCCGCGTACGGGGGTCGGTGGTCGTCCCCGACGCCGAGCTCGTCTGGCGCTTCTCGCGTTCCTCCGGCCCCGGTGGCCAGCACGTCAACACCTCCGACACCCAGGTCGAGCTGCGCTACGACCTGGCGGCGTCCGCCGCGCTGCCGCCGGTGTGGAAGGAGCGCGCCCTGGAGCGCCTGGCGAACCGGCTGGTCGACGGCCGGGTGCTGGTCGTCCGGGCCTCCGAGCACCGCTCGCAGTGGCGCAACCGGGAGGTCGCCGCGGCGCGGCTGGCCTCGCTGCTCGGGGATGCCACGGCACCGCCGCCGAAGGCGCGCCGGGCGACCAAGCCGTCCCGCGGGATGGTCGAGCGCCGGCTGGAGAACAAGCGGCACCGGGCCCAGCTCAAGCAGGGCAGGAACCGGGTGCGCGGGGCGGAGTGACGTTTCGTCCGGCGGGTGCTCAGCCCAGCCGTCGGTAGTCGCCGCGGAAGTAGAGGAGCGGCCGGCCGCCCGCCGCGTCGACCCGGGCCTGCAGGACCCGGCCGAGCACCAGCGTGTGGTCGCCCGCGGGGACGCGCTCCTCGGTGCGGCACTCGACGGTCGCGAGGGCACCGTCGATCAGCGGGGAACCGGTGAACTCGCCCCGCCGGTGCGGGGTGTCGGCGAAGAGCAGACGGTCGCTGAGCCGGCCCTTCATGGCGAACCGCGAGGCGAGGGCCCGCTGCTCCTCGCCGAGCAGCGAGACGGCCCAGGTCTCGGCGCGGGCGAGCACGTCACCCATGCGGGAGTCCTCGCGGACCGAGACCAGCACCAGCGGCGGCTCCAGCGAGACGGACAGGAACGAGGTGGCCGTCATGCCCGCGTCCTCGCCGTCCTCGGGGTCGAGGGCTGTCACCAGGGCGACGCCGGAGGCGAGCTGGGAGAGCGCGGCCCGGAACTCGTCGGGTCCGGCGGCTCGGGCTTGGGAGGGCTGCGGGGAGCTTTGCACGTATCGCACGGTAGTCCGCGGGTCGGCGGGGCGGAATCGGGCCTCGGTCGTAGGACTCCGGGCTGACGCACCCCTCCCCGTACGACCGGTTGTCCGGTATCGTCCGGGTTTCCCTCGGCTCACCTGGGTATGGGCACGGGGGTGGCGTGTGATTTGAGTCACAAGTCATGGCCTATTGCTGACCGAGCGTGCCGATCGCTGTGCTCGCTGTGATTCAGTTCTTCTGGCAATCGGACGATAACCATCACCGCCAATCCGAAGCAGCCGGGGAGACCCCGCATGGAAGCCGAGTCGGAGCCTTACGTCCGCCTCGCGACCCTCCGCACCTTGCACCGGGTCGTGGCGGACCTCAACGCTGCCCGCAGCCTGGCCGGCACGCTGCAGGCGGTCGTCGAGGGGGCCGTCCACGGGCTCGGGTTCGACGCGGCGGCGGTGAGCCTGGTGAGGCCCGACGGCGACCTGGTGGTGGCCGCCGTCTGGGAGCTGGAGGAGACCGGCGTGGGCGGCCCGGCGGTGCTGCTCGGCCAGGTCGGCTCCCGGGAGTCCTGGGACCGCATGCTGAGCGTCAGCGACCACTGGGGCACCCTGCGCTTCCTGCCGTACGACCGCGGGTGGGCCATCGGCACCGACGTCCCGACCTGGACGGGCGACGGCCCGCTGCCGATCTACGCCAACGACTGGCACCCCCGCGACTTCCTCTTCGCCCCCATGTACAGCGCCGGCGGCGACCTGCTCGGCGTGCTCTCCGTCGACCGGCCGCGCAGCGGCAAGCGGCCCGGGGCCTGGACGCGCGAGGCGCTGGAGATGTTCTCCCTGCAGTCGTCCATCGCCATCGGCAACGCCCGGTTGCGGGCCGAGATGCAGCGGGCGCTGGCCCGGCTGGAGAAGGAGCAGCAGGCCCTGCGGGCCAGCGAGGAGAGCTTCCGGCAGGCCTTCGAGTACGCGCCGAGCGGCATGGCGATCACCGAGCTGCACGGGGTCGGGCGCGGCCAGCTGACCCGGGTCAACGACGCGCTCTGCCGCCTGCTCGGCCGGCCGCGGTCGACCCTGCGGCAGCAGAGCTTCGCCGACCTCGTCCACCCCGAGGACCTCGCCCTGCTGCAGCGCACCAGCGCCGAGGGCGGCCGGGCCGAGCTGCGGCTCTCCCGCCGGGACGGCGGCTACCAGTGGGTGTGCCTGCGCAACTCGGTGGTGGCCGACGCCGCCGAGGGCCCGAGCTTCCTCCTCACGCACGTCGAGGACATCGAGGACCGCAAGCGCCACGAACTGCAGCTGGCCCACCGCGCCAGCCACGACGCGCTCACCGGCCTGCCGAACGGCTCCGAGCTGAAGGCCCGGCTCGGCCGCCGCCTGTGCAGCCTCGCGCAGGGCGTCGGCGGGGCGGAGCACGGCACCGCGCTCGCCGCCTCCGGCCTCGGCCTCTACGGCGGCTACGGCGGCTCCGGCGCGGCCGGGCACGGCTACGGGCCCGCCGACGCGGCGCTCGACCGCGACCTGGAGGCCTTCGCCGCCGGCGAGGTGCTGGGCCGGTTCGACCACGGCCCCGCCCACGTGCACACCGCCGTGCCGGCGGACCTGCCCGACGACACCGAGCTGTGGGGCGCCCAGCACCGGCTGCAGCCGCTCGTCGACAAGGGCCTGGCCGTGCTCTTCTGCGACCTCGACGGCTTCAAGTCGATCAACGACCGGTTCGGCCACAACGCCGGTGACGCCGTGCTGATCGAGGTGGCCCGCCGCCTCCAGCAGATCGTCCGGGAGGGCGACACCGTCGCGCGGCTCGGCGGCGACGAGTTCGTCGTGCTGGCGGACGGCATCGGCCGCGAGGAGGCGAAGGACCTCGCGGGCCGGCTGCGCAACGCGATCATCCCGCCGATGCGGATCGACAACCGGGCGATGCGGGTCGGCGTCAGCCTGGGCATCGGGTGGGCGGGGTGCGGCATGTCCATCGAGGAGGTCCTGCGCGCGGCGGACGAGCGGATGTACGACGAGAAGCGGGCGCGTGGAGGTTCTGTGCGGGGCGCGCGGGGGGAGCGGTCCCACCGGCGTGCCGGGTGATGCGGGCGGTGATCGGCTTTTCCCGCAGTCCCCGAGGTTAGGTAGGGTGCCCCGGTACGAGCGTCCACCATCTGCCCGGGGAGTGACACCGTGACCACGGACGGCAGCAACGGAGCCCCCGAGGGCGCGGGCGACGACGATCCCTTCGCCTACCTCTACCGCCCGGCAGACGGCTCCACCGCGCCGAGCCAGCCGCGCAACGCGTACAGCCGCCCGATGGAGGTCGGCCGCGCCCAGTACGGGCAGCCGCCGGCCGCCCCCCAGCAGCCGTACGGACAGCCGCAGTACGGCGCCCAGCAGCAGTACGCGCAGCAGCCCGCCGCGGAGCAGGGGACGTCCCAGCTGCCGCAGCAGAGCCGCTACGCCGAGCGCTCCCGCCCGCAGCCGGGCGAGGACGGCCCGCGCGCCCGCCGCGGCAAGGGCGCGGTGATCGGCGCGGTCGCCGTCGTCGCGGCGATCGCGATCGGCGCGGGCATCGCGCTCTCCACCGGCGACCCGGACGGCACGCACAAGAACGGCAAGGGTGCCGCGAGCGCCTCGGCCGCGGCCAGCAGCGCCGCCCCGTCGCAGTCGTCCGCCGCGCCGAGCCCGACGCCGGACGCCGAGCCGATCGCCGACGCCGGCACCCTGCAGGCGCAGAACGCCCCCGCGGGCAGCGGCGTCAAGGGCGCCCTGTCGGCCGACGGCGGCTACCTGACGCTGCAGGCCGGCTCCACCGTCACGTGGACGGTGCTGGCCGACCAGGCGGGGCAGGCGAAGTTCTGGCTGCACTTCAACAACACCGCGGCCGACCTGCCGGCGCAGGTCACGGTCAACGGCAAGGACCACGTGAACGGGGTGACCTTCAAGAACTACTCGAAGGGCAGCACCGACGCGGACCACGCCTGGTACAGCACGAACATATGGCCGCAGCTGCAGGCCGGGAGCAACACCCTGACGGTGACGGTCCCGGCCGGGAGCAGCGGCACCATCCTGCTCGACCAGGTCGCGCTGACCCCGATGTCGGTCAGCACCTACCCGAAGGGCTGACGACCGCCGCGCGGCGGCGCCGGGCGTGCCCGTACCCGGGAGCGGGCGGCGGGACGTACGCCGCCGCCCGCTCCCGGTGGGACGGGGGTCAGGCCGCGACCGTCCTGGGGAGGCGGTCCGCGCCGGTGATCCACTCGCCGCGGCGCATCACCGCGACGAGGTCGTACGTGCCGGAGTCGAGGACGACGAGGTCGGCGTACTTGCCGGCCTCCAGCGTGCCGACGGAGTCCGCCAGACCGAGCAGCCGGGCCGGGACGGCCGAGAGCGACTCGGCGGCCTGGCCGAGGCTCAGGCCGTTGACGGTGACGGAGCGCTTGAACGCCACGTCGAGGGTGAGCGTCGAGCCGGCGATGGAGCCGCCCTCGACCAGGCGGGCGACGCCGCCGGTGACCTCGACCTCCAGCGGGCCGAGGAAGTAGCGTCCGTCGCCCATCGCGGCGGCGGCCATCGCGTCGGTGATCAGGGCGACCCGGCCGGCGCCGGCGGTGCCGTACGCGAGGTCGAGCACCGACGGGTGCAGGTGCACGCCGTCGTTGATCAGTTCGACGGTGACCCGCTCGTCCTCCAGCAGGGCGACGATCGGGCCCGGGTCGCGGTGCTGGATGCCCGGCATCGCGTTGAACAGGTGGGTGGCGACGGTCGCGCCGGCCTCGACCGCCTCCAGCGCCTTGGCGTAGTCGGAGTCGGTGTGGCCGACGGCGGCGATGATGCCGAGGTCGGCGAGCATGCGCACCGACTCCAGGCCGCCGGGGAGCTCGGGGGCGAGCGTGACCATCCGGGCGTGGCCGCGGGCGGCGTCCACGACCTTGCGGACGAGGGCCGGGTCCGGGTCGCGCAGCAGGTCCGGCCGGTGCGCGCCGCACCGGCCGGGCGAGATGAACGGCCCTTCGAAGTGCACGCCCGCCAGCACGCCGTCCTCGGCCAGCTCGGAGAGCACGGCGGCCTGGCGGCACACCTCGTCGATCTCGCCGGTGACGGTGGAGGCGACGGTGGTGGTGGTGCCGTGCTCCAGGTGGGCGCGGGCGGACCGCAGCGCCTCCTCGGCGATGCCGGTCGTGTAGGACGCGCCGCCGCCGCCGTGCACGTGGAGGTCGACGAAGCCGGGGACGACCGTGCAGCCGGTGAGGTCGAGGTCGCCCGGGGCGGAGTCCCCGCCGAAGGCGGCGATCCGCGCGCCCTCCACGGTGATGCGGCCGTTCTCGGTCACGCCGTCCGGCAGGACGAGTCGGGCGCCGGCCAGGGCAATGCGGTCCGCGGTCACGCGGTCACCTCCGTGGAGAGCAGGTCCCAGGCGAGCAGACCCGCGCCCAGGGAAGCAGCTGTGTCTCTGAGCGTGGCCGGGACCAGCTCGGGGGGCATCTGGAAGGTCAGCCGCTCGGAGACCGCCGCGCGCAGGGGTGCGAAGAGCGTCTCGCCGGCCTCGGCCAGTCCGCCGCCGATGATCACCGTCGACGGGTCGAGCAGGCTCTGCGCGAGCACGATCCCGTCCGCGAGGGCCTCGACGGCGTCGCGCCAGATGGCCTCGGCGCGCTCGTCGCCCGCCTCGACCGCGGCGGCGCAGGCCGCCGCGTCGGCGTCCGGGTCGTCGCTGGCCCCGGCCCAGGCCCGGGAGACGGCGGAGGCCGAGGCCAGCGTCTCCAGGCAGCCGCGGGCCCCGCAGCCGCAGAGCGGTCCGCCGGGGCGGACCACCACGTGGCCGATCTCGCCGCCGTAGCCGTGGGCGCCCGCCTCGATCCGTCCGCCGATGCCGATGGCGCCGGCGATGCCGGTGCCCAGCGCGATGAACAGGAAGCGGTCGACACCGCGGCCCGCGCCGATCCGGCCCTCGGCGAGCCCGCCGGTGCGGACGTCGTGGCCGAGGGCGACGGGCAGCCCGCCGAGGCGTTCGCCGAGGAGCTTGCGCAGGGGGAGGTCGCGCCAGCCGAGATTGGCGGAGAAGACCGCGATCCCGTTCTTCTCGTCGATCGTCCCCGGCACGGCGACGCCGGCGGCGAGGGGGTCGCACCCGAAGCGGGTGCGGCCCTCGTCCGCCAGGTCGGCGGCGAAGTCGAGGATGGCGGCGACGACGGCGTCCGTGCCGTGCTCCCGCCCGGTCGGTCGGCGTGCTTCGAACAGCACGGAGCCGTCCTGGGCGAGCAGCGCGGCTTTCATGCCGGTGCCGCCCACATCGAGTGCGATGACGTGCTTCACGGGGGACAGTCTCCCTTGTGGCGGTCCGAGAGGTCTAGTCCAGTTACTTGATTGGTCTGGTCCAGAACTGGTGAGGTTCGTCCCTTCCGGGGTGATCCGTGCCGGATTGCTCCTCCCGTGTCCGTCGTCTGTCTCCTTCCCCGTCGGGGCCCGGGTCGAGCACGGACGGGCGGGTCGATGTGCCGGCCGGGCGGGGCGGTCGGGGCTGCTGCGGGGCGGCCGGGGGTCGCCGGGGCCGGTCACCGTCGCGCCGTCGCCGCGGGGCTCCTCGCGGTCGGGCGATCGGTCGATCGGGTGTACGGGCGTGCGAGCGGGCGGGGCGCCGGGCCGGTCGCGGAGGTGGCGCAGGTCTTCACGGGAGCGGGCGCCGCGGTGGCCGCCGCCCGAACCCGCGTGGGGCGTGTCCCGATTCGTCCCGATCCGATTGCAGCCGGTGCAACGAGATCTGACACTTCGATAACTACCGTGCGGACAGGTCTGGACCACTTGCACGGGTGCTTGGGAGGGTGGCGGCGCTTCCCCTCCCGAAGGCGGTCCCCGCGTGAACACCCTCACTCGCACGCATGCGTTCCGCGCCGCCCGGCGCGTCCTCCTGCCCGCCCTCGCAGTCGCCCTCATCGCCGGCTGCGGCGCGTTCGGCAGCGGCTCCGGCGGCGACATCACCCTCCGTCTCGTCGCCGCCGACTACGGCGACAGCGAGGAGACGAGCACCGCCCACTTCTGGGACGACGTCGTCCACCGCTTCGAGGAGGCCAACCCCGGCATCAAGGTCCAGATCGACCTCCAGACCTGGAACGACATCGACAAGCGGGTCGCCTCCCTCGTCGCCGGCGGACACCCCCCCGACCTCGTGCAGACCGGCGGCTTCGCCGACCAGGTCGCCGCCGACCGGCTCTACCCCGCCACCGACGTGCTCTCCATCGACACCCAGGCCGGCATGATCGACGCCTTCGCCCGGGCCGGCCAGGTGCTGGGCAGCCAGTACGGCATCCCGTTCGTCGCCTCGACCCGCGTCTTCTTCTACAACCGGACGATCTTCGAGAAGGCCGGCATCGACCGACCGCCCACCACCTGGGACGAGCTCAAGCGCGACGCCGAGCTGATCCGCTCCAAGGTGCCCGGCGTGACCCCGTACGCGCTGCCGCTCGGGCCCGAGGAGGCGCAGGCGGAGTCCATGATCTGGACGATGGGCGGCGGCGGCGCCCTCGCCGACAACGCGGGCAACTACACCGTCGACAGCCCGCAGAACCAGGCGACGTTCGCCTGGCTGCGCACCAACCTCGTGGCCAGGCACCTCACCTACGCGGACCCGGCCACCACCGACCGCAAGACCGCCTTCAACGACTTCGCGGCCGGCAAGGTCGCGATGCTCAACGGCCACCCCGGCCTGATCAGCAAGGCCACCGCCGCCCGGATCGACTACGGCACGGCCGCCGTCCCGCGGCGCGACGCCTCCGTGAAGCCCGCCTCCTTCGGCGTGGCCGACTGGATCATGGCGTTCAAGGCCAACGGGCACCGGAGCGAGATCAAGAAGTTCCTCGGATTCCTCTACCGCACCGACAACCAGCTCGCCTTCGACGAGCAGTACAACCTGCTGCCGGTCACCCAGGACACCCGCGCCGAGATGACCGGCAGCGGCAAGCACAAGGACCTCACCGAGTTCCTCAACGCCCTGCCCACCGCCAACTTCTACCCGTACGGCGACCCGTCCTGGGACAAGGTCAGCGGCCTGGTCAAGCAGCAGATCGGCGGCGCCGTGAAGAGCGACGGCGCGGGGGCCCTCACGGCCCTGCAGACCGCCGCGGCCGCCGAGGCGGGGCGCTCCCGCTGACTCCCGGCCCCGGCTCCCCGGGTCGCCGGGGCCGCGGAGCCGGGGCCGGGCACCACCCGGTCAGGACAGCGTCAGCGCGTACGCCTTGCGCAGCGTCTCGTGCACCGTCCACGTGGTGCGGTCGCCCGCCCGCAGGACGGCGGCGTCGCCGGGCCCGACCTCCAGGGTCGGGCCGCCCTCGACCTCGATCGTGGCCCGGCCGCTCAGCACCACGAACATCTCGTCCGCCTCGGTGTCGGTCACCACGCCCGGGGTGATCTGCCACAGGCCGCGCAGCTCGCGGCCGTCCGGGGAGGTCCACAGCACGCGGCCGGTCACCTCGGGGGAGCCGGAGACGATCTGCGCCGGGTCGAGCGGTTCGGGCTCCAGCCCGGCGTCGGGGACGTGCAGGACGAAGGTCATGGCCCGACGCTAACCGCGGCGCCGCCCCGGCGGGTGCGGCAGAGTGTGTCGCACCCGCACGGCACAATGACACCCCGTAAGGGGAGGTGGCGATGACCGAGCTGACCGAGCGCGAACAGGCCGTGCTCGCCCTGGAGGCCCGCCCCTGGCGGACGGCCGGTGCCAAGGAGCGCGCCGTCCGCGCGGAGCTCGACCTGTCGGCGACCCGCTACTACCAGCTGCTCAACGCCCTGCTGGACCGCCCCGAGGCGCTCGCCGCCGACCCGGTGCTGGTCAACCGGCTGCGCCGGATCCGCGAGCGCAGGCGCGCCGCGCGCTGACGGTGTCCGGCCGCCGGGCCTGGGTACGGTCCCAGGCATGGGCATTCCTGAGCACCTCGTACCGAGCACCCCGGCCGGCCGGGACGGTCTGGCGGCACTGCGGGCCGACCCCGGCGGGGCCGTGCTGGCCTTCGACTTCGACGGCACGCTCGCGCCGATCGTCGCCGACCCCGACGCCGCCCGGGCCCACCCCGCCGCGGCCGCCGCGCTCGCCGCGCTCGCGCCGTTCGTCGACGCGGTCGCCGTGGTCACCGGCCGGCCCGCGGCGCTGGCCGTCGAGTACGGCGGCTTCGCCGGCGTGCCCGGCCTGGAGCACCTGACCGTCCTCGGGCAGTACGGCGCCGAGCGGTGGGACGCCCGCACCGGCGCGCTCACCGCCCCCGAGCCGCCGCCCGGCGTGGCCGCCGTGCGGGCCGCGCTGCCCGCCGTGCTCGCCCGCGAGGGCGCACCCGGGGGAACCTGGACGGAGGACAAGGGCCGCGCACTGGCCGTGCACACCCGCCGCACCGCCGAGCCGCAGCAGGCCATGGACGCGCTCCGCGCCCCGCTCGCCGCGCTCGCCGCCGAGCACGGCCTGATGGTCGAGCCGGGCCGTTTCGTGCTGGAACTCCGTCCGCCGGGCGTCGACAAGGGCGGCGCCCTGGCGGCCTTCCTCGCCGAGCGGCCCGCCGCCCGCACCGTGGTCTACGCGGGCGACGACCTCGGCGACCTGGCCGCGTACGCAGCCGTCGAGAAGCGCCGCACCGAGGGCCTGCCGGGCCTGCTGGTGTGCAGCGGTCCCACCACCGGCGAGGCGCCGGTGCGCGAGCTGGCCGACCGGGCCGACGTCGTCGTCGCGGGCCCGGCCGGCCTGGTGGAGCTGCTGGAGGCGCTCGCCGGGGAGCTCAGCGCAGGGCGTTGAGCTGGTCCAGGAACCACTGCTGCGGGGGCAGCGCGGTGGCCGCGGCGGCGAGCCGCTTGGTGCGGTCGGCGCGCTCCCCCGCGGGCATGGTGAGCGCCTGGTGCAGGGCCTCCGCGGTGGCGATCACGTCGTAGGGATTGACCGTGAGCGCGTCCTCGGCGAGCTCGGCGTACGCGCCGGCCTCGCGGGAGAGCACGAGCGCGCAGCCGTGGTCGGAGACCACGGGGATCTCCTTGGCGACGAGGTTCATGCCGTCCCGGATCGGGTTGACCAGGGCGACGTCGGCGAGCCGGTAGGCCGCCAGCGACCGCGGGAAGTCGTCGTTGACGTGCAGGATCAGCGGCTGCCAGGAGGCGGTGGCGAACTCGTCGTCGATCTCGTGCGCGATCCGCTGCACCGCCGCCGTGTACTCGCGGTACTCCGGCAGGTCGTGCCGGGACGGGTACGCGAAGGCGACGTGCACGACCCGGTCCAGCCACTCGGGACGGCTGCGCAGCAGGTGCCGGTAGGCGAGCAGCCCGCGGACGATGTTCTTGCTGAGCTCGGTGCGGTCGACCCGGACGATCGTCCGCCGGTCGCCCACGGCCTCCTGCAGCGCCGCGAGCCGGGCGTCGACGTCCGGCCGGTGCGCGCGCTCCCGCAGGAAGTCGGCGTCCGCGCCGAGCCCGTGCACGCCCAGGTGCGTGGTGCGCCCGGCGTGGGTGACCGTGCGCGCCGCCCGGTCGACGGTGGCCCCGAGCACGGCCTCGCAGCAGTCGGCGAAGGCGAGCGCCCAGCGCTCGGTGAGGAAACCGGCCCGGTCGGCGCCCAGGATGCCGGTGAGCACCTCGGCGGCGACGTCGTCGGGCAGCAGCCGGTAGTACTCGGGCGGCGCCCACGGGGTGTGCGAGAAGTGCCCGATCCGCAGGTCCGGGCGGAGCCGGCGGAGCTGCGCCGGGGCGAGCGAGAGGTGGTAGTCCTGCACGAGCACGGCGGCGCCGGGGGCCGCCTCGGCGGCGAGCGCCTCGGCGAAGGCGGTGTTGTACGCCGTGTAGGAGTCCCACTCGCGGCGGAAGCGGTCGTCGAAGACCGGGCTGACCGGGGTGTCGTACAGCAGGTGGTGGACGAACCAGAGGGTGGAGTTGGCGATGCCGTTGTAGGCCCGTGCGAAGGTGCCGGGCTCGATGTCCAGCATCCGGACGGCCTGGCCGCCGACGTCGTGCCCGGCGCGGTCCAGCCGGCCGTCCGGTGCCTGCCGGGCGGCCGTGCGGTCGGCGTCGCCGAGCGCGGCGCACACCCACACCGCGGACGGGTCGTCGATCGCGGACAGCCCCGAGACCAGCCCGCCGCCGCCTCTGCGGAGGGTCAGGGTGCCGTCGTCCTCGCTGGTGAAGGACACCGGGCCCCGGTTCGAGGCCACCAGGACGGGGGCGGCGCCGGACTGCTGCGGAGGTTCGAACGCGAGATCGGCCATATCCCCTAGCTTGCCGCCGGACCGGGGCGGCAAACCATTCGGCGGCGTTCCGGCCGGGTCGCCGCGCCGGCCGCTCAGCGCTCCCGGTACTCGGCGACCGTCCGCATCGGCGGCCGCTCCAGCGCCGTCACCGGGTGGGTGTGCGCGGTGAAGCCGCTGGTGCCCGGGTCACGGGTGAACTGCGTGAGCAGCGGGTGCACGAGGTCCTCGGCCGCCTTCAGCCGGTCCGCGCGGTCGAGCCGGTCCAGGGCGGTGCGGTAGATCGTGGCGGCCATCCGTCCGAGGGCCTGTCCGTCCTGGTGGCGGTGGTGCCGCACCCCGACGTCGACCTGCGCCAGCGCGTCCAGCCCGGCCGTCCCCAGGGCGTCGACCAGCAGGCCCAGCTCCACCCCGTACCCGGTGGGGAACGGCAGCCGCTCCAGCAGCGAGCGGCGCGCCGCGTACTCGCCGCCGAGCGGCTGCACGAAGCCCGCCAGCTGCGGCCAGTGCATGTTCAGCAGCGGCCGGGCGACCAGCTCGGTGACCCGGCCGCCGCCGGCCGGCACGACCGCGCCGTCGGTCTCCAGCGGCCGGTCGTACATCGCCTTCACCAGCTCGATGCCGGGATCGGTGAGGAGCGGGCCGACGATCCCCGAGACGAAGGCCGGGTCGAACTCGCGCAGGTCGGCGTCGATGAAGCAGACGATCGCGCCGGACGTCGCCAGCAGCGACCGCCAGAGCACCTCGCCCTTGCCGTGGACGGCGGGCAGCCCCGGCAGGATGTCGTCGCGGTGCACCACCCGCGCGCCGGCGGCCCGGGCGGTCTCCGCGGTGCGGTCGACCGAGCCGGAGTCGACCACCACCAGTTCGTCGACCAGCCGGTGGCGCTCCATCAGCTCCTCGCGGATCGCGGTCACGATCTCGCCGACGGTCGGTTCCTCGTCCAGCGCGGGCAGGACCACGCTGACCGTCCCGTCCCGTCCCGCCGCCCGTTTGGCGGCGAGCAGCAGCTCCACCGGGCGATCGGCCGCCGCCCAGGAGCGGCGGCGCAGCCAGGTCGCCACCTCCGGGAGGACGTCGGGACGGGGCAGCTCGGTCACGGTCTCGCTCCTCGTAACTTCTCGTCTCGCGTATCGGACGCGGGGTCTCGGCCCGCAGGCCTTCGGTTACAGTCTTCGTACTGCGGTCGCGCCTTCGCACGCCGGGGTCGCCGCAGCGCAGGACCGACAACTTCACAGAGCTCATCCAGAGGGACTGAGGGAACGGCCCGTCGACGTCCCGGCAACCTTCTCGCAGGGCGGTCACAGGCCCCCGCGGGACAGGTGCCAATTCCGTCCTGTGGCGCGCCCGCGTCACGGGGAAGATGAGGAGAGAGGCCTCCGCCACCATGGCTACCGCTACCCCTGCCACCGTTGACCTCGGCCCCGCCGCCGCGCTGTCCTGTCGCGAGTGCGGCACCCGCTTCCCGCTCGGACCGAGCTTCGCGTGCCTGGAGTGCTTCGGTCCGCTGGAGATCGCGTACGACTACGACGGCTACGACGCCGAGGAGCTCCGCAAGGCCATCGAGGCCGGCCCGGCCAGCATCTGGCGCTACGCCCCGCTGCTCCCCGTGCCCGCCGACGTCGCCGGCAAGCCCAACCTGAACCCCGGCTGGACCCCCCTCGTGAAGGCCGACAACCTCGGCCGTGAGCTCGGCTTCACCGCCCAGCTGCACGTCAAGGACGACTCCGGCAACCCGACGCACTCCTTCAAGGACCGCGTCGTCGCCTGCGCGATCGAGGCCGCCCGCGCCTTCGACTTCACCACGCTCTCCTGCTCGTCCACCGGCAACCTCGCCGGCGCGGTCGGCGCGGCCGCCGCCCGGGCGGGCTTCAAGTCCTGCGTGTTCATCCCGCACGACCTGGAGCAGGGCAAGATCGTCATGGCCGGCGTGTACGGCGGCGCCCTGGTCGGCATCGACGGCAACTACGACGACGTGAACCGCTTCTGCTCCGAGCTGATCGGCGACCCGATCGGCGAGGGCTGGGGCTTCGTGAACGTCAACCTCCGCCCGTACTACGGCGAGGGCTCCAAGACGCTCGCCTTCGAGATCTGCGAGCAGCTCGGCTGGCGCCTCCCGGAGCAGCTGGTCGTCCCGATCGCCTCGGGCTCCCAGCTCACCAAGATCGACAAGGGCCTGCAGGAGCTGATCAAGCTCGGCCTGGTCGAGGACCGTCCCTACAAGATCTTCGGCGCCCAGGCCGAGGGCTGCTCCCCGGTCTCCGCCGCCTTCAAGGCCGGCCACGACGTGATCCGCCCGGTCAAGCCGAACACCATCGCCAAGTCGCTGGCGATCGGCAACCCGGCCGACGGCCCGTACGTCCTCGACATCGCCCGCCGCACCGGCGGCACCGTCGAGGACGTCACCGACACCGAGGTGGTGGCCGCCATCAAGCTCCTGGCACGCACCGAGGGCATCTTCGCCGAGACCGCCGGCGGCGTGACGATCGGCGTGCTCAAGAAGCTGGTCGAGACCGGGCAGCTCGACCCGTCGAAGGAGACCGTCGCCATCAACACCGGCGACGGCCTGAAGACCCTCGACGCGGTCGCCGACTCCGGCCTCACCGCCACCATCCGCCCGACGCTGGAGTCCTTCCGCGCCGCCGGCCTCGTCTGAGCCCCCCTCACCACGTCCGCAAGGAGCACCGTATGAGCGCCACCGTCCGCATCCCGACCATCCTGCGCACCTACACCGGCGGCTCCGCCGAGGTCACCGCCGAGGGCACCACCCTGGCCGCCGTCATCGCGGACCTGGAGCAGAACCACGCCGGCATCGCCGCGCGCATCCTGGACGACGCCGGCAAGCTGCGCCGCTTCGTCAACGTCTACGTGAACGACGACGACGTGCGCTTCGCCGAGGGCCTGGAGACGGAGATCAAGGACGGCGCCAGCATCTCGATCATCCCCGCGGTGGCCGGCGGCTGCTGAGGCCCCGCCACGCGGACGGCCCCGGTCGCACCGGGCCGTCCGCGACGCGTACGCACCACCGGAGCCGCCGCCGGGAACGGAATGCCTTTTTCCGTTACCGGCGGCGGCTCCTGCCGTGCCCGGTGGAATTCGACGGGTCATGGGAGGAGTAGAGTGCCGAACGTGGCAGCGCCTCCCTCCGCGACGTCGCCCCTGAACTGCCGTAATACCCGGAATTCCCCGCGCGGCCGCGCCGGCCGGGCTGCGGGCGCCGGGCGCCCGGGCGGGCCGCAGGCCCCGTCCGCCCGCTGAGACGCCGCACGAAGGGCGCCAGGGCGAATCTGTCAGGCAAGTGTCAGAATTCCTGCAGCGTTATGTCGTGCTGCGCCCGTTATGTCCCGCGCGAATTGCGAAGATATGGCGCTTTCATCCCGTGATATCCCCCGGGATGGTGCGGGAATTCCCAGAAGTTGGCTCTGTTGCACAGGGCTCCTGTCCGGATACATTCAGCCGCGGTCGACGCATTCACCCGCCTGTCGGCCCCCTCCGCGGGGGCTCGTGCGGTGGTCTGCGGCGTACAGGCTGTGCCCAAGGGGGGGTTCCCTCGGGCCGGCCCACCGGACCTGGGAACGCATCCTGCGGACCCGTGAATGGCCAGCACAGCACAAGGGGAGTTCGGAATGGCTCAGGGCACCGTCAAGTGGTTCAACGCGGAGAAGGGCTACGGCTTCATCGCGGTCGACGGTGGTGCGGACGTCTTCGTCCACTACAGCGCGATCCAGATGGACGGCTACCGCACCCTCGAGGAGGGCCAGCGGGTCGAGTTCGAGATCTCCCAGGGTCAGAAGGGGCCGCAGGCGGACATGGTCCGTGCTGCTGCGGCCTGACACTGCGACCTGCGGAGCCCTCGGCTCGTCCCGAGCTGGTGGTCACACCTCGTCTTCGCGAAGGCCCGTACGACACCGTCGTACGGGCCTTCGACGTGTCCGGGCACGGGGTGCGGGCGGTGAATCATCCGGGCGGACACGGCGATCGGGCTTGCACTCGCCATCCGAGAGTGCTAACTATTGGCGTTAGCACTCACAGCATGAGAGTGACAAGCGGACCGGGTCGGTGAGGCCCCGGCGAGCGGTAGGGGAATGGACCCCCGCTCACAGGGCCGTCCGTCGCGGGCACCTCTGGTCCGAGCAGTCGACCGTGTCCCGGAGGACCACTTCTGATGGCCAAGATCATCGCCTTTGATGAGGAAGCTCGCCGCGGCCTTGAGCGCGGCATGAACCAGCTTGCCGACGCAGTGAAGGTCACGCTCGGCCCCAAGGGTCGCAACGTCGTTCTGGAGAAGAAGTGGGGCGCCCCCACGATCACCAACGACGGTGTCTCCATCGCCAAGGAGATCGAGCTCGAGGACCCGTACGAGAAGATCGGCGCGGAGCTCGTCAAGGAGGTCGCCAAGAAGACCGACGACGTCGCGGGCGACGGCACCACCACCGCCACCGTGCTCGCCCAGGCGCTCGTGCGCGAGGGCCTGCGCAACGTCGCCGCCGGCGCCAACCCGATGGCCCTCAAGCGCGGCATCGAGAAGGCCGTCACCGCGGTCTCCGACCAGCTCCTGGCCCAGGCCAAGGACGTCGAGACCAAGGAGCAGATCGCCTCCACCGCCTCGATCTCCGCCGCCGACACCCAGATCGGCGAGCTCATCGCCGAGGCGATGGACAAGGTCGGCAAGGAAGGCGTCATCACCGTCGAGGAGAGCAACACCTTCGGTCTGGAGCTTGAGCTCACCGAGGGCATGCGCTTCGACAAGGGCTACATCTCCGCGTACTTCGCCACCGACCTGGAGCGCATGGAGACCAGCTTCGAGGACCCCTACATCCTCATCGCGAACTCCAAGATCAGCTCGGTCAAGGACCTCCTCCCGCTGCTGGAGAAGGTCATGCAGAGCGGCAAGCCGCTCGTCATCATCGCCGAGGACGTCGACGGCGAGGCGCTGTCGACCCTGGTCGTGAACAAGATCCGCGGCACCTTCAAGTCCGTCGCCGTCAAGGCCCCGGGCTTCGGCGACCGCCGCAAGGCCATGCTCGGCGACATCGCCATCCTCACCGGTGGCACCGTCATCTCCGAGGAGGTCGGCCTCAAGCTGGAGAACGCCGGTCTCGACCTGCTGGGCAGCGCCCGCAAGGTCGTCATCACCAAGGACGAGACGACCATCGTCGACGGTGGCGGCGACAGCGACCAGGTCGCCGGCCGCGTGAACCAGATCCGCGCCGAGATCGAGAACAGCGACTCGGACTACGACCGCGAGAAGCTCCAGGAGCGCCTCGCCAAGCTGGCCGGCGGCGTCGCCGTCATCAAGGCCGGCGCGGCGACCGAGGTCGAGCTCAAGGAGCGCAAGCACCGCATCGAGGACGCCGTCCGCAACGCGAAGGCCGCCGTCGAGGAGGGCATCGTCGCCGGTGGCGGCGTCGCGCTGCTCCAGGCCTCGGTCGTCTTCGACAAGCTGGAGCTGGAGGGCGACGAGGCCACCGGTGCCAACATCGTCAAGGTCGCGCTGGAGGCCCCGATCAAGCAGATCGCGACCAACGCCGGCCTCGAAGGCGGTGTCGTGGTGGAGAAGGTGCGCAACCTCCCCGCCGGCCACGGCCTGAACGCCGCCACCAACGAGTACGTCGACCTCATCGCCGCGGGCATCATCGACCCGGCCAAGGTCACCCGCTCCGCGCTGCAGAACGCCGCCTCCATCGCGGCGCTCTTCCTCACCACCGAGGCCGTCATCGCCGACAAGCCGGAGAAGGCCTCCGCGGCCGCCGGCGGCGGCATGCCGGGCGGTGACATGGACTTCTGATCCCCTGCGGATCAGCGGTTCCGATCGTCCCGCGAGGGCGGTCTCCCCACGGGGAGGCCGCCCTCGCGGCGTTCCCGCCCGCCGCACCCCGCCGGGCACCGGGCCTCCCGGGTCCGCGACGGGCTGCGCGACAATGGGGGGATGGCCAGCCCTGAGATCGAAGCCGCCCTGCACGCCGCCCGTGCGCTGATCCTCGCCGACCTGACCGCCCGCGACGTCGCCGACGCCGCCGTCGTCTCGCTCGTCGAGAACGCCGTCACGCACCGCCGGTGGTGGCTGGAGCAGTGGCCCGACGGCACGGAGTACGTCCTCGGGCTGGTCGCCCAGGACGTGCAGGACGCCCTGCTGGAGGCGTACGGCCGCTGGCCGCTCTGCGAGGCCTGCGCGGCCGGGGGCGACCCGCACGCGCTGGGCGTCGAACCCGAGCTCGGCCCCGAACCGCACTGGGTGTGCGGCAAGGAGGGCGTGGCCGTCGCCGCCGTCGGGCACCTCGCGTGATCCTCATCGACCCGCCGACCTGGCCCGGTCACGGCAGGCTGTGGTCGCACCTCGTGAGCGACACGGGCTACGAGGAGCTGCACGCCTTCGCCGTGCTGCTCGGCGCTCCCGCGAAGGGCTTCGAGCGCGACCACTACGACATCCCGGCGGCCTGGTACGACCGCGCGGTCGAGCTCGGCGCCGAGCCGGTCGGCTCCAAGGAGCTGGTGGCCCGGCTGACCGCGGCCGGGCTGCGCCGCCGGAAGGCTAGCTTTCGAGACGGCTGAGCTCGGACGCCAGGTTCGTCCGGGCCGCCGCGTCGAAGCGGTCCCGGGCCTGCGCGGTGCGGTAGAGCGCCGGCAGTGCCAGCAGCTGCCGCAGGATCGCGGCGCGGCCCGCCCGGAAGGCGTCCTCCGGCACGAACGCGTACTCCTCGCGGACCTCGGCCGCGTACGCCGCGTACCGCTCCGGGGCCGACCCGAGGATCGCCAGGTCGGCGTCGCACAGCACCTCGCCGTTGCGGTCGCCCGCGGCGCAGTCGTGACCGGCCGTCAGGCGGACCAGCCGGGCGACCTCCTGGACGGACTCCTCCGCCAGCCCGGCCTCCCGCAGGGCGCGGACGGCGAGCTGGGCGCTGCGCTCCTCGTTCTCGGACCGGTCGGGCCGGTACACCGCGTCGTGGAACCACGCGGCCAGCCGCACCGCGTCGGCGTCGGCGGCGAGCGGGGCCAGCGCGTCGACGTGGTCGAGCACCGCGCGCAGGTGGCCGACGGCGTGGTAGCGGCGCTGCGGTTCGGCCCAGCGGGCCAGCAGGTCGCGGCCGTACGGCTCCGGGTCGGCGGTGGCGCCGCACCGGGCCAGCAGGGCGTTCCAGCGGTCGAGCAGGGCATCGGTCATGACGGTCATTCTGCTGCACCCGGGATTCCGCCGATCGGTGGACCCACAGGCCGTCCTGATGCGCACCGGCACCCCGTGCGGGGCCCCCGGCCGACTGCTCCGGCAGGGTCCGGCAGGGTCCGGCAGGGGTCCGGTCGAGGCCGGCCGGGAGGAGGCCGCCGCCCGGCCTCCGCCGGCGCGCCGCGGTCGCCGGCCGGCTCCCGGCGGGCCGTCGCCCCCTGCGGCGCCGGGCCGACGGATCGGGGGAGGGGGCTCGCCGGGGGGCGGGCCCGTGTGGCAAGGTAGCGATATGTCTAGACCAATTGTGGAAGTCATCGCGCTGACCGCCCAGGACGCCCTGGCCGCCGAGTCCGGCGGCGCCGACCGCCTGGAACTGGTCACCGACATGGCCGCCGACGGGCTGACCCCGTCGGTGGCCGACTTCGCGGCCATCCGGGCCGCCGTCGCCCTCCCGCTCCGGGTGATGCTCCGCATCCGCGACGGCTTCACCCCCGGCGACCTCGACGACCTGCTCGCCCGCACCGCCGCCCTGCGGGCCGAGGGCGCCGAGGAGTTCGTCCTCGGATTCCTCGACGCCGACGGCGCGGTCGACCTGGCCGCCACCACCGCCGTCGCCGAGGCGGTGGCGGGCTGCCGCTGGACCTTCCACCGGGCCATCGACCACAGCGCCGACCGCTCCGCAGTCCGCGCGGCCGTCGCCGACCTCCCCGGCCTGGACACCTTCCTCACCTCCGGCTCCCCGGCCGGCGTCGACGCGGGCCAGGGCGTCCTGGAGGGCGAGCTCGCCAAGGCCGGCGACCCCGGCTACCGCCAGCGCATCCTGGTCGGCGGCGGCCTGCGGGCCGAGCACGTGCCCGGGCTCCGCGCGGCCGGCTTCGACGCGTTCCACATCGGCGGGGCCGTCCGCGTCGACGGCTGGACGACGCCGGTCGACCCCGCCAAGGTCGCGGCCTGGCGCGCCCTGGCCGACGCCTGACCAGCGCCTGGACGCCTGACCGGCGCCTGGACGCTGGACGCCTGACCGGCGCCTGACCGACGGCCGCCCGGCGTCCGGCCGTCAGTCAGCCGTCAGCCGTCAGTCAGCCGTCAGCCTGCCGTCAGTCGGCCAGCTGGGCCGGCAGCGGCTCCGCGTGCAGCACCTGCAGGCCGGAGACCGCCCGGGTGAGCGCCACGTAGAGGCGGCGCAGCCCGGTCCGCTCGTCGGGCTCGCCCGCCACCACCGCGGCGGGCTCGTCGAGCACCACGTAGTCGTACTCCAGGCCCTTCGCCAGCGAGGCCGGCACCAGGGTCAGCCGGGCCTCGGCCGACGTCTCCGCGCCCGGGTCGAGGTACGGCAGCCCGGCCGCGGCGAGTGCCCCGGCGAGCAGCGGGATCCGGTCGTCCGCCGCGATCAGCCCGGTCGACCCCTCGAAGTCCAGGGCGGTGCGGCACGCCGCCACGACGGCGCCCGGCAGGTCGTCGTCGACCTTCCGGACCACCAGCGAGCCCGGCGCGTCGCGCACCGACCCGGCCGGTGCCAGCCCCGGTGCGATCGACGGCAGCAGCCGCGACGCGTACGCGATGACCTCCTCCGGCACCCGGAAGCCCTGCGTCAGCTCCTCCACGTGCGCGCCCGGCTTGCCCAGGTGGTGCAGGGCCTCCGGCCAGCTCGCCGTCGCCCACGGCGTCGTCCCCTGCGCGAGGTCGCCCAGGACGGTCGCCGAACCGGTCGAGCACCGCCGGCCGACCGCCCGGTACTGCATCGGCGAGAGGTCCTGGGCCTCGTCGAGCACCACGTGGCCGAGCGACGCGGTCCGCTGCACCAGGTCGCCCGCCTCGTCGACGAGCACCGCGTCGGCCGCCGACCACGGCGCCGTCCGCGGCGACCGGGGCGGCTTCGCCCACCGCACCGCGTCCTGCTCGTCCGCCGTCAGCACGCCGTCCGCGCACGCCGCGAGGAACTCCGCGTCCGACAGCAGCCGGTGCACCAGCTTCACCGGGTCGACCGGCGGCCAGCACTCCTTCACCACGGCCCTGACCGCGGCGTTGCGCGCCACGGCGTCCTGCACACGGTCGTCCGGTGCCTCGCCGCCGTGCTCCATCTTCACCAGCACCGTGTGGGCGATCCGCTGCGGCAGCGCCTCGCGGGCGGCGCCGTACCGGACGTCCCGGGCGCGCAGCTCCTCGATGATCTCCGTCAGCTCGTGCACCGGGACGCGCCAGCGCCGCGATCCCCGGACGACGACGCAGGGCTCCGACGGCAGCGTGATGCCGGACCGCACCGCGCGCCGCAGCACCTCGGCCATCCGGGCGTCGCCCTTGACCGTCGCCGCCGCCGCGGTGTCCGTGCCGCGCACCTCCACGTGCGCCACCAGCTGCTGGACGGTCGCCTGCGCGACGTCCAGCTCGCCGAGCGCCGGCAGCACCTGCTCGATGTACTGCAGGAACGAGCTGTTCGGCCCGATCACCAGCGTGCCGGTGCGGGCCAGCCTGTCCCGGTGCGCGTACAGCAGGTAGGCGACACGGTGCAGGCCGACCGCGGTCTTCCCGGTGCCCGGGGCGCCCTGCACGCAGACCGTGCCGCCGATGTCGGCGCGCACGATCTCGTCCTGCTCGGGCTGGATGGTGGCCACGATGTCGCGCATCGGGCCGACGCGCGGCTTCTCGATCTCCGCCGCGAGCAGTGCGGACCGGGTGTCGGTCTCCGCCGGGTCCGACAGGTGCTCGTCCTCGTACGCCGTCAGTTCACCGCCCGTGTAACCGAAACGGCGGCGCCGCTCGACGTCCAGCGGGTCCTTGCGGCTGGCCCGGTAGAACGGCTGCGAGACCGGCGCCCGCCAGTCGATCACCATCGGGTCGCCGCTCGCGTCGTGCACGTGCCGGCGCCCGATGTAGAACCGCTCGCCCGCGCCGCCCTCGGCCAGCTCCTCGCTGATCGCGTGCAGGTAGTCGAGGCGGCCGAAGAACAGCGGGGTGTGCGCCAGGTCGGCGAGCGCGAGGATGCGCTGCTCGATCTGGTGCTGCAGCACCGCCGCGGAGACCCAGGTGCCGGTGACGTCGCGCAGGTCGAGCGACTCGACGTCCTCGCGCATCGCACGCAGCGCCGCGCGCGAGGACGCCAGATGGTCGCGCTCGCGCTGCAGCGGATCGGCGGCGCCGGCGGCACCGGTGGCGGCGGTGCCGATGGTGGGGGTGGTGGGGGAGTGCACGGCGAACCTTCCCGGCTGCCCCGCCCGCACGGGACCGTACGGGGGCAGCGGACTCATCGTCAAAGCTCACGGCAGAAGGACACCGGCCGGTTGCCGAGCGGCCGGACCTCCCCCGGCTGCCGCACGACGGGGCACCACGGTTCGGGAGGGGCAGACCGGCGATGATAGCCGATCGGCCGCGAACCGTGCGAAGGCTTTGCCGAGGGCGGGCCCCGGTGCCTGCGGTGTCTGCGGTGCCTCCGGGGTCCGCCCGACGGCGGGCGGCAGGGCCGTCACCACCCGGATGGGGGCGGGCGCCCGGACCGCCCGTGAGCCGTCGGCCGGGCCCCGCCCCGACCGTCCCGGACGCCTCGGGGCTGCGGTCCGCACCCGTCCCGGCGGCTGCCCGGATCCGGCCGGCGGAGGCGCTCCGCCGCTGGCCCGCGCCCCTCGGGGCCTCCGCTCTCGGGGGCGTCACCCGCAGGACGTCGGGGTCGGGGTCCGCCGGAAGGACGACGCCCGGGCGGTCGCACGGCCGACCTCCGGCCGATGTGCGGCCGGCGGCCGGCTCCTTACCGTGGAACGCATGAGAAACGCACCGGACCACCCCGCAGCCCGACCCGCAGCCCACGCCGACGCCCCGCGCACCGCCGCGGGCCCCCGGCACCGCAGCCCGGTGGCGAGGGCCGTCCGCAACGTCGGGATCATGCTCGACACCGCCGCCCGGGTCGTCCTCCTGGGACGCGACGGCGTCGCCTCCTGAGCCACCGGGCCCCAGGCCCCGGCCCCCGGCCACCTGCCACCTGCCATCGGGCGCCGGCCGCCGGCCACCGGGACCGCGCGCCGGCCCCGGGCACCCTGCCCGCCGGACCGCCCGTCAGATGTCGTCCGCGTCGACGATCCGGTAGGCGTAGCCCTGCTCGGCGAGGAAGCGCTGCCGGTGCGCCGCGAAGTCCTGGTCGACGGTGTCACGGGCGACGACCGAGTAGAAGTGCGCCATGTGGCCGTCCGACTTGGGCCGCAGCACCCGGCCGAGGCGCTGCGCCTCCTCCTGCCGGGAGCCGAACGTGCCGGACACCTGGATGGCGACGGTCGCCTCCGGCAGGTCGATGGAGAAGTTCGCCACCTTGGAGACCACCAGCACGCTGATCTCCTTGGTGCGGAACGCCTCGAACAGCTTCTCCCGCTGGGCGTTCGACGTCTCGCCCTTGATCACCGGCGCGCCGAGCACCTCGCCGAGCTCGTCCAGCTGGTCGATGTACTGGCCGATGACCAGCGTCTGGTCCTTCTCGTGCTTGCGGACGAGGGCCTCCACCACCCGTCGCTTGGTCGCGGTGGTCGAGCAGAACCGGTAGCGCTCCTCGGCCTCCGCCGTGGCGTACATCAGGCGTTCCGAGTCGGAGAGCGTCACCCGCACCTCCACACAGTCGGCGGGCGCGATGTAGCCCTGCGCCTCGATCTCCTTCCACGGGGCGTCGAAGCGCTTGGGCCCGATCAGGGAGAACACGTCGCCCTCGCGGCCGTCCTCGCGGACCAGGGTCGCCGTGAGGCCGAGCCGCCGCCGGGCCTGCAGGTCGGCGGTGAACTTGAAGACCGGTGCGGGCAGCAGGTGCACCTCGTCGTAGACGACCAGGCCCCAGTTGCGGGCGTCGAACAGCTCCAGGTGCGGGTAGACGCCCTTCCGGCGGGTGGTCATCACCTGGTACGTCGCGATGGTGACCGGCCGGATCTCCTTGCGGGTGCCGCTGTACTCGCCGATCTCCTCCTCGGTCAGCGAGGTGCGCTTCACCAGCTCGTGCTTCCACTGCCGGGCCGAGACGGTGTTGGTGACGAGGATCAGCGTCGTCGACTTGGCCTCCGCCATGGCCGCGGCCCCGACCAGCGTCTTGCCGGCGCCGCACGGCAGCACCACGACGCCGCTGCCGCCGTGCCAGAAGCCCTCCACCGCCTGCTGCTGGTAGGGGCGCAGGGCCCAGCCGTTCTGGTCCAGCTCGATCGGGTGGGCCTCGCCGTCCACGTAGCCGGCGTGGTCCTCGGCGGGCCAGCCGAGCTTGAGGAGGGTCTGCTTGATCTGGCCGCGCTCCGAGGGGTGCACGACCACGGTGTCGGGGTCGATGCGGGCGCCGACCAGCGGGGCGACCTTCTTGGAGCGCAGCACCTCCTCCAGCACCGGCCGGTCGGTGCTGGAGAGCACCAGACCGTGGACGGGGTGCTTCTGGAGCTGCAGCCGCCCGTAGCGGCCCATGGTGTCGGCGATGTCCACCAGCAGCGCGTGCGGCACCGGGTAGCGCGAGTACGACACCAGGGCGTCCACGACCTGCTCGGCGTCGTGGCCGGCCGCCCGGGCGTTCCACAGGCCGAGCGGGGTGACGCGGTAGGTGTGCACGTGCTCGGGCGCGCGCTCCAGCTCGGCGAACGGCGCGATCACCCGCCGGCAGTCCGCCGCCCGGGGATGGTCGATCTCCAGCAGCAGCGTCTTGTCGCTCTGCACGATGAGCGGTCCGTCGTTCACGCGGGAAGCCTCCGGTACGTCGTGTCGCAGACTTTCCAGTGTCCCGCACTCGGGGGGCGTGCGGTGACCGGACGGCGGGCGGCTCGTTGGGCTGTTCATGAACAAGCGCTTTCTCGCCGCCGTCGCGCTCTCCGGAGCCGCCCTCGCCTCGTCCCTCGGGGCCGGCCAGGCCCACGCCGCGGAGCCCGGTCTCGACACCGTCGCCGACATGGGGCAGCCCGGCGGGCTGCTCGGTGCGGCCGCCTTCACCACCACCGGGCTGCTGACCGGCATGCAGCCCAAGATCCCGGACCCGCAGACCTTCGTCGAGCAGGCCAAGCAGCAGAAGGCCGACCAGGACGCGAAGGCCGCCCAGGGCCACTGACCCGCCCGCCCCGCCGTCCCCTCCCGGGGCGGCGGGCCTCAGGCCGGTTCGTCGACCTCGGCGACGCCGGTGATCCGGTGCAGGGCGAACGTCCGGACCTCGTCCGACAGGTGGTCGTAGGCGGTGACGAACCCGCCCTCGACCTTGACCGGGTCGACCACCCGCTGGGAGGCGATGCCCTCGGCGTTGACGAAGCCGATCCACATCCGCTCGCCGAGCAGCACCGCCGTCTGCAGGGCCGCCAGGGTGTCCGCCGCCGCGGTGCGCGGCAGCTGCCGCAGGTCGGTGCGGGCGGGACCGGTCTGCGTCCTCGTCGCCGCCGGGCCCGCCACGGTCTCCCGGCGGACGGCGGTCGCCGCGCGGTCGCCCGCACGGATCGCCCGGACCGCCGCGCCGAGCAGGGCGGAGTCGGGCCGCGGCGGCCCGTCGGGCACCGGCGCGGGGGCGCTGCGCGGCGGGGTGCGCCGGCTGTCCGGCCGGGTGACGAGCACGTCGCCCTCGGCGGACTCCGCCGCCGGCGCGTACCCCATCGTCCGCAGCACGGCGAGCAGGGTCTCCGGGGGGGCCTGCGCGGCGAGCACGGTCGGGGCGATCATGCGCAGCCGCAGCTCGACGGCGCGGCGGTCCGCGAGCACCTCGTTGAGCAGCGACGGGTCGTCGCACCGCAGGTACGAGGAGGCGGCACCGACCCGGAGCACGCCGTGCCGGCGGGCCACGTCGTCGATCAGGTAGGCGAGCGGCTGCGGCACCGGGGTGCGGGAGTGCTGGGAGAGGAACCCGTGCAGGTCGGCGGCGGTGCGGCCGGCGTCCAGGGCGCGCCGCACGGACTCCGCGGAGAAGCGGTAGACCGTCGCCCCGCCCTTCGACTCGACGTCCGCGCACAGGGCGAGCGCCTGCGAGAGCGGGGTGAGCAGCGGCCCCGGCGCGATGGCGGTCAGGTCGGGCTGCAGGATGACGTGGTCGAGGGGCTTCGGGAGCAGCGGTCCGAGCAGCGGCACCGGATCCCTGCCGTCCAGCAGGGCCCGGGCGGGGGCGGCGAGGGCGCCGCGGCCGGTGACCCCGAGCATCTCGGCCTCGTGAAGGGTCCAGTCGGTGAGGTGGTCGCGCAGGTCGCGGCCGTCGGCGGCGCTGGCCCCGCCGCGCAGCGGGCGCTGCCAGCGCAGCACGGGCAGCAGCGTGGTGGCGGTCGCGGTGCCGCCGGCGGGCAGGCCGGCGAGGAGCTGCAGCACCGCCCGGCGGACGGCCGGGGCGAGGGTGCGGTCGAGTTCGGGGCCGAGGGCGGCCCGGGTCTTGCCCTTGCCGTCGGGGGTGCCGGCGAGTCCGGCGACGCGGGTGGCGGTGAGCCAGCCGGTGGCGAGCCGTGCCCAGCGTTCGGCGACCGGCTGCTGCAGCCAGGTGTCGTAGGCGGGGGTGGGGGCCCACCGCTCGTCCGCCTCGCCGTCGGCGGCGAGCAGGCCGGCCGCGTAGGCGAGTTCCAGCCAGAAGGCGGCGGTCGGCTCGGGGCATTCCAGGGTGAGGGCGGCACGCTTGAGGTCGCGGACGCCGAGCCCGCCGGCCCGCAGGGTGGGCGGCGGCTGCAGGCCCCAGGCGTCGAGGATCTCCTCGACGGTGCGGACGGCGGTGTACGCCTGGCCGGCCGCGGCGGTGTCGGCGACGGCCGGATCCCGGTCGGCGGTGGGGGTGATCGCGGGAGGGGCCGCCTCGACCGTGCGGTGGCTGCGCCCGCCGCGCAGGTGGAGGGCGAGCTCGCGGGGCAGCACGACGGAGCCCGGCCCGGACGGCAGCAGCATCCCGCGGGCGAGCAGCCACTCCAGCGGGGTGCGCGCCTGGTCGGCGGTGACGGGGCGGGCGGCGTCGGGCAGCGTGCCGGTGGGCGGGCCCCACACGAGCCGGTCGAGCAGGGCGAGGGCGGGCGCCGGGGCACCGGCCAGCAGTGCCGTGCACTGCTTGCGGTCCTCGAACAGTCCGGCCAGGGCGGCGACGGCGGTCACCGGGTCGGGGGTGGCGGGCAGGCCCGCCCCGGCGAGCAGCTCCTGCAGGCGGGCCGGTGACATGCCCGTCGTGGCGTCGGCGACGGTCGGGCCGAGGCCGGTGCGGCCCGGGTTGGCGGCGCTCGGGGCGAGCGCCTCGCGGACGGCGATGACGAGCCGGAGTGCCTGGTCGGGGCCCCAGAGCAGGGCCCGGCTGCGCAGTTCGGCGAGCGCGCCGGGCAGGGCGGCGGTGACGGCGGCCCGGTCCACGGGGTCGGCCTGCGGGTGCGGCCTGACCCGGGCGGGGCCGGTCAGCAGGTTGCGGACGACGGTGTCGGGGCCGCCGTCCGGCGCGGCGGCCAGTGCCTCGGCGACCTGGAGGGTGAAGCGGTCGAGGCGTTCGAGGGCGCGCAGCGCGGAGGCGCGCCCGGAGAGCCGGGCGGAGAGCTGGGTGAGGTCGCCCGGTACGGGGTTCAGCAGGTCGGGCCTGGCCCGCAGCAGCCCGGCGAGCTCCTCGTCGCTGCGGGCACGGAGCTCCTCGGCGAGGGTGCGGGGTGCGGTCGTCCGCGTACGGGAGGCGCCGCTCTGCTGCGTGGTCATCCGACCCAGGTTAGTCGGCCCGGGTGACCGCGGCCCAGTGCCGGGGACGCGGCAGGGTGCCGCGGGGCGGGACACCGGGCGTGGCGGGCGCGCCGCGGGTGCCGCGGGCGCGGGTGTTCCGGCCCGGCGGCGCCTCTCGCCGGGACGGGGTACGAGTCGGTACCGTCGGCACGGTCGGGGGCGGGCCGAGCGGGCAGGGGGTGCGGGCGATGGCGGACGGCGGGGCCGGAGGCACGGCGGAGGACGGCGCGGGCGGCGAGGGCGCGCGAGGCGGCGGGAGCGGTCCCGTCGGGGAGTGGTGGCGGATCGAACGCCCGGCCCGGGTGCTCGGGCCGCCCCGCAGGCCCGCCGACGACGACCACGGGGACGGGGCGGGCGTGTACGCCTCCGGCAGCCAGGCGCCGCCCGTACCGCCTGCGCCGCCCGTACCGCCTGCCCCGCGGCCGTCCGGGCCGTCCGGGCCGTCCGCCGGAGGGCCGGCCTTCGGGTCGGGCGCGCCGGTGCAGGGCTTTCCCGGCTGGGACGTGCGGTTCGAACCGGAGGAGCCGCAGGCGGAGGCCGTGCCCGCCCCGCGGGCGGAGCCGGAGCCCGCGCCCGTCGAGGCGCTGCCCGCGGCGCCGACCGGGGGCCGCGCCCGTCGGGGCCGCCGGGCCGCGTCCGGCCCGGCGGGGGGAGCCGCGGGCCCGAAGGCGGGGGACGCGAAGGCCGCAGGCCCGAAGGCGGGCGCCGTGCGGGCCCCGCGACGGCCGTCGCCGCTGCTGCTGTTCGCGGCCCTGGCACTGCTGGCCGGGGCGGTGACGGGGCAGCTGCTGGTCATGCTGCTGGGCTGGGGCGCGGCCTACCTGTCGCGCCGGCTGTCGGACGCCGTCCGCAAGTTCGTGGTGCTGGGCACCCCGCTGGCCGCGCTGGGCGCCGAGGCGGTCTGGTACTGGGGCCGCACCGCGGGCCGCTGGGGCGAGCCGCTGGCGGAGGGGGCGCCGATGAACGAGGCGCTGTGGGCGGCGGCGCCGGGCGTGCTGCGGGTGGCGGCGGTGCTGACGGCGCTGGCCGTGCTGCTGCTGACGCTGCGCCGCCGGGCCGAGGGGTAGGCCGGCGGTGCGGGCTCAGCCGCCGAGGAAGCGCTGGAGTTCGCCGATGAGCAGGTTGGCCCCGGTGTAGCCGACGCCCTGGAACCACAGCTGGTCGTCGACGGGGAAGGCCCGGTGCGCGCGGACGACGCCCAGGGACTGCCAGACGGGGCCGGCGAGGGTCGCGGTGGTGCCCGCGCGGCCGGGGTCGCCGTAGGTGGCGTAGAAGAGGAAGTCGGCGTCGGCGCGGCCGAGCTGGCCGGGCGGCAGGTCGATCTCGTCCTGGGCGGTGTTCTGGAGGTCGGGGCGGCCGAGTCCGAGGTCGGTGAACACGGTGCCGAGGAAGCTCTGCCGACCGTAGGTGCGTACGCCGGGCGGCGGCCCCTCGACGAACCGCAGGACGCTGATGCGCCGGCCGCCCGACCCGGCGTCGCGGATCACGGCGGTCGCGCGGTCGGTGTGCCGGCGGTACTCGGAGGTGACGGCCGCGGCCTGTTCCTGGCGGCCGAGGGTCTGGGCGTGCAGCTGGAAGTTCTCCTTCCACGGCGGGCCGGGGGTGCGGGTGAGGACGGTGGGGGCGATCCGCTGCAGGGTGGCGAGGCGGGTGCCGTCGCGGTCCTGGCTGCCGAGGACGACCTGCGGCTCCACGGCGCGGATGCGGGCCGGGTCGGGGCTGCCGGTGTCGCCGACGTGGGCGATCTCGGCGAGGCGGGAGGCGGGCCAGTAGTCGGGCAGGCCGGGGTCGAGGGCGGACCGGGTGGCGCCGACGGGGGTGATGCCGAGGGTCATGGCGGAGTCGAGTTCGGGGCTGCCGAGCACGACGACGCGCACGGGCCCGCCGGGCACGGCGACCGGGCCGGTCGCCGTGGTCACCGTGACGCTGGGGGTGGGACGCGGGCTGGGGCTGTCGGTGGGCGTGGCGCCGCCGGCGGAGGCGGCGGGGGCCGTGCTGCGGACGCTGTGCGTGGTGCAGCCGGTCAGGGCCGTGCCGGTCAGGGCGGCGCCGGTGCCGGCGGCGAGGGCGGTCAGGACGGCCCGGCGGGTCGGCTGGTGCGGCATCGGGACCTCCCGTGAGGCGGGCATCTCCGACCGATTATGGGTGATTTGCCCGCTTTCTCCGGGGAGCCGTTCCCGCCGCAGCCGTTCCCGTCGCGGCCGTTCCCGCCCCAGCCGTTCCCGCCGCAGCCGTCGGCGGCGGGGCCGGTCACGGCCGCGGGTCGGTGAGGTGCTCGCCGAGCCAGCCCAGCGAGGCGGGCAGCATCCGCGACCAGGTGTGGAAGTTGTGGCCGCCGGTGTCGAGGGTGATCGAGGAGATCTTCGTCGGGCCGTCCCCGGCGGCGGCGGTGAAGCGCCGGGTGGCGGCGTAGTAGTCGCCGTCGCCCTCGCGGCTGCCGCCGACGAGCAGGGCCACGGGCGGGTGCGGCCGGTGGCCGAGGCGCCAGGTCAGGTCGGCGTCCTCGCGCCGGTGCTCGTCGCCGTGGAAGAGGTCGCCGGTGGTGGCGTCCTCGGCGGCCCGGTAGTAGCCGGAGAGCGAGACGGCCGCGGAGAAGACGTCCGGGTGGCGCATGGCGAGCTTCAGCGCGCAGTAGCCGCCGGTGGAGTTGCCGATCAGGCCCCAGCTGCCGGGCCCGTCGGCGACCCGGTACGCGGCGCGGACGGCGGCGGGCACGTCGCGGGTGAAGTAGCTGTCGGCCTGCGGCCCGCCGGGGACGTCCTCGCACTCGGTGTCCCGCGGCATCGCGGGGGAGGGGCGCATCAGGACGAGCACGGTCGGCTTCGTCCGGCCCTCGCGGAGGAGCTGCAGCTCGGTGGCCGGGTAGTTGAGCTTGGTGATGAGGTTGCGGGCGTCGCCGGGGAATCCGGTGATGGCGATCGCGGCGGGGAAGCGCCGGTTCTCGTACGCGGGCTGGAAGTACTGCGGCGGCAGGTAGACGTACCCCTCGGTGGACAGCCCCGTCCCCGCGCCGGGGATGCGGACCTTCTCCAGGCGTCCGACCTCGGCGGGGGCGCGGCCGAGGGTGTTGCTGCTGCGGATGTTCTCGGCGGAGATCCGCCGTACGCCGTGGTCGCGGCCGTCGAGCCGGTTCTGGATGGTCACCGGGCCGTCGTCACCGGTGCCGAGGAGGTCCTGCCAGCTGCTGTAGAAGGCGAAGTAGTTGTTGGCGAGCAGTCCGAGGGTGCACATCACGGCGAGCTGGGTGCCGATGACGGTGCCGAGCCTTCCGGCGACGGCCGTCCAGGTGGGCCGGGCGAGCCGGGGCCAGAGCCAGACGGTGGCCACGACGGCGGCCGTGGTCATCAGCGCGGACAGCGCGAGGACCTTGTGGCTGGTCAGTCCCATGGCATGCGCTCCCGTTCCCCGTGGTCAGCCTCAGTTTCAAGGATGGCCGCGGGATTTCCGGGAGGACTCGGCGCACAGGGTGAACCTCCCCCCGCCGTTCGGCGGGGGCGTTCTGCTGCGAGACTGACGGATGTCCGTGCTGTGAGGAGCCTGTTGTGAGCAATCCGTCCGCCGACCGCGGTGACGCCCTCGTCCGCGCCGGGGTGATCGTCTTCGCCGCCGGCGCGGTCGCGACCCTCGTGACGTTCGTGCCGCTGTTCTTCGACCTGACACCGCTGCCGTCGGCCGCGTACTGGCTCTGCATGCTGATGCCGGCGGGTTTCCTGCTGTCGATGGCGGGCGTGCTGGCGTCGGCCCGGGCGCAGAAGCGCCGGGCTCAGGCCGGGACGCAGCCCGCGCGGTAGCCGGCGAGCCAGTCGGGGAAGGCCGTGAGGTCGTCGAGGACGACGTCCGCCCCGGCGGCCCGCAGCGCGTCGGGGCCGTACGGGCCGGTCGCGACGGCCACGGCGACGGCGCCGGCGGCGCGGGCGCCGACGATGTCGCCGAGGTGGTCGCCGACGTACACGTCCGCGCCGTGCTCGCGCAGCGCGTCGCCCTTGGTCTCGGCCCAGAGGTCGCCGACGAGGACGTCCGCGTCGAGACCGGCGTGGTCGAGGTGGAGCCGGGCGTTCGGCTCGTACTTGCCGGTGATCACCGCGACCCGCCCGCCGTGGCTGCGGACCGCGGCGACGGCCTCCCGGGCGCCGGGCAGCAGCACGGTGGGGGCCAGCGCGTGCTCGCGGTACATCTCCCGGTACCGGGCGGCGACCGCGTCGAGCCGCTCGGCGGGGAACCAGTGGGCGAGCTCCTGCAGGAGCGGCGGCCCGAGCCGGGTCACCGCGAGCGCGCTGTCGATCGGGGTGCCGGTCTCCGCGGACAGCGCGTCGTACGTGGCCCGGATGCCGGGCCGGGTGTCGAGCAGCGTCATGTCGAGGTCGAAACCGACGGTGAGGGCCATGCGGTCACCCTATGCGCTGCGGGCGGGCACGTGGTGTCCGTCACTGCCCGCAGTTCTCCGGGGACGCAAAGTTTCGACCGCGGGCCGGGCCGGGTATGCAGCCCTCGCACGGGGTTGATCGGTTGCCCCGCTTCGTCCGGGGGGTGCTCGCCAGTGGATCGCGTCTCGCCGCGTCCCGGCCGCTCCCGGCCCCCGTCCCGATCGTGCGCCGCTCGCGAGTGAGCGTCGAGGGATCGTTAATCTGCTGAGCGACGCCGTCCGTCCGCGTAGGGTGGTCGGCCCGCCGTCCGCCCGGCGGGGCCGGTCCACGGCCCGTTCCCCGCCCACACCCACACCGAGGACAGTTCGAGATGCCCACCGGCCAGGTCAAGTGGTTCAACGAGACGAAGGGTTTCGGCTTCCTGTCGCGCGACGACGGGGGAGACGTCTTCGTCCACACCAAGGCGTTGCCCGCCGGGGTCACCACGCTGCGGCCGGGCCAGCGCGTGGAGTTCGGCGTCGTCGCCGGTCACCGCGGTGACCAGGCGATGAGCGTCACGCTGCTGGAGGCCCTGCCGTCGGTGGCCGCCGCCCAGCGCAAGAGTCCGGACGACATGGCGCCGATCGTGCAGGACCTCATCACGACGCTCGACGCGGTCCTGCCCGGCCTGCAGCGGGGACGCTACCCGGCCAAGCCGACCGGCCAGAAGCTGGCCGTGCTGCTCCGGGCGGTCGCCGACCAGTTCGACGTCTGACCCGCGCTCAGCGGGCGCGCAGCGCACCCGGGTCGACGGAGGGCACCAGGCCCTCCCCGGCGGCCCGGGTGAGCAGGGCCTCCACCGCCGCGTAGCCCTCCTCGCCGAGGTCCGCGGTGAACTCGTTCACGTACAGCCCGATGTGCTGGTCGGCGACGGCCGGGTCCATCTCCTGGGCGTGCGCGAGCACGTACGGCCGGGAGCTCTCCGGGTCCTTCCAGGCGGCCTCCACGGAGGCGCGGACGGTGTCGGCGAGCTCCCGCAGCCGGTCGGCGCCCAGGGACCGGCGGGCGACGATCGCGCCGAGCGGGATCGGCAGGCCGGTCGCCCGCTCCCAGGCCTCGCCCATGTCGGCGAGGCTGTGCAGCCCGTACTGCCGGTACGTGAACCGGGCCTCGTGGATGACCAGACCGGCGTCGACCCGGCCGTCCCGGACGGCCGGCATGATCTCGTGGAACGGCATGACGACGATCTCCCGGAAGCCGCCGGGCACCGCCCGCGCCGCCCACAGCCGGAACAGCAGGTACGCGGTCGAGCGCTCGCTCGGCACCGCCACCGTGCCGCCCGTCAGGTCGGCGCCGGGCTCCCGGGTGAGCACCAGCGGCCCGCAGCCGCGTCCGAGCGCCCCGCCGCACGGCAGCAGCGCGTACTCGTCGAGCACCCAGGGCAGCTGCCCGTAGCTGATCTTCAGCACGTCCAGCTCGCCGCGTTCGGCCATGCCGTTGGTGACGTCGATGTCGGCGAAGAGCACCTCGGGTGCGTCGGCGCCGGGCACCAGGCCGTGCGCCCAGGCGTGGAAGACGAAGGTGTCGTTCGGGCAGGGCGAGTACGCGACCCGCAGCGGCTCAGCCATCGGCGGACTCCTGGAGCAGTTCTCGGTACGGCAGCGCCGCGAAGGCCCGCTCCAGGGCCTCCAGCGCCTCCTTGATCCGCCACGCCGCGCGGTCGCGCGGGCCGACGGGGTTGGACACGGTCCTGATCTCGAAGGCGGGCACCCCGAACAGCGCCGCCGCCTCGGCGACCCCGAAGCCCTCCATGGCCTCCGCCGCCGCACCCGGGTGGCGGGCCGCCAGTTCGGCCGCCCGTCCCGCGCTGCCGGTCACCGTGGTGACGGTCAGCACCGGGCCGGCGGCGGCGTCCAGCGCCGTCGCGAGCCGGGCCACCAGCGGCGGCGCCGGGACGTGCCGGACCCGGCCGAAGCCCAGCGCCGCGACGTCCGTGAAGCCGTCCGGCGTCTCGGCGCCCAGGTCGGCCGCCAGGATCGCGGACGCGACGACCACGGAGCCCACCGGCGCGACGCCGGGGAAGCCGCCCGCGATGCCCGCCGACACGACCGTCCGGTGGCGGCGGCCGGCCAGCACCGCCGCCGTCGCCGCGGCGACCGAGGCCGGGCCGACCCCGCCCGCCAGGACGTCCACCGGAATGCCCGAGGCGTGCACGGTCCGGTGCAGCGTCCCGCCGGGCCCCGCCACCGGGCGGGCGGCGGCGCCGACACCGCGCAGCACGGCGTCCGCCTCGGCCTGCACGGCGACGACGACGAGCAGCCCGGCCGCGGGGCCGGACTGCTCGTCGTCGTGGTGCTGGCCCATCGCCGGAACGGTCAGCTGTCCTTGGTGTTCAGGTCGAAGTACCAGATGCCGAGGATCTCCTGGGTCTTCTGGTCGGCCTCGACCACGGTCACCAGGGTCTTGCCGGTCGAGTTCAGCACCGTGGAGGCCGGCACCGAGCCGGACCAGGTCGTCCCGCGGGAGTCCTGGGCGAGCGGGGCCTGGCCCTGCGAGCCGCCGTCGGTGAAGGCGAACCAGCCGCGGTCGGCGACGCCGGTGGGCACGCCCACGCCGATCCGGTCGCTCGCACGGACGTCCGAGGTGGGCAGGGAGCCCTTGTCGCGGGCCGTCTTGGCGTCCGCCTGGCACTTCGCGAGGGCGTCCTGCCCGAGCGCCTTGCCGCCGTTGTCGCAGAACGGCGCAGAGGTGATCGAGGAACGGCCGACCGTCAGGGTGGCGACGTTCTCGTCGGGCTTGCCCTGGTCGCTGGCGTGCCAGACGGAGAAGCCGACCGTGCCGGCGCCGATCACGACCACGGCGCCGAGGGCGGCGATTGCACGGGTGCTGAGGCTCATGGGCAAGAGGCTACCGGGCATTCGTGATCACGCGACGCGGGGGTGGCCGACGCGCAGGCCCGTGCCACCCCCGGCCGAGCGGTCCGGCCCGCGCCGGCCCGGCCGGGCGGCCGGCCTACGCCACCCGCGGCCTGGCCGCCGGCCCGCGCAGCCCCACCTTGAACAGCGACCGCAGCGTCCACAGCAGCATCAGCCCCATCGCCCCGGCGGCCGTCGCCAGCCCCAGCGTGGGGTTCAACGGCATGGAGATGCCCACCACGCCGCCCGCCACCCAGCACAGCTGCAGGATCGTCTCCGAGCGGGCGAAGGCCGAGGTGCGCACCGACTCCGGCACGTCGCGCTGGATCAGCGCGTCCAGCGCCAGCTTGCCGAGCGACGCCGCCATGCCCGAGGCCGCCGCGAACACCGCCACCGTGACCAGGCTGTACCAGAGCGCCGCCGCACCCGCCGCGAGCGCGGCCAGCAGCAGCATCGCCGTCACCGTCGCCTCCGAGCCGCGCGTCCGCAGCCACGACCCCAGCACCGACCCGAGCGCGTTGCCGACGCCCGCCGACGCGGCCACCACGCCCAGCGCCGCCGTCGACGGCAGGCCGCCCACCGGGTCGTTGCGGATCAGGAACGCCAGGAACATCACCAGGAAGCCCACCAGTCCGCGGAGCCCCGACACGCCGCGCAGCGCCAGGATCACCGACGGGCCGACCGCGCGCAGCCGGGCCCGCGACCGCTTCGGGCCGTGCTCGTCGGCGTGCAGGACGGCACGCTGCTCGCCCTTCGCGGAGTCCACCTTGTGCGGCAGGTGAAACGCCATCAGCGTGCCCACGACGAACACCAGGAACGCCCCGCGCAGCGGCCACCCCGGCCCCGCCAGGTGCAGCAGCCCGCCCACCCCCGCCGCGACCATCGTCGCCAGCAACCCGGCGAGCGTCACCCGCGAGTTCGCCTTGACCAGCGACAACTGCGGTGGCAGCAGGCGCGGTACGACCACGCTGCGCACCACTCCGTACGCCTTGGAGGCGACCAGCACCCCGAGCGCCTCCGGATAGAGCGCGAGGCCGCCGCCCGAGATCGAGCCGGCCATCGTCCACGCCAGCACCGCCCGGGCGAGCATCGCGATCGCGATCGCCGACCGCCGGCCCTGCGGCAGCCGGTCCAGCAGCGGCCCGATGACCGGCGCGAGGAGCGCGAACGGCGCCATGGTGATGAGGAGGTACAGCGCGACGCGGCCGCGGGCCTCACCGGTGGGCACGGAGAAGAAGATGGTGGACGCCAGTGCGATGGTGATCAGCATGTCGCCGAAGGAATTCAGCGCGTGCAGCTCGATCAGCTTCGCCAGGCCCGACTCGCCCGCGCCCTCCGCGGAGGTCGCCCGGCGGATCCGCCGCCCGGTGCCGTGCACCACCCGCCCGGTCCGCACGCCGGCCGCCGAAGCCCCGCGGACCAGCACGTTCTTCGCCCGTCCGGCCCGCGGCGGGGCCGTCCCGCCGTCGGGCGGAGCGGGGTCGCCGGCGGAATCAGGCTGCTGCGGCGGCACAGCCGTCGCCCCGGTGGGGCCATCCGGCTGCGGAGCGTCCACGCCGTGCTGCGAGGGAGTCTCGTCCGCCACATACGCCATCCTGCCCGAGAACGTCCCTCCGTACGACCGAGACCGCGCACGGCTTCCCCGGAGTCGTGCCGCCGCCCCGGGCTGTGCCCGGACGCCGACCGGCGGGTAGCCTGCACCAAGCACGTACGGGCGGGACGCACCGCGCGGGGGCGGCGCGGCCGGTCCCGGGGACGGGTCCGGGTCGCGCAGAATAGAGGTGCCCCTCGTGCAGATTCCGGCGGCGGGCGGGGCATGACTCCCCCGGACGGCCCGCCGGGCCGTGCGAGGGTGACCGCCGGACAACAGGACTGGGAGAGAATCGACGCCGTGAGCGCTGCGATGCGAAGCCGTACCCCCGACCGGCTCTGTGCCGAAGCCGTGGAACTCGCCCGCCAGGCCGCCGTCGAGATGGTCGGCCCGGAGACCGTCGGGGCCTCCCTCGGCGTGCGCGCCGAGGCCGACCGGGTCGTCACCCACTCCTTCGAGTGCCTCGACGCCGCCTACCGGGGCTGGCACTGGGCCGTCACCGTGGCCCGGGCCCCGCGGGCCAAGAACGTCACCCTCGACGAGGTCGTCCTGCTGCCCGGCGAGGACGCGGTCCTCGCCCCGCAGTGGGTGCCGTGGAGCGAGCGGCTGCGGCCCGGCGACATGGGCCCCGGCGACCTCCTGCCGACCGGCGCCGACGACCTCCGCCTGGAGCCCGGCTGGAGCGGCGAGGACGAGCCCGCCCCCAACTCCGTGTTCGGCGAGGCGGCCGACGAGGACGTCGTCCTCAGCGACCCGCACGTGCAGCCGGTGCCCGCCCGCGCCCGGATCGGCGCGATCGCCGAGGAGCTCGGCCTGGCCCGCCCGCGGGTGCTCTCCCGGCTCGGCCTCCACCTGGCCGCCGAGCGCTGGGACTCCACCTACGGCCCGCAGACGCCGATGGCGCAGGCCGCCCCGGCGAACTGCGACAGCTGCGGCTTCCTCATCCCGATCGGCGGCTCGCTCGGCCAGGCGTTCGGCGTGTGCGGCAACGAGTTCGGCCCGGCCGACGGCCAGGTCGTCGCGTTCGGCTACGGCTGCGGAGGCCACTCCGAGGCCGCCGTGCTGCCCGCCCCGCCGACCCCGTCCGAGCTGATCCTCGACGAGACCGTCGTCGAGCCGCTCACCCTCCACCCCGACCGCACCGGGGGCTCCGTCGAGCCCGACGCCCCCGCCGAGGAGCTCGGCCACTCCTGACCCGCCGTCGGCCGCCACCGCGACCCGCGCCGTCCCCCGGTCCGAAGTCCGCTCCGGACAGGGGAGAATGCGGACCGTACGCAGCGCAGGGTGCAGACGGCGGAAGGCGGCAGGGCCAGTGGAGCCTCGGATCATCGGCGGTACGGACGGACAGGCGACGGACGTCTTCGACACGGCAGGGCTGCGCCGCCGGGTGCTGGACGCCTGGACGGCCGCCCCCGCACGCTTCCGCGAGGACGCCAACGCCGAGGAGGAGCTCGCCCTCGGCGGCTACCGCGACCGGCTGATCGTGGAGCTCGCACAGAACGCCGCCGACGCGGCCTCCCGGGCCGGCGGCGCCCCCGGCAGGCTCCGCCTCACCCTGCACGAGGGCGTCCTCGCCGTCGCCAACACCGGCGCCCCGCTGGACGCCACCGCCGTCGAGTCGCTCTCCACCCTCCGCGCCTCCGCCAAGCGCGCGGAGGACGGCACCCCGACCGTCGGCCGCTTCGGCGTCGGCTTCTCCGCGGTGCTCGCCGTCACCGACGAGCCCGCCGTGCTCTCCACGCACGGCTCGGTGCGCTGGTCGCTCAGCGAGGCACACGCCCTCACCGAGGCCCGGCCCCAGCTCGCCGGGGAACTGCGCCGCCGCGAGGGCCACGTGCCGCTGCTGCGGCTGCCGTTCCCCGCCGAGGGCGCCGCCCCCGACGGCTACCACACCGTGGTCGTCCTGCCGCTGCGCGACGCCGCGGCCGAGGACCTCACCCGGCGACTCCTCGCCGACATCGACGACGCGCTCCTGCTCACCCTGCCCGGCCTCGCCGAGATCGTCGTCGAGACCTCGGCCGGGGTCCGCACCCTGACCCGGTCCGCCGACGCGCCGCGCCCCGACAACCTCACCACCGTCACCATCACCGACGGCGACCGCCGTACGGTCTGGCAGACCGCGGGTGCCCAGGGCGCCGTCACGGCCGACCTCCTCGCCGACCGCACCACCGAGGAGCGCGCCCGCCCGTTCTGGTCCGTCACCTGGGCCGTGCCCGTCTCCGACTCCGGCGTGCCGCAGCAGCTGCGCACCGCCGCCGTCGTGCACGCACCCACCCCCAGCGACGAACCGCTCGGCGTCCCGGCGCTGCTGATCGCCGGATACCCGCTCGACCCCACCCGGCGGCACGTCGCACCCGGCCCGCTCACCGACTTCCTCACCCAGCGCGCCGCGGACGCCTACGCCGACCTGCTGCGCGCCCGCGGCGGCGACCTCGGCTCGCTCTCCCTCGTCCCCGGCCCCCTCGGCAGCGGCGCCCTCGACAACGCGCTGCGCGCCGCGATCCTCGACCGGCTGCCCGACACGCCGTTCCTGCCGCACCCCGGCCCCGTCGAGGAGGGCACCCCGGCCCTCCGCCCGCGCGACGCGACCCTGCTGGAGGGCGCCGACACCTCCGTCGTCGCCGCACTCGCCCCGATCTTCCCCGGCCTGCTGCCGGCCGGCCTGGAGCGCCGCCCCGAGCTGCGCGCCCTCGACGTCCGGCGGGTGCCGCTGGCCGAGGTCGTCGACCAGCTCGGCGGCCTGGAGCGGGAACCCGCCTGGTGGCGCAACCTCTACGCGGCGCTGGCCGGCGCCGACCCGGAGTCGCTGGGCGCGCTGCCCGTGCCGCTGGCCGACGGCCGGACGGTGACCGGGCCGCGCCGCGTCCTGCTGCCCTCCGACGCCTCCGACTGGGCCGGTTACGAGGGGTACCCCGAGACCCTCGCCGAGGCCCTCGGCCTGCTCGACCTGCGGCTCGCCCACCCGGAGGCCGCCCACCCGCTGCTCGCCAAGCTGGGCGCGGCCACCGCGACCCCGGCCGGCGTGCTGGACACCCCCGAGGTGCAGGCCGCCGTCGCCCGCTCGCTGGAGGTCGGCGAGGACGACTTCGACGCGGCCGTCGACCTCGCCGACGCCGTCCTCGCGCTGGTGAAGGCCGCCGAGGCCTCGCCCGGCGACCGCCCGTGGCTGGCCCGGCTCGCCCTGCCGGACGACGAGGGCGAGCTCAGCCGCGCGGGCGAGCTGATCCTGCCCGACAGCCCGCTCGCCGCGCTGGCCCGCGAGGGCGACGCCGCGTACGTCGACGAGGACCTGCTGGAGCGCTGGGGCCCCGACGTGCTGGCCGCCGCCGGTGCGCTGGCCGGCTTCGTCCTCGTCCGGGCCGAGGACGTCGTGCTCGACCCGGACGACCTGGAGCGCCTCGACCCGACCGCGCCCGCCGACCGGGCCGCCGGCGGCGCCCCGACCGGGCTGCTCGACGAGGCCCCGGACGGCCTCGCCGAGTGGTGCGAGGACACCCTGGAGGCCCTGCACGCCGACGACGCCGGCGAGCTGGGCGTGCCGCCGGTCGCCGCCGAGCTGCTCGCCGTCCGCGACCTCGACCTGGTCGACGACTCCGCGTGGCCCGAGGCGCTCGCCGTGCTCGCCCGCCCGCCGTACCGGGCGGCCGTGGTCGACCCGGTCCGCACCCTGCTGCCGGACGGCCGGTACGTCGACCTGCCGCCCTACACCGCGTGGTGGCTGCGCGACCACCCGGTGCTGGACGGCCGCGAGCCCGCCGGGCTGCGCGCGGCCGGCGCCGACCCGCTGCTGCGCGGCCTCTACGACGAGGCGCGCACCACCCTCGACGAGACGTTCCTGCACGCCCTCGGGGTGCGCACCACCCTCGCCGCGCTGCTCGCCGAGACCCACGGACCGGACGAACTGCTCGACCGCCTCGTCGACGAGGTCTCCGAGGTGTCCCACCGCCAGCTGCACGGCATCCACACGGCGCTGGCCGCCCTGCCGGCCGACCGGGTCGACCCGCCGGACGTCGTCCGCGCGCTGGCCCCGCTCGACCCGGAGATCGGCCGCCGCCCCGACACCACCGTGATCGTGGACGCCTCCGAGGCGGTCGTCGCCGACGCCCCCGACCTCGTCGCGCTGCTCCACGACCACCCGGTGCTGCCGGTCGCCCCGGAGTTCGCCGCGGCGCTCGCCGAGCGCCTGCACGTCTCGCTGGCCAGCGAGGTGGCGGGCGGCCGGGTGCTCTCCGAGGGCGCCCTGCACCGGGTGCCCGCGGTCGTGCGCGAGCTCCTGCCGGGCTGCCCGGCGGTGTACGAGGAGCACGACGAGCTGCTCGTCGTCGGGCCGGACGGCGGGGAGGCGCACGTCGACTGGCGCTGGGACACCGCCGCCGAGGCCCCGGAGGCGCCGTACGCCCCGGAGGACGCCGAGCCGGGCGACGAGGACGACGAGTTCGAGGTGCCGCCGGTGCCGGGGCTGCTGCACGCGGCCACGCCCGAGGGGCTGGCGGCGGGCCTCGCCTGGTCGGTCGGCCAGTGGCACCGCCGCTTCGAGGTGCTCGCCGCGCTCGCCGAGCCGGACCGCGCCTACGAGCTGCTCGCCGCCCGCGACTACGAGTCCTGAGCCGCCCGGCCCGCTCCGCCCCGGCCCGCCGCGCCCGGGGCGGAGCGGGCCCCGGCGGCTCCGGCCCCGGCGGCTCCGGCCTTGGCCTCCTGGGCCGCCCTCGCCGCCCGTGCCGTCCGCAGGGCGCGGGCGGCCGGGCGCACCCGCAGCCGGTGGTACGTCCCCAGCGTCGCCGTGGCCGCGGCGACGGCCGCCGCCCAGGTCGGCAGGTGGACGAGCGCCCCCAGCAGCCAGCCGCCGAAGAGCGTCGCCAGGCCCGCGCAGAAGGCCATGAAGGCCTCCAGCTCCCCGCCCCTGCGCCCCATCCCGCGCCCCCCTCCGTCCGGCGTGAGGCTACCCGGCCCGCGCCTCCGCGAAGCCCTCGCCGCCGTCCTCCGGCGGGTCGGTGCGCAGCACCACGATCCGCCAGGTGATCTCCAGGAGCACCCCGGCGACCCCGGCGATCAGCACACCGGTCAGCGGGCCGCGCACGCCGACCAGTTCCAGCTGGAAGAAGTCCGACAGCCACGGCACCAGCAGCACCAGCGCGAACGCCCCGCCCATCGCGGCGATGAGCAGCAGCCGCCACCACGTGTACGGCCGGGCGACGATCGCCAGCACCCACATCGCCACGAGGAACAGCGTCAGCGTCGCCACGCTGGTGTCCGCCTCCAGCCCGGTGGACGTGTCGAGCCGGGCCAGCATGTACGCGGTGAAGCAGGCCGTGCCCGCGATCACCCCGCCCGGCACGGCGAGCCGCAGCACCCGCCGGACGAACCCGGTGCGGGCCCGCTCGTTGTTGGGCGCCAGTGCGAGGAAGAACGCGGGCACGCCGATCGTGAGGGTCGACAGCACGGTGGAGTGCCGCGGCAGGAACGGGTACGGCACGTGCGTGCAGACCACGAGCAGGGCGAGCAGCACCGAGTAGACCGTCTTCACGAGGAAGAGGTTGGCGACCCGTTCGATGTTGCCGATCACGCGTCGCCCCTCGGCGACCACGGAGGGGAGGGTGGCGAACGAGTCGTCGAGCAGGACGATCTGCGCCACCGCCCGGGTGGCGTCGCTGCCGGTGCCCATGGCGACACCGATGTCGGCGTCCTTCAGGGCGAGCACGTCGTTGACGCCGTCGCCGGTCATAGCGACGGTGTGGCCCCGGGACTGCAGGGCGGCGACGAGTTCGCGCTTCTGCTGCGGGGTGACCCGCCCGAAGACGGACGTGCGGTCGGCGAGGTCGGCGAACTCGGGGGAGCCGTGCGCCGGGAGGGTGCGGGCGTCCACCGGCTGCTCGGCCCCGGGCAGGCCCAGGTGCGTGGCGACCGCGCCGACGGACACCGCGGCGTCGCCGGAGATCACCTTGGCCCGCACCTGCTGGCCCTCGAAGTAGCGCAGGGTCGCGGAGGCGTCGGAGCGCAGCCGCTGCTGCAGCACCACCAGTGCCGCGGGTTCCAGCCCGGCGGCCGGGTCGGGCGCGTCCAGCGGTACGGCCGAGCGGCCCAGCAGCAGCACCCGCAGTCCCCGGGCGCCCAGGGCGTCGGCCTCGCCGAGGGCGGCGTGCCCGGAGGGCAGCAGCACGTCGGGGGCGCCGAGCAGCCAGCTGGCCTCGCCGCCCGCCGGGTCCGCGAGCCGGGCCGCGCTCCACTTGCGGGCCGAGGAGAACGGCATCGCCGCGAGCACCGGCCGCCGGCCGTCCGGGGGCGGCCCGCACGCGTCGATCACCGCCTGCATGGACGCGTTGGGGCGGGCGTCCGCGGCGCCCAGCGCGGCGAGCACCTCGCGCAGCACCTGCCGGTCGGCGTCGGTGACGCGGCCGTCGGTGAGCGGCCGCAGCTCGACGAGGTCCATGCCGCCCTCGGTGAGGGTGCCGGTCTTGTCGAGGCAGACGGTGTCGACCCGGGCGAGGCCCTCGATCGCGGGCAGCTCCTGCACGAGGCACCGGCGGCGGCCGAGCCGCACCACGCCGATCGCGAAGGCCACCGAGGTCAGCAGCACCAGTCCCTCGGGGACCATCGGCACGATGCCCGCCACCATGCGGCGGACGGCCTCCTGCCAGTCGCGGCCCTCGACCGCGAGCTGGCTGATGACCAGGCCCACCGCCGTGGGCACCAGCAGGAAGGTGATGAAGCGCAGGATCTGGTCGATGCCGGTGCGCAGCTCGGAGCGGACGAGGGTGAACCGGCTCGCCTCCTCGGCGAGCTGGGCGGCGTACGCCTCACGGCCGACCCGGGTGGCGGTGAACGCGCCGGAGCCGGCGACCACGAAGCTGCCGGACATCACCTGGTCGCCGGGCCGCTTCAGGACGGGGTCGGGTTCGCCGGTGAGGAGCGACTCGTCGATCTCCAGCCCGTCGGCCTCGGCGACGGAGCCGTCCACGACGACCTTGTCGCCGATGGCCAGCAGCACGGTGTCGCCGAGCACGATCGCGGAGGTGGCGACGGTCTGCGCGGTGCCGTCGCGGCGTACCCGCGGCCTGGCCTCGCCGATCAGCGCGAGTCCGTCGAGGGTCCGCTTGGCGCGGAGCTCCTGGACGATGCCGATCAGCGTGTTGGCGACGATGACGAGGCCGAAGAGGCCGTCCTGGACCGGGCCGACGACCAGGATGATCGCGAACATCACGCCGATGATGCCGTTGAAGCGGGTGAAGACGTTGGCGTGGACGATCTCGCGGGTCGAGCGGCTGGAGCGGACGGGGACGTCGTTGACCTCGCCGCGCGCGACCCGCCGGTCGACCTCGGCCGCCGTGAGCCCGCCGTGCCGCCCGCCCGGGCCGGGGTTCCCGGCCTCGGCCATGCCCTCCGCGGGATGCGTCATGGCATCGACTCTAGGTGGGCGGAATGTCCGGTGCGCCGGTTGTGCGGCGTTCGGGCTGCGGGGGAGGGGCGGCCCCCGGGGGATCAGTCCAGGTGCGTGGCGGGGCCGTCCGGGGCGGGGCCGTCGGCGCCGGTGGCGGCCCCGGCCTCCGCGGCGCGGGAGCGACGGATGGCGTCCCGGCGGGCCCGGCAGTACCAGAGGCCGATCAGCCCCAGCAGGCCGCCCGACAGGCAGATCCACGGCCAGCTGCCGTGGCCGTGGTCGGAGAGCGCGCCCTGGAAGGGCAGCAGCACCACGAACGCGACGAACCACAGCACCGTGCCGCCGCCGACGATCGCGACGTCGTTGGCCTCCAGCGGCGGGGGCGAGGGGCGCAGGGGGGTCTTGGCCATGGCCCCTAGGGTACGGGGGCGGGTGCGGGCTGCTGCGGAAGGCCCGGGCGGAACGGCCCGCGCCGGGTAAGGGGCCTTTTCTACGCGCGAAGATGGCGCGTGCACGAGCGAAAACTCATACTGGACATTCCGGTTGCTGTCCGCGCGTCCGTCGGACCGCCCCCCCAGGCCGCCGGTGGACCAGGCAGCGCCGCCACGGTCCCTCCCCGTGCCCCCCACCACCCGCGAGGACCCCCGCATGCCTCCGAAGGCCCAGTCGACCCCCGTGGCCGACGCGCCCTCCCCCGCTCCGAAGCCCTCCGCCGGAGCCCTCGACCGCTTCTTCCGGATCTCCGAGCGCGGCTCCACGCTGCCCCGCGAGCTCCGCGGCGGCGTCGCGACCTTCTTCACCATGGCCTACATCCTGGTGCTGAACCCGATCATCCTGGCCAGCGCCACGGACATGAACGGCGCCCACCTCGACAGCGGCCAGCTGGTGACCGCCACCGCGCTCACCGCGGGCCTCACCACGCTGCTCATGGGCGTCATCGGCAACGTGCCGATCGCCCTGGCCGCGGGCCTCGGCGTCAACAGCATCGTGGCCCTCCAGCTCGCACCCCGGATGACCTGGCCCGAGGCCATGGGCATGGTGGTGCTCGCCGGCATCGCGATCATGGTGCTGGTCGCCACCGGCCTGCGCGAGCGCGTGATGAACGCCGTGCCGCTCGGCCTGCGCAAGGCCATCGCCATCGGCATCGGCCTCTTCATCGCCCTGATCGGCCTGGTCGACGCCGGCTTCGTCAGCCGCATCCCCGACGCCGCCCACACCACCGTGCCCCTGCAGCTCGGCGGCACCGGGCACCTGGTCGGCTGGCCCGTGCTGGTCTTCGTCGTCGGCCTGGTGCTCACGCTGGTGCTGATGGTGCGCAAGGTGCCCGGCGCCATCCTGATCAGCATCGTCGTGGCCACCGTCGTCGCCCTGGTGATCGAGCAGGTCGCGAACATCGGCCAGGGCTGGGGCCTCACCGTGCCGACCTGGCCCGGCAACCCGGTGGCCGCCCCCGACTTCGGCCTGATCGGCGACGTCGACCTCTTCGGCGGCTTCCAGCACGTCGGCATCCTCACCGGCGTGCTGTTCACCTTCACCGTGCTGATGTCCTGCTTCTTCGACGCGATGGGCACCATCCTCGGCGTCGCGGACGAGGCGCACCTGCTCGACGAGAAGGGCGACCTGCCCGGCATCAACAAGATCCTCATGGTGGACGGCATCGCCACCGCGGCCGGCGGTGCGGCCTCCTGCTCCGCCAACACCTGCTACGTCGAGTCCACCGCGGGCGTCGGCGAGGGGGCCCGCACCGGCTTCGCGTCGATCGTCACCGGCGCGCTCTTCCTGGTGGCGCTCTTCCTCACCCCGCTGGCCACCATGGTGCCCGCGCAGGCCGCCACCCCGGCCCTGGTCGCCGTCGGCTTCCTGATCCTGGCGAACTCGATCCGCGAGATCGACTGGGACGACTGGACGATCGCGATGCCGGCGTTCCTGACGATCGTCATGATGCCGTTCACCTACTCGATCACGAACGGCATCGGCTTCGGCTTCATCTCCTTCTGCATCCTGCGCCTGGCCGTCGGCCGCGGCCGCGAGGTGCCGGTCGCGTTCCGCGGGGGAGGCCGCCGCGGCCGAGCGCGGGCGAGGCGGGCGGGCGCAGGGGGAGCGCGACGAGTGGCGTACGGGTGGCGTACGGGTGGTGATCCGGCGGTGGTCCGGCGGCCGGGACGGGTGTTCGGGGAGAGTGTTGTGCAGGGCCTGCACCCGGTCGCGATCCAGGATGTTGCGTGTCCATGACCATGGTTGGATGACCGGACCCGCCGGCCCGCCGACGGGTGCGACCCGGTCCGTGACGCCGCCTCCGCGCCCGGGCGCACCCCGGTGCGCCCGTACCGGCCGGGCACACCCGCAGCACTGCTGACATGCCGTCGGAGGGCCACTTTGCGCATCCTGCTCGTCGCCAGCGCGTTCAACAGCCTCACCCAGCGCGTCCACACCGAACTCCGTGCCCGCGGGCACACCGTGGCCGTCGAACTGGCCCTCGGCGACGAGCCCGTCCGGGCCGCCGTCGCCCGCTTCTCACCCGACCTCGTGCTCGCCCCGATGCTCACCCGGGCCGTCCCCGAGGACATCTGGAGCCGGCACACCGTCCTCATCGTCCACCCCGGCCCGAAGGGCGACCGCGGCCCGTCCTCGCTCGACTGGGCGATCCACGAGGGTGCCGAGGAGTGGGGCGTCACCGTGCTGCAGGCGGTCGCCGAGATGGACGCCGGGCCCGTCTGGGCGTCCGTCCCGTTCCGGATGCCCGCCTGCGGCAAGAGCGAGGCCTACCGCAACGAGGTCGCCGACGCGGCCCTGGAGGCCGTCCTGCTCGCCGTCGAACGCCACGAGAGCGGCTGGTTCGAACCCGAGCCGCTCGACACCACCCGCTGGGACGTCCGCGGCCGCCTCCGGCCCTACCACGCCCAGGAGCACCGCCGGATCGACTGGGCCGCCGACGACACCGCCGCCGTGCTGCGCAAGCTCCGCTCCGGCGACTCCCAGCCCGGCGTCCTCGACGTGATCCACGGCACCGAGTACTTCCTCCACGGCGGCCACCCCGAGGACGAGCTGCGCGGCACCCCGGGGACGGTCGTCGCCACCCGGCACGGCGCGATCTGCCGCGCCACCACCGACGGCGCCGTCTGGATCCCCCAGCTGCGCCCGCGCCGCACGCCCGGCGGCCCGGCCACCTACAAGCTGCCCGCCGCACAGGTGCTGGGCGCCCTCCTCGACGGCGTGCCGGAGGTGCCGGTCACCCCGTGGGACGCGGCCCGCCGCGCCACCTGGTCGGAGCTGCGCTACCACGAGGACGCCGGCGTCGGCTTCCTCGAATTCGCCTTCCCCGGCGGCGCGATGAGCACCGGCCAGTGCCGCCGCCTGCTCGACGCCTACCGGGCCGCCTGCACCCGCCCCACCGGGGTGATCGTGCTGGGGCCCGGACGCGACTTCTACTCCAACGGCATCCACCTCAACACCGTCGAGGCCGCCGCCGACCCCGCCGAGGAGTCCTGGCGGAACATCAACGCCATGGACGACCTCGTCGAGGCGATCCTCACCACCACCGACCGGGTCACCGTCTCCGCCGTGGCCGGCAACGCGGCGGCCGGCGGCGTGATGCTCGCCATCGCCGCCGACGAGGTCTGGTGCCGCACCTCCGCGGTGCTCAACCCGCACTACCGGCTGATGGGCCTGTACGGCTCCGAGTACTGGACGTACACCCTGCCCCGCCGCGTCGGGGCGGACACCGCGGCCCGGCTCACCGGCGCGGCCCTGCCGGTCGGCGCCCACGAGGCCGAACGCCTCGGCCTGGCCGACCGGGTGATGCCGGGCAGCGCCGCGGAGTTCCGCCGCCGGGTGCACCGCGAGGCGGTGGCCCTCGCCGCCTCGCCCGACCTCGACACCCGGCTGCTGGAGAAGAAGCGCCGCCGGGCCCGCGACGAGGAGGAGAAGCCGCTCTCCGCCTACCGGGCCGAGGAGCTGGAACGGATGCGGCGCAACTTCACCGCCCCGGACGAGCCCTACCACGGGCTGCGCCGTGCCTTCGTGCACAAGGTCTGCCCGACGGAGACGCCCGCCCACCTCCGCGGCTGAACGGCACCGGGGCCGGACGCACCGCGGGGGAGGACGGCCGGTGGGCCGTCCTCCCCCGCGGCGGGGCCGTGGTTCAGCGCTGGCGCGGTGCGGCGGGCTCGTCGAAGGCCTGCGGACCGGACCAGGCCGGCACCACCCGGCCGGCCACCGGCGCAGCGGCGGGCCGGGCGGCGCCGGGCCGGCGGCCGGCGGGCTGGTCGGCGCGGGGCTGTTCGGCGCGGGCCGTGCGCTCGCCGGGCAGCGGTGCGGCCGGACCGGTCAGGATCGGCCGCTCGCGGCCGTGCTTGCTCGGTGCCACCGCGAACGCCAGCGCGCTGATGAAGACGTAGGTGCCGAAGCCGACGGCGAGCGGGAAGACGAACTGCAGCGCCACCGGTCCGGGCGGGGCCCGCAGGTCGTCCGAGAGGTGCACCGAGACGGCCGCCATGCCGGTGAAGTGCATCGCGCAGACGGCGATGCCCATCACCGGGGAGGCGGCCAGCACGGCCGCGGTGCCCCGGATGTTGAGGGCGGCCCAGAGGGCGGCCGTCGCGGCGAGCACGGCGATGGCGACGGAGACCGCCACGGTCACCGGGTCGTAGGAGAGGTGGCCGGGCACCCGGACGGCGGCCATGCCGAGGTAGTGCATCGCGGCGACGCCGAGGCCGGTGGCCGCGCCGCCGGCCAGGACCGCCCCGCGGGGGCGGGTGCTGTAGCCGACGGTGAAGATGCCGACGCCGACGAAGCCGAGGGCGACGACCAGGCTCACCAGGGTGAGCGGGACGGCGTAGTGGATCTCGACGCCGCTCACGGCGAAGCCGAGCATGGCGACGAAGTGCATGCTCCAGATGCCGCCGCCGAGCGACACCGTGCCGAACAGCAGCCAGTTGCGCCGCGAGCGGCCCTCGGACAGCAGGGCCCAGCGGGTGCTGCGCAGCGCCACGAGGGCGCCGAGGCAGGCGATGACGTACGAGATCGCCGGTGTCAGCCAGCCGTAGACAGCGTGGTGGACGTGACCCAAGGGGACTCCCAGGACGGAGTGGGGTGCACAGTGCCGGCGTGCTGTGTTCCTGACAAGACGGACCCTAGTGGTCGCCGTCACTCATGGGCAATGCCGGGAGGTTCGGTGAACTCGCAGGTGGGAGGCGGTACTTCACGTTTGGGGCAAGAAGTCGTCACCGGAGATTGACGCGATGTCCCGGGGAACTGCGCACCGGCCGCGGATCGGGGGGCGGAAGCGGCGGGAATCCCGTTTTCCTTAGAGAGAGTAATGACGTAGTCTAATGACCATGCCCGAGATGTCCGAGGACGATCTTGCAGCCGTCAGTCAGCTGCGGTCGTCCACGATGCGCCTTGCCCGCCGGTTGCGACACCAGCGGGTCGAGGAGTCGCTGAGCCCCACCGAGATGGGGGTGCTCGGCACCCTGGCCCGCTGCGGCCGGGCGACCCCCGGCGAGCTCGCCCGACGCGAGCACGTCCAGCCGCCGTCCATGACCCGCATCATCGCCATGCTGGAGGAGAAGGGGCTGGTGCGGCGCGAGCCGCACCCGGACGACCGCCGCCAGGTGGTCGTCAGCAGCACCGAACAGGCGGAGGAGATCCTCGCGGAGAGCCGCCGCCGGCGGAACGCCTGGCTGGCCGAACTGGCCGCCGGGCTCACCGAGGAGGAATGGGCCCTGGTCCGCGCCGCGGCACCCGCGCTCTACAAACTCGCCCGCCTCTGAGGCACGACATCCCACGGCACCGACGAAGGAGTACCGCATCACCGCAGGACACACCAGTGAGATCAGCCGCGTGGCGCCGCGCCTGCCCGCCGCCACGCACCGAGGGGAGCCCCACGTGACACCGCCGGCCGCAGCCAGCGCAGCCGCCACCCGTACCGACGACAGCACCGCGGACCGGACGGCGGCCGCCGCCGCCACCGCCGTGAGCCGGGCACCCGCCCCCGTGGGCCTGCCCGGCAGCGGCGACGACGACCCCTGCGAACGCACCGCGGCGGCCACCACCGCCGCATCCGCCGCCCCCTCCCGGGCGCGCAAGACCCGGTCCGGCGGGATGTTCTCCTCCCTCCGGATCCGTAACTACCGCTACTACTTCGCCGGCCAGGTCGTCTCCAACACCGGCACCTGGATGCAGCGCATCGCCCAGGACTGGCTGGTGCTCAGCCTCACCGGCAGCCCGTTCGCCGTCGGCATCACCACCGCCATGCAGTTCCTGCCGATGCTGCTGCTCGGCCTGTGGGGCGGCGTCCTCGCCGACCGGCTGCCCAAGCGCCGCCTGCTGATCGCCACCCAGGGCGCCATGGGCCTGCTGGCCGCCGGCCTGGCCGTGCTCACCGTCACCGGCGCGGTGACCGCCGGCCACGTCTACGTCTTCGCGCTGCTGCTGGGCCTCGTCACCGTCGTCGACAACCCGACCCGGCAGGCCTTCGTCAGCGAGATGGTGCCCGCCAAGGACCTCTCCAACGCGGTCAGCCTCAACGCCGCCAACTTCCAGACCGCCCGCCTGGTCGGCCCGGCCGTCGCCGGCCTGCTGATCGCCGCGGTGGGCAGCGGCTGGGCCTTCGCCGTCAACGCGCTGTCCTTCGCCGCCGTCATCGGCGGCATGCTCGCCATGCGGGAGAGCGAACTGCGGCCGGTCGAGCCGGTCGCCCGCCGCGGCGGCCAGCTCCGCGAAGGGCTGCGGTACGTCCGGGAACGCCCCGAACTGCTGTGGCCGATGGTGCTCGCCGGGTTCATCGGCACCTTCGGGTTCAACTTCCCGACGCTGCTCTCCGGCTTCGCCTACGACACCTTCAAGGTCGGCGCCGGCGAGTACGGCCTGCTCAACACCGCGATGGCGGTCGGCTCCCTCACCGGGGCCCTGCTCGCCGCCCGGCGCGGCGCCCCGCGGCTACGGCGGCTGGTCGGTGCGGCCCTCGCGTTCGGCGCGCTGGAGGTGCTGGCCGCGTTCGCCCCCGGCTACTGGACCTTCGCCCTGCTGCTGACCCTGACCGGCGTCTTCGGCCTCACCTTCAACACCTCCGTCAACTCGGCGCTGCAGCTGGCCACCGAGCCCGCCATGCGCGGCCGGGTGATGGGCCTGCTGGTGCTGGTCTTCACCGGCGGCACCCCCATCGGCGCACCGATCGTCGGCTGGGTCACCGACGTGTACGGGCCGCGGCTCGGCCTGCTCGCCTGCGGACTGGTCTCCGCCGCCGCCGCCGGCACGGTCGCCGTGGTGCTGGCCCGCGCCGCCGGCCTGAAGGTCCGCGTCGACCTGCACCCCGGTGCGGGCGGCCGGGTGGTCGCGGTCGTGCCGCGCACCCTGCCCAAGGACGACCTCGTGCCCGCCTGCTGAGCACCTGACGGCACCGCTGTACCGCTGTACCGCTGTACCGCTGTACCGCTGTACCGCTGTACCGAGCCCGGCCCGGCCACCGCCGGGCCGGGCTCGTCCGTCCCGCCGGGCGGCGAGGCGGATGCGCCCGGCGGTAAAGCGGATGAGCCCGGCGCCGGCGGACGGCAGGATGGGCCCATGAGGCTCTTCGTGGTGGTCGACCCGCCGACCGCGGCGGTGCAGGAACTCGTCGACGCGGCCGCCCCGCTGCACGGCCTGCCCGGCGCCGACCGGCTGCGCTGGACGGAGGTCGAGGGCTGGCACCTCACGCTCGCCTTCCTCGGCGAGGTGCCCGTCACCGACGTCCCGGCGCTGGAGGCCGCGCTCGCCCGGACGGCCGGCGAGCACGGCGCCCACCGGCTCCGGCTGGCCGGCGGCGGCACCTTCGGCGACCGCGCGCTCTGGGCGGGCGTCGACGGCGAGGTGTGGGCGCTGCGCAGGCTCGCCGAAGCCGTCCGCGCGGCCGTGGGCGAGCTGGGCGTGGAGCTCGACCAGTACGGCTTCCACCCGCACCTGACCCTCGCCAGGTCCGGGTCCTTCCGGGGGCGGCGCCGCGCCGAGCAGCGCGGTACGGCCTCCGCGCTCCAGCACCTCGCGGCGGCCCTGGACGGCTTCCGCGGCACGGAGTGGGAGGCGTCGGAGATGCACCTGATGCTCAGCGAGACGGGCTTCGGGCCGTCCCGCTACCGCAGCCTGGCGGCGTGGCCGCTGGCCCGCTGGGAAGCCTGAACCCGCCCGCATTCGGCCCCGTCGCACCCGGCGCCCCGGCCGCGTCCCGGCCGCGCCTCAGCCGAGGCCGGCCTCCGGCCGCAGCTCGATCCGGTCGGGAGCCGCGTCGCCCAGTTCCAGCAGGACGAAGGTGTTGCGGCCCGGCCGCAGCACCGGCTGCGGGCAGTAGAGGGTGCGCTGGGGGCCGCGGGCGTCGTAGCGGCCGAGGAGGAAGCCGTTGGCCCACAGGTAGCCGTGGTGCCCGCCCGGGACGGCGAGGAAGGCGTCGCCGGTCTCCGCGAGGTCGAGCGTGCCGCGGGCCAGCCCCTCCCCGTCACCGGCGGTGAACTCCGCCGCCGGCAGCGGGTCCAGCGGCAGCGGCTCGGCCCGCCAGCCGTGCACGTACTGGCGCTCGTGCCGGACACCGCCCGTGACGCCCTTGGTCTCGCCGACCTGCGGCCCGTAGTTGACCCGGCCGAGGGACTCCACCAGCAGCTCGATCCGGGCGCCGCCGGCCACCTGGGGCGGTTCCTGCCCGGTGCCGCGCTCCAGCTCGGCGGTCCGTCCGCCGTCGACGCGCAGGGTGGCCCGGTCGCGCAGCCCTTCGACGGTGAGCGGCAGCGGCGGCCGGGGGCCGGGGAGCTCCGCGGTGTACCGCACCAGCCCGTGCTCCAGGCCGAGCTCCTCGAAGGTGGGCGGCACGGGCGAGGAGACGGCCGGGCCGAACGGCAGCGCAGCCCGTTCCGTCAGCGGCACCACGGCCGCGGGCAGCACCGGTGCGACGGGCGGGAGCGCGGGCTCCCGGTCGTCCAGGTACCGCGCCTCCTCGGGACGCGCCGCCGCGAACTCCGCCAGCACCTCCCGGAACAGCCGGTACTTGGCGGTCGGTGCACCGCGCTCGTCCAGCGGCGCGTCGTAGTCGTACGAGGTCGTCACCGGCTGGAACGGCGAGTGCTCCCAGTCGGTCGAGTTGAACGGCGGGTCGGCGTGGTTCGCCCCGGCGGTGGTGCCGAAGCTGGTGCCGCCGTGCGCCATGTAGAGGTTGACCGAGCCGCCCGCCGCGAGGATCCGCCGCAGCGTGCCGGCGGCGTTCTCCGCGTCGCGGGTGTGGTGCGGGCGGCCCCAGTGGTCGAACCAGCCGTTCCAGTACTCCATGCAGAACGGCGGGTCCGCGGGGCGGTGGCGGCGCAGTGCCGCGAACGCCTCCTCCGGGTCGGAGCCGAAGTTCACCGTGGCCAGCACCCCCGGCAGGGTGCCGCCGGTCAGCATGTGGTCCTCCGGGCCGTCCGAGGTGAAGAGCGGCACGGTGACGCCGCGGTCGCGCAGCCCGTCGGCGAGGTGGCGCAGATAGGCGCCGTCGCTGCCGAACGACCCGTACTCGTTCTCCACCTGCACCATGAGCACGTTGCCGCCGCGGTCGCCCTGGCGGGCCACCACCGCGGGCAGCAGCACGTCGAAGAAGGCGTCCACCGCCGCCAGGTACTCCGGGTCGGACGTCCGCGCCCGCCGGCCCACCCGGGCGGTGAGCCAGCCGGGCAGCCCGCCGTTGTCCCACTCCGCGCAGATGTACGGGCCGGGCCGGACGATCGCCCACAGGCCCTGCCGGGCCGCCTCGTCGAGGAACTCCCCGAGCTCCGCGAGCCGCTCGTACCGGCCGGGCGCGGGCTCGTGGAGGTTCCACGGCACGTACGTCTCGACGGTGTTCAGCCCCATCGCGCGGACGGCGGCGAGCCGCTGCGGCCACTGCCCGGGACGGGTCCTGGCGTAGTGCACGGCACCTGACAGGATGCGCAGCGGGCGGCCGTCGAGCCGGAATCCGGCGGAGTCGTAGGTGAGCATGCCGCCAAGCCTGCGCGACCGGGCGGGGCCGCGGCTATGGACGGAACTCCCCGGCGTGTTGGATTGTCGTGCGACCCGGCACCGGCCGGCGGAGGCGACCCCGGGGCGGGAGCGGGGGCAGGAGTGGGAGCGGGAGCGGGAGCGGGGGCCGACACGGAGACGGAGACGGGCATGGAGCGCTGGTGGCACTACCTCACACCCGGGCCCGCCCAGCTCGCGACCGGCCTGGCCTGCCTCGGCACCGGCGTGCAGCGCGGGCGGCTCCCCGTCGTCGGGCCGCGCACCCTCGACCGCTGGGTGGCGGTGCTGGTCACCGAGGGCCGCGGCTGGTCCGCCGCCCCGGACGGCACCCGCCGGACCGTCGTGGCACCCGCGGTGCTGCTGCTGCGCCCGGGCGTGGCCCACCACTACGGGCCGGACGCCGGCGGCTGGGCGGAGTGCTTCGTCGACTTCACCGGCCCGGCGCTGGCCGCCTACGCCGAACTCGGGCTGCTGCCGGAGGCCGACGTCGTCCCGCTGACCGCCGCGGAGCCCGTCCGGCGGGTGATCGGCCGGATCGCCGCCGCCTGCCGCCGCGGCGGTCCCCTGGCCGGGGTGGAGGCCGGGGCGGGCGTCCACGAGCTGCTGGTGGAGCTGCGCCGCCACCGGGCCGACCTCGGCCCGGCGGGCGACCCCGTCGTCGCCGCGCTGCGGCAGGGCGCGTTCCTGCCGCTGCCGGTCGCCGGGCACGCCCGGCGGGCCGGGGTGACGGTGGCCGGGCTGCGGCGCGCCGTCCGTGCGGCCGGCGGGGTCGGCCCGCGGGAGTACGTGCTGGCGGTACGGCTCGACGAGGCCAAGCGGCTGCTGGCCGCGGGCGGGCTGCCGGTCGCCGAGGTCGCCCGGCGGGTGGGGTACGAGGACCCGGCGTACTTCAGCCGCATCTTCACGCGGCGGGTGGGCGTGGCGCCGACCGTGTTCCGCGCCCAGGAGCACCGCGGCGGCCTCCCGCCCGTGCAGGGCGGTGGCTCCGGCGCTCCGGCGACCGACTAACCTCGGAGCGTGGACCCGAAGACTCGCATGCGGATCGTGACCGGCGCGCTGTTGCTGCTGCTGGCCGTGGTGATCGTCAGTTCGCTCGTCCGGCGCTGACCGCGGACGAGGCCCGGCACCGCCCGTCCCGTCGGGTCGGTCGCCCCGCCCCCCCCGGCGGACCGGGAACGGCGACGGCCCCCGGTGCCGTGGGGCGGGCCGGGGGCCGTCGGTCGTGCGGGTGCGCGGTCCGTCACCCCGTGCGGGGCGCCGGGCGACGGGTCAGAGCTGCTCGATCACGTAGTCGATGCAGGCGGTGAGCGCCTGGACGTCGGCCGGGTCGATCGCCGGGAACATCGCGACGCGCAGCTGGTTGCGGCCGAGCTTGCGGTACGGCTCGGTGTCGACGATGCCGTTGGCGCGCAGCGCCTTGGCGATGGCGGCGGCGTCGATCGAGTCGTCGAAGTCGATGGTGCCGACGACCTGCGAGCGCTCCTCGGCCTTCGCCACGAACGGCTGGGCGAAGGAGGACTTCTCGGCCCACGAGTAGAGGATCGAGGAGGACTCCGCGGTGCGGGCGACGGCCCACTCCAGGCCGCCGTTGCCGTTCAGCCACTCCAGCTGGTCGGCCAGCAGGAAGAGCGTCGACACCGACGGGGTGTTGTACGTCTGGTCCTTCGACGAGTTGTCGATCGCGGTCGGCAGGTCGAAGAACGGCGGGATGTAGCGGCCGGAGGCGGCGATCTCGGCGGCGCGCTCCAGGGCGGCCGGGGAGAAGGTGGCCAGCCAGAGGCCGCCCTCGCTCGCGAAGGACTTCTGCGGCGCGAAGTAGTAGACGTCCGTCTCGGTGATGTCGACCGGCAGGCCGCCGGCGCCCGAGGTGGCGTCGACCAGCACCAGCGAGCCCGCGTCCCCGCCCGCCGGGCGGCGGATCGGCATGGCGACACCGGTGGAGGTCTCGTTGTGGGTGAGCGCGTAGACGTCCACGCCGGCCTCGGCGACCGGCAGCGGGTGGGTGCCCGGCTCGGACTTGATCACGGAGGGGTCGCCCAGCCACGGGGCGGCCTTCACCGAGGAGGCGAACTTCGACGAGAACTCGCCGAAGTTGAGGTGCTGCGACTTCTCGCGCACCAGGCCGAAGGCGGCGATGTCCCAGAACGCGGTCGAGCCGCCGTTGCCGAGCACCACCTCGTAGCCCTCGGGCAGCGAGAAGAGGCTGCTCACGCCCTCGCGCACGCGCTTGACCAGGTTCTTCACCGGGGCCTGGCGGTGCGAGGTGCCGAGCAGGGAGGTTCCGGTCGCGGCGAGGGCACTCAGGGCCTCGGGGCGCACCTTGGACGGTCCGCAGCCGAAACGGCCGTCTGCGGGCTTGATGTCAGCGGGGATCTGGATCTGAGCCACACGCGCAGCCTACCGGCCCGTGTTGCGGGGAGGTGACGGACGTCCGCACGCTGAGATGTGATCTTCACAGGTGCGGGCGGGTCCGGCCGCGTGCCGGACCCGCCCGAACGAGTGAAGCGTCAGTGCGCGATCGAGGCGTAGCCCTCGACCTCGCGCGGGCTGCGCGGGCCGGGGCCGAGGTAGCGCGCGGACGGCCGGACCAGACGGCCGGTGCGCTTCTGCTCCAGGATGTGCGCGGACCAGCCGGCGGTGCGGGCACAGGTGAACATCGAGGTGAACATGTGGGCCGGCACCTCGGCGAAGTCCAGCATGATCGCGGCCCAGAACTCGACGTTGGTCGCGAGCACGCGGTCGGGGCGCCGGTTGTGCAGCTCCTCCAGCGCGGCCTTCTCCAGCGCCTCGGCGATCTCGAAGCGCGGCGCGCCGAGCTCGCGGGCGGTGCGGCGCAGCACGCGGGCGCGCGGGTCCTCCGCGCGGTAGACGCGGTGGCCGAAGCCCATCAGGCGCTCGCCCTTGTCGAGGGCCTTCTTCACGTAGCCCGCCGCGTCGCCGGTGCGCTCGATCTCCTCGATCATGCCGAGCACGCGGGACGGCGCGCCGCCGTGCAGCGGGCCCGACATCGCGCCGACCGCGCCGGACAGCGCCGCCGCGACGTCGGCGCCGGTGGAGGCGATGACGCGGGCGGTGAAGGTCGAGGCGTTCATGCCGTGCTCGGCGGCGGAGGTCCAGTACGCGTCGACGGCCTTGACGTGCTTCGGGTCCGGCTCGCCGCGCCAGCGGATCATGAACCGCTCGACGACCGTCTCGGCCTTGTCGATCTCGCGCTGCGGCACCATCGGCAGGCCCTGGCCGCGGGCGGACTGGGCGACGTACGACAGCGCCATGACGGCCGCGCGGGCGAGGTCGTCGCGGGCCTGCTCGGCGGAGATGTCGAGCAGCGGCTGGAGGCCCCACACCGGGGCGAGCATGGCGAGCGCGGACTGCACGTCGACCCGGATGTCGCCGGAGTGCACCGGGATCGGGAAGGGCTCGGCGGCGGGCAGGCCGGGGTTGAACTTGCCGTCCACCAGCAGGCCCCACACGTGGCCGAAGGAGACGTGGCCCACGAGGTCGTCGATGTCCACGCCGCGGTAGCGCAGTGCGCCGCCCTCACGGTCGGGTTCGGCGATCTCGCTCTCGAAGGCGACTACACCTTCGAGTCCGGGTACGAAGTCGGACATCAGACGGCTCCTTCAGTGATCCGATCCGGGACGCCGCGGAGAGTGGGGCGGCGGTCCGGGTGACCGTTCGGTGGGGTTGGCACTCGGTGTCAGCCTTGCAGGCACGGAGTGCATTGCGCCATACACCACGACGGTGATGTTTCCCCCACCGGTAGCCCCGGCCCGGGCTCCGGGGTCCGGGCCCGTCGGCGGACGGACCGGGGAAAACCGGGTCGTACGGCACGATTCCCCGCACGGCGGGTGGCCATGCAGTGGGGGGACACCTTAACTCCGACCGGGGTTTGCCGGGACGTAGCAGCCCGCCACGCTTGTCGTACGGGATGATGTTGCCGTGCCTACCGCGGAACATCCCCCGACAGCCCTGACCGCGCCGACCGAGGACCGGCCCGGGCCGGACCTGGCCGTCATGCGCAAGCACTACCAGCACGACGGCCTCGCGGAGGGCGCCCTCGCGGCCGACCCGGTCACCCAGTTCACCACCTGGTTCCACGAGGCGTCCGAGGCCGGGGTGACCGAGCCGAACGCCATGGTCCTCTCCACCGCCGACGCGGCGGGGCGGCCCAGCTCCCGCACCGTGCTGCTCAAGGGCTACGACGACCGCGGCTTCGTGTTCTTCACCAACTACGGCTCGCGCAAGGGCGCCGAGATCGCCGTGAACCCGCAGGCCGCGCTGCTCTTCCCGTGGGTCGCCCTGGCCCGCCAGGTCATCGTCTGCGGCCGGGTCGAGAAGGTCGGCCGCGACGAGACCGCCGCCTACTTCCGCACCCGCCCGCACGGCTCCCAGCTCGGCGCCTGGGCCAGCGAGCAGTCCAGCCCCGTCTCCGGCCGCGACGTCCTGGAGCAGCGCTACGCCGACCTCGCCGCCCGCTACCCGGAGGGCGAGGGCGTGCCGGTGCCGCCGTTCTGGGGCGGCTACCGCGTCGTGCCCGAGACGGTCGAGTTCTGGCAGGGCCGCGAGAACCGCCTGCACGACCGCCTGATCTTCGTCGCGGACGGCGGCGGCTGGCGCGTCGAGCGGCTGTGCCCCTGACGGGCACGGTGTCGACCGGGGGTGGACCGCTCGGGCAGCCCGTGCCGGGTGGTCGGCCGAAAGAGCTGACGCATCGTCAATTCTTCTTGTAGGGCGATATTATTCCCTTGCAAGGGTCTGGAATCCGCCCGGAGGGCGCCGTTCGCCGGCCGTGGCGCACGCTCAGGTCGTTGCGCCGTGCCCCCTGTGGCGCTTCGGCCTTGAAGAAACGGGACCTCCCATGGTTGATGCATCCACTGCCCGGCCGGCGGACGGGGTGGCCGAGGGGACTGCCGTGCGGCCCTCGCTCGCCTCGCTCGCCGCCACGGGTGCCGACGAACTGGCCGCGCAGCTGCATCGCGCCCTGCCGGATGTCGACTCCGGCCGGATGTCCGTGGCCGCGTTCAACTCCTCCGTCTGACGGTCGCGGCCCGCAGTGCGGCCCGGCCGCCCTGCCGGCGGTGCCGTTCTCCCGGTGCGTCCGGAGGGTGCACGGCCGCCGCGACCTCGCGTGCGGGCGCTGCCGGGTCCGCGGACGCGGACGCCGGCCGGTGCGGCGGGCCTCGGGCTGTCGCGGGACCGTCGAGTCCCGGGAGGGCCGGGAGGGCCGCCGTTCTTCGGTGCGGAGGGTGGCGGTCGGCGTGTCGAGCGCCTGTACTCCCGGCGAACGCCCGTGTCGCGCCGGGGTGAGCCGTCCGAATGACGCTTATCAAACGGCTCAGCGATGATGCTGATAGTTCGTCAAATTTGCTGTCAGGGGTTTAGGGTTCTGAGTGGGTGCAAAGGCCTGGGGCCGGGACTCGGCGTTTCCCGGCCGGGTGCCGGAGGGCGACGCCTGCCTCGCCGGGAACAGCCCCGGGGCTCCGGGCGCGTAGACCCGGTCCCCCCGTCCCAGGTGCTTCGAACCCGAAGAAACGAGATTCCCATGGTTGCTGCCCTCGCCACCCGGCCGACCGACGGCCCCGCCGCCGACGAGGCGGCCGTGCGGCCATCACTTGCCGACCTCGCTGCCCTCAGTGTCGACAGGCTGATCGAGAACCTTCAGCGCGCCCTGCCGGGCGCCGATTCGGGACAGGTGGCCGTGGCCGCCTTCCAGTCGTCCATCTGACGGAGATGGAAGCGCCCGTGGGCTCGCACGCCCTGGCCGCCACGCCGCTGGTGCCGTTCTCGCAGTTCGTTCTCAAGATCCACAGTCGTTGTGATCTTGCGTGCGACCACTGCTACGTCTACGAGCACGCCGACACCAGCTGGCGTGGCAAGCCCAGAGTCGTTCCCGACGCCGTCCTCGCCCGGACGGCCGAACGGATCGCCGAGCACGCGGGCGCTCACGGCCTGCCCGCGGTGCACGTGGTGCTGCACGGTGGTGAGCCCCTCCTCGCCGGTCCCGCCGTCATCCGCCGCGCCGCCGACGAACTGCACCGGGCACTCCCCGCCGGCTGCAGCCTCGACCTGCGCATCCACACCAACGGCGTCCTGCTGTCCCCGCGCCACCTCGACCTGTTCGCCGAGTACGGCATCCGGGTCGGGATCTCCCTCGACGGCGACCGGGCCGCCAACGACCGCCACCGCCGCTTCGCCGACGGCCGCAGCAGTCACGACAAGGTCCTCGCCGCGATCGGCCTGCTGCGTCGCCCCGAGTACCGCCACCTGTACGCCGGGCTGCTGTGCACCATCGACGTCGACAACGACCCCAAGGCGGTCTACGACGCCCTCGCCGAGCTCGAACCGCCCCGGATCGACTTCCTGCTGCCGCACGCCACCTGGGACACCCCGCCGCACCGCCCGCCGCACCTCGGCCCGCACCCGTACGCCGACTGGCTGCTCGCCGTCCACGACCGGTGGACGGCCCGGGGCAGGCCCGTGCCGGTCCGCATCTTCGACTCGGTGCGCCGGACGCTCCGCGGCCTCTCCAGCCTCACCGAGTCCCTCGGCCTCGACCCGGCCGACCTGGTCGTCATCGACACCGACGGGTCGTTCGAGCAGGCCGACAGCCTGAAGACCGCCTACGACGGTGCCCCCGCCACCGGCTTCACCGTCTTCGAGCACACCCTCGACCAGGTCGCCGACCATCCCGGCATGCGCGAACGCCAGTCCGGCCTGGCCGGGTTGAGCGCCGAGTGCCGCGCCTGTCCCGTCGTCCGCTCCTGCGGCGGCGGCCTCTACGCCCACCGCTACCGCACCGGCAGCGGCTTCACCAACCCCTCGGTCTTCTGTGGAGACCTGATGCGCCTCATCACCACCGTCCGCGACCGCGTCGCCGACGAAGCCCCCGCCGCGGTCACCGTCCCCGCACAGGCCTCGCCCACCGAGGGCGATCTGACGGAGGGGCAGCTCGACCAGATCGCGTCCGGACACGGCGACGCCGCCACCGTCGCCGCCCTCGCCGCGGGCCAGCTCGGCCTCACCCGCCGGATGGTCGCCGCCCTCGCCGACGGGCGCCCCGACGCCTGGCAGGTCCTGGTGGACCTCGACGGCCGCGCCCCGGACGCCCTCGACGCGGTGTTCGCGCACCCGTACGCGCGCGCCTGGGCCGCCCGCTGCCTGCGCGGCGAACCCGGCGCGGACCTCGGCGGGCTCGCCGAACTCGCGGCCGCCGCCGCCCTGCGCGCCCGGATCGCCTTCGACCTCCCCGTCCCCGTCCGCGCTGGCGCCGTGCACCTGCCCACCCTCGGCCGGGTCGCCGTCGGCGGGGTCGGTGAGGCCAGGCTCCGCGGCACCGCGGACGGGTTCACGGTCCGCGGTGCGGACGTCGCCTGGAGCACCCCGGCGGGCGCGGTCTGGCAGCCCGTCCGGCGGGTCGCCCTGCCCGGCTGGACGCTCGCCCTGGAGGACACCGACCCGCAGCGCGACTGCCACCAGTGGCCGGTGGCCGACCGCCTCGACGACGCCGGACTCCTCGACTGGACGGGCTCGCTGCGCGAGGCCTGGGAGCTCATCGGCCGCGACCTGCCCGGCCACGCCCCGGGCCTCGCCGTCGGCCTCTCCACCGTCACCCCGCTGCGGCCGGCGCCCGAGGGGCGGGACATCAGCGCCGCCGCCCGGCAGGCCTTCGGGGCGGTCGGGATCGCCCGGCCCGCCACGGCGCCGATCCTCGCGCTGCTGCTGGTCCACGAGTTCATGCACGTCAAGCTGGGCGCCGTGCTCGACCGGCACGACCTCTACGACCCCGCCGACGACCGGCTCTACCACGCCCCCTGGCGGCCCGACCCGCGGCCGCTCGAAGGCCTGCTCCAGGGCACGTACGCGCACCTCGCCGTCACCGAGTTCTGGGCCGGCCGCGTCCGCGCCTACGACGGTCTGGCCGGAACACCCGCCGACCACGCCCGCCGGCAGCTCGCCACCTGGCGGGGGTACACCGCCGCCGCCGTCGAGACCCTCGCCGGCTCGGGCTCGCTCACCCCGCTCGGCATCCGCATGGTCGCCCGGATGCGCACCGCCGTCGCGCCCTGGCTCGACGTGCCCGTCGGCGCCGCCGCGGAGGCCGCGGCCCGCGCCTCCGCGGCGGCCAACCGCGCCGCCTGGGAGGCCCGGTCGGACATGGCCGAAACGCGCACGTGAAAAAGGACGTTGACGCCGTGTCGGCTGCCGTCGCGATGGCAGAGTGGGCGCATGACGGCATTCACCGAAGTGACGCTGGGGGACGGCACCTCCGTGCTGCTGGAACTCTCCGACCTGGCGGCACCGGCCGCTGAATCATCGGGCGGGCCGGGCAACCCGGACCTTCCGGACGGATCGGGCGAGACGGTCGCGGTCGGCCGGGCACGCGACACCGCCCGCACCGGCGTCACCGCCCTCCGCGACGCCCTGCAGCCCCTGGGCGGTGTCCTCGACCTGGTGCACGGCGCCGTGCGCTCCGCCGTCCGGCCGCCCGACCAGGTCGAGGTCGAGTTCGGCATCAAGCTCTCCAAGGACCTGCGGCTGGGCATCGTCGGGGTCGGCGCCGAGGCCACCCTGACCGTACGGGCCTCCTGGCGCATCGGCGCCGTCCCCGCGCCGCGGCCGGCCGAGGCCGGCGCCGGGGCGCCGATGGAGGGGGCGGCGCCCTGAGCCCGTTCCCCGGCCCGTACGGCACCGGACCCGCCGACCCCGACGCCGCGGTCAAGGCGGCCCACGTCGCGCTGTACGGCACCGCCGACACCCAGGCCTCCGGCGGCGGCCTGCTCGTGGCCGGCGGTCTGGTGCTGACCTGCGCGCACGTCGTCAACCTGGCCCTCGGCCGGCCCGCCTTCGAGCCCGACCCGCCGCAGGAGCACGACGGAATCGTTCCCGGGCTCGCCGTCATCCTGCCCGGCCGCGGGCCGCACCGGCTGCGGGTCGCCGTCGACCGCTGGCTGCCCGGCGTCCGCGACGACCGGCAGCCGGCCCGGCCCGGCGACCCGGAGTGGGCCGACGACCTCGCCCTGCTCCGGCTGGTCGACCCGGCCCCGCCCGGACCCGACGGACCGCACCTCGGCGACCACCGCACCGGCCCGTCCGCCTTCGCGTGGTTCGGCAGCGGCAACGCCAGCACCGTTGCCCCCGTACGGGTCCAGGGCGTCACCGACCGCTGGCTGGTGCTGGACACCCCGGCCTCGTCCCAGGCCCTCGTCGAGGGCTACAGCGGCAGTCCGCTCTGGGACCGCGACCGGCAGCGGGTGGTCGGCCTGGTCGTCAGCCGCCGCAAGACCCGGGCCTTCGCCATACCCGTACAGGTGATCACCCGCCACTTCCCCCGGCTGGCCCCGATCGGCGCCCCCGGCGCCGACGGTGCCGGGGCACGCCCGCACGCCTGGCAGCACCTCCTCGACACCGTCCGCCGTGCCCTGCCGCACCAGGCCGACCGGGAGGGCGTGGCCCGCGCCCTCGCCGCCGAACTCGCCGAGCCCCTGCCGCCGGACGGCGAACCCGCGACCCCGGAGCGGCTCGTCCTCACCGCGTCAGCCGCCGACCACGGCACCGCCACCCTGCTCGCCCTGCTCGCCGACCGGGCCGCCACCACGGCCGACCGCCTCGACATCCAGGCCGCCGCGGTGTTCACCGCCCCCGACGAACTCCTCACCGCCATCGAGCACCGCACCCTGCAGGAGCTGCTCCGAGGCCACCCGGGAAGCCCCGCCGCGGTCGCCGCCACCCTCCCGTCCGGTCTCGTGCACGACGACCCCGGATGGCCCGGACTCACCCGGCGCCTGGAGGGCTACCGGCCCCGCCACGGCGCCGTACCCGCCCTGCTCGACCTGGTGGAGGCCGCCGCCGACACGGCCCCCGAACCCCTCGGGGCGGCCCTGCGGGCATGGAACGACCGGGTCGCCGACCGGCTCGGTGTGGCCCCGGCCCTGGTCGAGGGGCGCGCCCGGGCGGCCGAGGCCCGGCGGGCCGCCCGCCCCGGAACCGCCTCCGGCCCGGTGGTCCAGCTGCAGCTCTGGCCCGCCGGCCCGCCGCACACCTACCGGGCCGTCGTCCGCACCCGTGACGCGCACGGCACCGCCCGTCACCTGGTCTGCCTCGACACCCCGACGACCCGCACCGCCCTCATGGAGCACCTGGCCGGATTCATCGCGGCCTCCGTCCGCGAAAGCGCACCGGGAGCGATGCCGACCGTCGAGGTCTTCGTCCGCAAGGACCAGCTCGACCTCGACGTCGACCGCTGGGTGTACCGGCCCGACGAGATCTTCCCCAGCATCCTCGGCGAGGACTTCCAGGTCGTGCTGCGCTGTCCCGAACTGCGCCGCCCCGAGTACTGGCCCGAGCTCCGGTACCGCTGGCAGGCCCGGCACACCGGTGCCGTGCTGGCCCAGCACCGGCGCGAACCCGCCGTCCAGGAACGCGGTCGGCCCGAACCGGTCAGCGGCGTCGCGCTCTGCGGTCCGCTCACGCTCACCGCCCGGCTGCGCGCCATCGCGCTCGCCGTCGGCGTACCCGCCGTCGCCTGGCCGCGTCCCGCGGCCGGCCCCGAGGGCGCGTCCCATCTGCACGGACTCGCCACCGGCCTCAGAGCCGCCCAGCTGCCCCGTGCCGTGTACGAGGCCCGGCTCGGTGCGGCGGACGGCGGTCCGGGCCGCCATCTCGCACTCGTCTACGACGGGCCCGACGGCCTGCCGGAGACCCTGCAGCTCGGCGACCCGCAGTGACACCCGCCCTGGAACCGTCGGAGGAGAGGACCCGCACGATGAACGGCGCCACAGAGGACACCGATGCCACGGCCGTGGATGCCACGGGCGGCACCGACGGCTGGCGGCTCTACCGCGGTGACCGGGTGCGCCGCGCCCGCGCGCTGCCGCCGCCCCCGCCATGGCGGCGCTTCCCCAGCGACGGCGTGGCCCGTCACGCCGCCCGCTACCACATCGGGGACGCCGAGGCCGACATCGTCAACGCCGCCCTCCACCTGCGCCGTCCCCTGCTCGTCACCGGCCCGCCCGGTACCGGGAAGTCCTCCCTCGCCCACTCCGTCGCCCACGAACTCGGCCTCGACGCCCCGCTGCGCTGGGACGTCAACAGCCGGACGGTCCTCGCCGACGGCCTCTACCGCTACGACGCGGTCGGGCGGCTGCGCGATGCCGGGACGGCCGGCCGCACGGCCGGCACCGAGTCGGACATCGGCGCCTACGTCAGGCTCGGAGCCCTCGGCACCGCCCTGGCCACCGGCACACCCGGCCGCCCGCGCGTCCTGCTCGTCGACGAGCTCGACAAGGGCGACGCCGACCTCCCCAACGACCTGCTGGTGGTCTTCGAGGAGGGGGAGTTCCGGATTCCCGAACTGGCCCGGCTAGGCCCCGACCAGGAGGAGGTCCGGGTCATGGTGGAGGGAAGCCCGGACCGGTTCCCCGTGCACCGGGGCCGCGTCGCGTGCCGGGAGTTCCCCGTCACCGTTCTGACGAGCAACGGCGAACGGGACTTCCCGCCCGCGTTCCTCCGGCGCTGCGTCCGTCTCGACCTCAAGCCGCCCACCGGCGACCAGCTGCGGGCGATCGTCGGCGCCCACCTCGGGGACGAAGGCCTCTCCGTCGCCGAGGACCTCATCGCCGACTTCCTCGACCGGCGCGACTCCGGGCAGGCCGTCCTCGCCACCGATCAACTGCTCAACGCCGTCCACCTGCGGATCGGCGGTGTGGACCTCGACCGCGGCCACCTCGCGGAGGCCGTCCTGCGCTCCCTCGACGACGGCGGGCTGCCCGCGTGAACGGCGGCGGCCCGGACCGGCTCCGCTCGGTGCTCGAAGGCGCGGGCGTCGCACTGACCGCCCTCGAACTCGCCGAGGTGCTCTGGCTCGCCGACCGGATGGGGCGGCCCGCCGACCGGGAGCCCGTACCGGCCGCCGGGGCCGCGCCGCCCCGCCCGGCCCCCGGCGGGGACGGGACCGCCCCGCCCGCGTACGGCCACCAGGAGCCGCCCCAGCCGGCCGGCACCGACGTGTACGCCGCCGCCGGCGACCCCGACCAGGGCGGCGCGGCGCTGCCGGTGCTGGTGCGCGCCGAACGTGCCGTGCCCGGCCAGCGCGGACTCGTCCGCGCGCTGCGGACGCTGAAGCGCCCCGTCCCCTCCGTGCACGAGGAGGAGGTCGACGAGGAAGCGACCGCCGACCTCATGGCCGAAACCGGCCTCGCCGACGTCGCCGTCCGCCCCCGCGCCGAACGCTGGCTGGACCTCGTCCTGCTGGTGGACGACGGCCTGTCCATGGAGATCTGGCGCGAACTCTCGGACGGGCTCCGCACCCTCCTGGCCGGCGCCGGGGTGTTCCGCCGGGTGCGCACCCTCGGCCTCGACACCCGCCACCCGGACGGCCCCTACCTGCACCGCCACCCCTTCGCCGGGCACGCCGCCCCGGCCCTCACCCCCCGGGCGGTCTGCCCCGCCGACGGCCGTGCAGCCGTCCTCGTCCTGTCCGACGCCGTCGGGGCGGCCTGGCGGGACGGCCGGACGGACCCGCTGCTCGACGCCCTTGCCCGCCGGTGCCCCACAGCCGTCCTGCAGCCGCTCCCGCAGCGGCTGTGGGCAGGGGCCGGACTGCCCGTGGAGACCCGGCTGCTGCGGCCGGCCCGCCCCGGCGGCGCCAACCCGACCTGGCGGGCCACCGATCCCGTCCTGCCCGACCTCGCCCCGTTCGACGGCGTGCCCGTTCCCGTCCTCGAACTCGACCCTGCCTCCCTCGCCGCCTTCACCGGCCTGGTCGCCGGCACCGCACCGGCCGTCCTCCAGGTCACCGGCGCCGGCCGGCGGCCCGAGCCGCTCCCGGCCCGCCGTGAACCGGCACCCGTGGACATGCGCGCCCGGCTCGCCCTGTTCCGGGCCGCGGCCTCACCCGAGGCCTACCTGCTCGCCGGGCACCTCGCCGCCGTACGGCCGCTCACCCTCCCCGTCATGCGGATCGTCCAGCGAGCCGTGCTGCGCGGCCGCAGCACCCCGGCCCAGCTGGCCGAGGTCCTGCTCGGGGGACTGCTGCGCCGGGCCCCCCGGCCGGACGGGCCCGCAGGCCGGCAGCAGCGCTACGACTTCCGGCCCGGCCTGCGGGACCTGCTCCTCGACTCGGTGCCCGTCCGCGCCGCCCTCGACACCGCGGTGCTCGTCGGCGCGGCCATCGACCGCAACCCCCCACAAGGGGCGTACACGCCCGCACTGCGCGCCGACACCGCAGGCACCCGCGCCCTGCCGCCCGGGGCCTCCGCGTTCGCCGGCACCGGCTCCCCGCTGCTCGCCCGGTTCGCCCCCGCCGCGGGCGGCCCGCGCGTCGACGACGTACCGTTCGGGTCGCTCGCCGAGCAGGACCCGGTGCTCGCCGCCCATGTCGAGGGGCGGCGCTGGCACGACGCCGTCGAACTCGGTGAGCAGGTGCTGGAGGACCTCCTCGTCCGGACCGGGCCCGACCACCCCGCCGTGCTCGGCGGCCGGGCCGACCTCGCCGAGTGGATCGGTGAGGGCGGCGCACCCCAGACCGCCCGCCGGCTCTGCCGCGACCTGCTCGCCGACCTCGCCGGCCGCCTCGGCGCCGACCACCCGCGAACCCTCCACCTGCAGGCCCGGAACGCCCACTGGCAGGGCATGTCGGGAGAGTGGCAGGGCGCCGCCGACGCCTACCGCGACCTGCTGCCCGACCAGGAACGGCTGCTCGGCCCGGACCACCCCGACTGCCTCCGCACCCGGCACCAGTCCGCCTTCTGGACGGGGTGGGTGGACCGGAGGGCAGCCCTGGTCCTCTACACCGACCTGCTGGAACGCCAGACCCGCGTCCTCGGCCCCGAACACCGCGAGACCCTGCGCAGCCGTGCCAACATCGCCTCGCACACCGGCCAGAGCGGCGACGCCGAGACCGCCCTCACCCTCTGGCGCGACCTGCTCCCCGACATCCGGCGCGCCCTCGGCCCCGACGACCAGCTCGCCGTCATCACCGAGGCCGAGATCGGTCACTGGACCGGCGTCACCGGCGACCCGGAGGCAGCCCTGAGGATCATCGTGCCGCTGATGCCCCGGCTCACCGCCGTCCTCGGCCCCGGCCACTTCACGCCCTACGGGTTCCGTGTCAGGGTCGCCCAGTGGGCGGGTGAGACCGGCGACGCCGCCGGCGCCGTCCGGCTGCTGGGCGAACTGCTGGACGACCTCGGGCACGTCATGCCGCCCGACCACGTGACGTTCCTCCGCTGCCGCGGCGACCACGCCTACTGGACGGCGCGGACCGGCGACCGCGAGGACGGCCTCGGCCGGCTCCGGGACCTCCTCCCCGAGCTCGACGGCATCCTCGGCCCCGACGACCCGTACACCCGCTGGGCCAGGGAATCGATCGCGGCCCTCGAACGGGAGGAGTGAAACGCCCCGAACGAGTGGTCCGACGGTGCCGCCGGATCGTCGAAGTGCCGCCACCGGCAAAGGACATGATGATACGGCAGGCCACGTGCGCTACAGACGGCCGCCGTCGCCGTGCACTACCGTGAGCGCTCGGCCCGCATGCCGGGCGCTGGGCCCGCGGACATCGGGCCCGGCTGACGGAGGCGCGGCATGTACTCCCGGACGGAGCTGGCGGACCACCTGCGGGGCCTCGGCGTACGCGAGGGCGAGACACTCCTCGTGCAGGCCTCCGCCCGGGCGGTCGGACCGGTCGAGGACCGCACCGGGACCATCACCGCGGCCCTCCGCGACACCCTCGGCCCTGCCGGAACCCTCGTCGCCTACACCGCAACCCCCGAGAACTCCTACACCTCCCCGCTGCACCGGCAGGCCACCGCCGGCCTCGACCCGGCCGGACTCCGCCGCCACCGGGCCACCATGCCCCCGTACGACCCGGTGGCGACCCCGGCCTCGCCCACCATGGGCCGGCTCGCCGAGGAGATCCGGCTGCTGCCCGGCGCCGTCCGCAGCACGCACCCGCAGACCTCGTTCGCCGCCCTGGGGCCCCGCGCCGAAGCGCTGACCGGCGGCCACCGGCTCACCTCACACCTCGGGGAGGACTCCCCGGTGGGCCGACTGTACGACGCGTGCGCCCGGGTGCTGCTGGTCAGCGTGCCGTGGTCCTGCTGCACCGTCCTCCATCTCGCGGAGTACCGGCAACCGGATCCTCCGGTGCAGCGGTACGGCGCGGTGGTGAAGGATCGGCGCGGATTCCGGCAATGGGTGCACTTCGACGCGCCCTCCCTGGCCATCGCCCACCTCGAACGCATGGCGGCCGACCTCGCCCGCGATCTCCCGGGCCTGGTCAGGGGCCGCCTGGGCGACGCCGAATGCGTACTCATGCCGATCGCCGACGCCGTCGACCTGGCCACCAAATGGCTTCTGGATCAAGTCCGTTGACCCGTTTCGAGCGTGTTCGGGGATACGCCCTATTCCCACGGGGAACAGGACCTTCCTAGACTGACAATCCCCGCAAGGGGCAGGGATGGACGGTCTCGGGGGAGGCGCCGGTGAACAACCCGGGGGGACGGGGCAAGAACGAGGTACGCCCGTACTTCTTTCTCAGCTATGCCCACACGCCACGCGCCACCAGCCGCGTCGGCGATCCCAACCACTGGGTGGCCAAGCTCTACGAAGATCTGTCGGAGGCGATCACCCAGCTCACGGACGTACCGGACGGCGTGCCCGTCGGTTTCATGGACCAGTCGATGCACCAGGGGCAGTTCTGGGCCGAGCGTCTCGCCAAGGAACTCTCCAACTGCCGCGTCTTCGTGCCGCTCTACTCGCCCCGCTACTTCAAGAGCCACGCCTGCGGTCAGGAGTGGCACGCCTTCAGCCAGCGGCCCGTCTACCAGCGGCGCCGCGACGGCGAGGAGACCAGCGGCATCGTCCCGGTGCTGTGGGTCGCCATGGACCACTACACCCTGCCCCGCTGCGCCGGCGAGCTGCAGTTCAACCACGGCAGCTTCGGCCCGGACTACGCCACCGAGGGCCTCTACGCCCTCATGAAGCTCACCGCGTACCGGACGCAGTACGAACTCGCCGTCCACCGCCTCGCCCAGCGCATCGTCGACGTCGCCGAGCAGACCGTCATCCCGGTCGGCCGGCAGGCCGACTTCGAGGCGCAGCCCAGCGCCTTCGGCCCGCCGGAGCCCACCAACACCCTGCGGATCTCCGTGTACTCCTACCGCCGGAACGAACTGCCCCCCGGACGCGGCCCCGAGTGCTACGGCGCGCGCCGTACCGACTGGCAGCCCTACCGGCCCGACTCCCGCCGCCCGCTCGCGGAGGACGCCGTCGAGGTCGCCCGCGACATGGGGTTCCGCGCCACCATCCACGAGTTCGAGAGCGAGGCCACCGCCCTGCTCGGCAGCGCCGAACCCAGCGCCCCCGGCGTGGTGCTGGTCGACCGCTGGGCGCTGTACGACACCCGCCGCCGGGAGACGCTCCGCAACCTCGACCGCCGCGACCACGGCTGGCTCTCCACCCTCGAACCGTGGAACACCGACGACGAGGAGTGCGCCGCCCACGACGCCGAACTCGGCCGGATCAGCGACGACGTGCTGCGTCACGCGCACGGATCCCACCGGCCCACCCTGCGCGGCGCCGGCACGGGCCCCCCGACCACCCTGGAGGAGTTCCGGGGTGAGATGCAGCGGGCCCTGATCCGCGCCAACGAGGGGTTCGAGCGCCGCAGCGAACCCGACACCCAGCTGCCGGGCCCCCGCAGGCCCAGCCTGCGGGCCGAGCCAGACGCCGGACAGCGGCCCCGCCAGTTACCGCCCGACGCACGGCACGACGAGGACGGCGAGGGCACCGTGAGGGCCACGCCCGGGGGAGGACAGCCATGACCGACAGGCAGACCGAGGCCGAAGCGCCGGGCGGGGCCGCACCCGCGGCGGCCGAGGACCGGCAGGGCCGCATCATCACCTTCTACTCCTACAAGGGCGGCACCGGCCGCACCATGGCCCTCGCCAACACCGCCTGGATCCTCGCCTCCAACGGCTTCCGCGTGCTCACCGTCGACTGGGACCTCGAAGCGCCCGGACTCGGCCGCTTCTTCCACCCCTTCCTCGACCAGGCCGCGGTGGACGCCACCACCGGCATGATGGACCTCTTCGCCGACTACTACGAGGAGGCCCGGCGCCCCGTCGAGCGCGCACCCCACTGGTACGAGGACTTCGCCCGGATCCACCCGCACGCGATCTCGCTCGCCTGGCGGTTCCCCGGCACCGGCGGCCTCGACTACGTCCCCGCCGGCCAGGTCAACCGCGACTACGCCGCCAACCGCGTCGACTGGGACGACTTCTACGAGCGCTACGACGGCCAGCGCTTCCTGCAGTTCCTGCGGCGGGACATGAAGCGCCACTACGACTACGTGCTGATCGACAGCCGCACCGGCCTCACCGACACCGCCGACATCTGCACCGTCGAGATGCCCGACGACCTGGTGGTCTGCTTCACCCTCAGCGACCAGAGCATCGACGGCGCCGCCGGCATCGCGCACACCGTCGACGGCCGCTACGGCGACCGCGGCATCCGCATCCTGCCCGTGCCGATGCGGATCGACGAGAACGAGAAGGAGCGTGCGGACGCCGGCCGCGCCCACGCCCGGATCCGCTTCGCCGGGCTGCCCACCGGCCTCGGCGAGGCCGAACTCGCCCAGTACTGGGCCTCCGTGGAGATCCCCTACCGGCCGTTCTACTCGTACGAGGAGATCCTCGCCCCCTTCGGTGACCAGCCCGGTCAGCCGTCCTCGCTGCTCTCCGCCTGCGAACGCCTCACCTCCGCCGTCACCCGCGGACGGATCACCGCCCTCCCGCCCATGGACGAACTGGAACGCCTCCGGAACCTCGACTCGTTCATCCGCCGCCGGCCCACCGCCCCCGCCGACCTCTACCTCAGCTTCGTGCCCGAGGACCGCGTCTGGGCGGACTGGATCGCCTCCGTCCTCACCGACGCCGGTTTCCGCGTCGTCTCCCGCGACCTCGGCATCGGCTCGGACCCGCGCGCCTCCACCGAGCAGGGGATCGACGCGGCGTTCCGCACCGTTGCCGTGCTCTCCTCCGCCTACCTGGTGTCGCCGCAGGCCCAGGCCCTGTGGGAGCGCACCGTCGGCGGCGACCCGGCCGGCACCCGGCGGCAGGTCATCCCCGTCCGCGTCGGCGACGTCCGCCTGACCGCGCCGTTCAACAACCGCAACCCCGTCGACCTCGTCGGCCGCGACGAGACCCAGGCCGCCCTCACCCTGCTGCGCGCCCTCGGGCACAACGACCCCGTCGAGCGGAGCCCCGGCGCGCCCCGCTTCCCCGGCACCAAGCCGGCCTACTGGTCGGTGCCGCAGCGCAACCCCTCCTTCACCGGCCGTATCGGCGTCCTCGACGACCTGCGCGAGCAGCTCGTCGGCGGCCCCACCGCCGTCCTGCCCACCCCGCAGACGCTGTACGGCCTCGGCGGCGTCGGCAAGACCCAGGTGGCCCTGGAGTACGCCCACCGCTACATGTCGCACTACGACCTGGTCTGGTGGATCGACGCCGAGCAGGCCGAGACCGTCGCCCAGAGCCTCGCCGAACTCGCCGACCGGCTCGGCCTGCGCGTCAGCGACAGCGTCAACGAGGCCGCCGAGGCCGCCCGCGAGGCGCTGCGCCGCGGCACCCCGACCCCCCGCTGGCTGCTGATCTTCGACAACGCCGACGAGCCGTCCGAGGTCCGCCGGTACTTCCCCGGCGGCTCCGGGCACATCCTCATCACCTCCCGGAACCAGGGCTGGTCCGGGCAGGCCGGAGTGCTCGGCGTCGACGTCTTCACCCGCGGCGAGAGCATCGACCACCTGCGGCGCAGGGTCCGCGGGCTCTCCCGTCCCGACGCCGACCGGGTCGCCGAGGCCGTCGGCGACCTGCCGCTCGCCGTCGAGGTCGCCGCCGCCTGGCTGGAGACCACCCGGACCCCCGTCGACACGTACGTCGCCCAGCTGCAGGCCGAGGCCACCAAGGCCCTCGCGGCCGGCGACACCCCCGTCGACTACCCCACCCCGGTCGGCGCCACCTGGAACGTCTCCATCGCCCGCCTCCGCGAGCAGTCCCCGGCCGCCGTCCGCCTCCTCCAGCTCTGCGCGTTCTTCGCGCCCGAGCCGATCTCCCTCACACTCTTCTACAACGACCAGATGACCCGGGCCCTCGCCCCGTACGACGACGAACTCACCGACAGCTTCATGCTCGGCAAGGTCATCCAGGCGGTCAGCCGCTACGCCCTGGCCAAGACCGACGCCAACAGCAACAGCTTCCAGGTGCACCGGCTCGTGCAGGCCGTCGTCCGCAGCGGCATGTCCGCCGACGAGCAGAACGACGCCGTCCACGACGTGCACCGCATCCTCGTCAACGCCCGCCCGGCGCTCGGCGACACCGACGACCCGCAGAACTGGCCCGCCTTCGAGAAGATCTGGCCGCACCTCGGCCCGTCCAAGGCCCAGGACTGCGACGAGCGCGAGACCCGCGAACTCCTCATCGACCGCGTCCGCTACCTGTGGAAGCGCGTCGACCTCGACCGCGCCATGACGCTCGCCCGCGCCCTGGACGCCGCGTGGTCGGCCCGCTACGAGGCCGAGACCAAGGCCGGCGAACGCCGCTTCCTGCGCCGCCAGATGCTGAGCCTCAACTTCCAGCTCGGCAACGTGCTGCGCAGCCAGGGCGCCTACAACGAGGCCCTGGAGCTCGACCGCGCCACCATGGCGGGACAGAAGGACCTCCTCGGCGACCACAACGCCTTCACCCTGATGACCGCCGGTTCGCTCGGCGCCGACCTGCGCTTCCTCGGCAGGTTCCAGGAGGCGCTGATCCTCGACATCGACACCTACAACCAGTTCCGCGACCTCTTCGGCGACGACAACCCGCGCACCCTGTCCGTCGCCAACAACCTGGCCATCGACCACCGGCTGGTCGGCAACACCCAGCTCGCCCGCGACCTCGACCAGGAGACGTACGACCGGCGGGCCGCCGTCCTCGGCGCACGCCACCCGTACACCCTCTCCAGCAAGTCCAACCTCGCCCGCGACCTCCGCGAACTCGGCGACTACAAGGGCTCGGTGGAGATTCTGCGCGAGGTCACCCAGGCGCTCGACAGCGTCCTGCAGCCCGACGCCCCGGAGAACCTCCGCAACGCCAAGTCGCTCGCCGTCTCGCTCCGCCGCGCGGGCGAGTCCCGCGAGGCCCGCCGTCTCACCGAGCAGACCTACGAGCGGTACGTCGAGCAGTACGGTCCGGAGAACGCCGACGCGCTCGCCTGCCGGCTCAACCTCGCCGCCGACCACAGCGCCGCCGGCGACAAGGAGACCGCCCGCGACATCGCCCAGGAGGCGTACGACGGCTACCGGCGCCTCAACGGCGACCACCACCCCTTCACCGCCCTCTGCCAGAACAACCTCGCCATCTACCTCCGCGGCAGCGGTGACATCGCCGGGGCGATCCGGCACGGCGAGGAGGCCGTCGCCGGCCTCGCCCACGCCCTCGACCCCGACCACCCCTACACGCTCAACGCCACCATCAACCTCGCCAACGCCTACGCGGACAACCACCAGCTGGCCAAGGCCGAGGAGCTGGGCCGCGCCGCCTACGCGGGCCTGCACAACCGGTACGGCCCCGGCCACCCCGACGCCGTCGTCTGCGGCCTCAACCTCGCCGTCACCCTCCGCGCCTCCGGACGCCAGGACGAGGCCGAGACCCTGCGCCGACAGGCCATCGCGGCACTGGTGGAGCTCTTCGGCGACGACCACCCGACCATCGTCTCGGCCCGCGGCTGGCAGCGGATCAACCGCGACCTCGAACCGCAGCCGCTCTGACCGGTCCGGGCGTCGGAGCCGGTCACCGGGCCCGCAGGCGGTGTAGCCTGCGGGCCTGATGACCGACATCCGCACGTCCGCCGGCACCCGCACCGCCGCACCCCGGGTGCTCGTCACCCGGCGGCTGGCCCCCGGCGTCGTGGAGCGGCTCGCCGCCGCCTGCGAGGCGACCGTGCACGACGCCGAGCAGCCCATGCCGCGCCCCGAACTGCTCGCCGCCGCGGCCGGCCGCACCGCACTGATCACCACCCTGGACGACGCCGTCGACGCCGAACTCCTCGACGCCGCAGGCCCCGCCCTCCGCCTGGTGGCCAACCACGCCGTCGGCACGCACAACATCGACCACGCGGCCTGCGCCGCCCGCGGGGTCGCCGTCTCGCACACCCCGGGGGTGCTCACCGAGGCCACCGCCGACATGGCGTGGGCCCTGCTGCTCGCGGCCGCCCGGCGCGTCGGCGAGGGCGAACGGCTGCTGCGCTCGGGGCGTCCCTGGGCGTGGGCGCCGACCTTCATGCTCGGGATGGAGCTCGGCGGCACGCCGCTGGGCATCCTCGGCATGGGCCGGATCGGCCGGGCCGTCGCCCGGCGCGCCGCCGCGTTCGGCATGCCCGTCGCCTACCACAACCGCCGCCGGCTGCCTGCCGACCAGGAGGCCGGCGCCGAGCTGCTGCCGCTGGACGAACTCCTCGCCACCTCACGGGTGCTGGTGGTCACCGCCCCGCTGAACGACGCCACCCGGCACCTGGTCGACGCCCGCAGGCTCGCACAACTGCCGTCCGGCGCGGTGCTGGTGAGCATGACCGCCGGTGTCGTGGACGAGGCCGCGCTGGCCGGCGCCCTCGACTCCGGCCATCTGTTCGCGGCGGCGGTCGACAACTTCGAGCACGAGCCGGCCGTCCACCCCGCTCTGCTCGCCCAGGAACGCGCCGTGCTCGTCCCGCACCTCGGCAGCGCGACCGTCCGCACGCGTCAGGCGATGGGCGACCTCGCGGTCGACAACGTGCTGGCCGTCCTCGCGGGCGGCGAACCGGTGACCCGCTTCAGCCCGCCGCCCACTTCAGCGCCTCCGTCATGACCTTCAGCGCCCCGAAGTGCGCCGCCCCGGGCTCCAGGTAGAGGTCGGCCCCCGGGATCTGGTCCGCCAGCCAGCGGGAGTGGTCGACGGGCGAGAACTGGTCGTCCGCACCGTGCCACAGGCGGGTCGGCACCGTGATCGACGAGACCTCGAAGCCCCAGGGGGTGGTGAACGCCAGCACGTCGTCGATCCACCCGTCGGCGCCGTAGCGGAACGCCTCCTGGTACGTCGCGAGCAGCATCCGCCGGATGCCCGCGTCCGACACCAGGGCCCGGTCGGTGGGCGGGAGTTCCGGCACGAGTTCGTTGATCAGGGCGTGCGGGTTGTCGCGGATCAGGCCGGACCTGAAGCGGAACGAGTCGGCGAAATGCTCCTCGCCGCGCTCCACGTCGGTGTAGTCCCGGACGTTCGACCGGGTCATGCCGCCGTACCAGTCCAGGCCCTCGGCGTGCCGGGGCGCCAGGCTGACCAGGGCGGCCACCCGCACCACCCGGTCGGGCAGCAGGGCGGCGCAGGCCAGTGCGTGCGGGCCGCCGCCCGACCGGCCGAGCACCGAGAAGCCGTCCAGGCCGAGCGCGTCCGCGATGGCGGCCGTGTCCTCCGCGGCGGCGGCGACGGTCCGGCCGGGCAGCCGGGCGGACTCGCCGTACCCGGGCCGGTCGAAGGAGATCAGCCGCATGCCCAGGCGGGCCAGCACGCTGCTGCGCGGCACCGGGCCGACCCTGCTGCCGGGCGTGCCGTGCAGCAGGAACACCGGTCTGCCGCGCGGGTCGCCGGTGGTCTCCACTGCGAGCTTGCGACCTCCTGCGGCTTCGACCAGTTGTAGTACCACGCAGTACCTCCAGGTCAGTTGGGAACGTCCAGACTGCGCACTTCGCGGCGTGCCTGCCAGGTGGTGTGCTCCCGCGAGATGGCGTCCTCGGCGTCACGGGCCAGTCGCGCCCAGGTCTCCTCGGCGTCCTCGGAGTCCGGCCGCAGCTGGTCCAGCTGCCGTTCCACCAGTACGAGTTCGGAGCCCGCAAGGGAGTAGGCGGCCGCCTGCGGCCGGTACTGCCGCAGCTGGGCCCAGGCGGACACGGACGCCGCCACCGCGGAGACCGTGCCGAGCGCGTCGTAGGTGAACCAGCCGAGCGCCCGCAGCACCGCGAGCACCAGGCCGAGCATGGGCAGGGCGATGCCGAGCCGGCCGGCCCGGCGTCCGGCGTTGGCGCACTGCCGGGCCTTGTTCTGGTACCAGACCCGCTGGGCGTGCACCCGTTCGCGGAGGTACACCTCGCGCCGGACGGTCAGCGGCTGGTCCCGCAGCTGCTGCATCCGCTCGGTGATCTGCGGGTGCCGGCCCGGGCCCCGCCAGGCCTGCAGGTCGGCCCGCACGCGGTCCATCTGCGGGATCACCCGGTCGGTCTCGAACTCCCCGAGGATGCCGTCGAGCTGGATGGCGTACAGCCGCTCGGCGTCGGGGAGCTTCTTCGGCGGCGGCTGGTAGGAGTCGGCCCGCACCGCGTACTTCCACGACAGGGTCTTCACCGACTCGGCCACCGCCCGGCCCTCGTACCAGAGGCCCTGCGGATTCTGCACGGTGACCAGAGCGGCCATCAGCACGGTGCACAGGTACGCGAACGCCGCGACCCACGCCCACGCGGTGCCGTCGGCGGATCCGGCGGCGGCGGCCCCCACCAGCAGCAGGAGCTCCCAGCGGGCGAGCGCCACCGCCCTGCTCTGCCCCTGCAGGGAGGACGAGTCCGCGGCCCAGAAGAGCTCGGGCAGCAGGTCGTCCTCGCGTACGTAGCCGATCGCACGTGCCGGCCCCGCGGTCATGTCGGCCCCCCGCCGTCGCTCCGACCCCAGCAGGTGAGTTGTGCCCCGCGCGGCGGCGCGGTACGCCTGGGGAACGGCCAGTATGGGTGCGGACCGTCCCCGGCGGACAGGGGGAGTTCGGACAGAACCCGCTCCGACGGACGGCAGCGCACCGGGGGCGCGCGGAGGCCCGAGGGGAGCAGGGCCGGGTGGATCAGTAGGCGTAGAAGATCCGGTCGCGGTTGTCGGCCATCACCTTGGCGTTCCACGCGGTGCCGCCGTCGACGTTGCCGGAACGGAAGAGCGGCGGCGTGACGCCGCGGTCCGCCAGCTTGCCCACCGCCGACGCGACGACCGCCTGCATCAGCGCGCTGGTGACGATCGTGGAGACCGACCCGAAGGTCGTCTCCGCACCCGCGCAGGACAGCTCGCCGTCGCCGACCGCGATCTTGCTGTCGAGCACGACGTCGCAGTTGTCCTTCAGGTACGTCCCCGACGGGTGGTTGGACGTGACCGCGCCCGGATACGCCAGCGAGGTCACACCGACGACCTTCATGCCGCGGTCCCGCGCGTGCCGGGCCAGCTCGACCGGCATCACCTGGCGGCCGGAGAGGGAGATCAGGAAGAGCAGGTCGCCCTCGCCCGCCGGGGTCAGGTCGAGGGTGGCCGTGGCGAGGCCGGAGACCCGCTCCAGGGCGCTGCCCAGCGGGGCCGGCATCACGTTGACCCCGGTCATGCCCGGCACGTTCAGCAGGTTGACCACGACCAGGCCGCCGGCCCGGTAGACCACGTCCTGGGCCGCCAGCGAGGAGTGACCGGCGCCGAAGGCGAAGATTCTTCGGCCGTCCGCGACGGCCCCGGCGAGGAGTTCGGCGGCCGCGTCGATGCCCGCACCCTCCTCGCTCCGGATCCGCTCCAGGTGGGCCACGGCGGCGTCGAGGTACTGCCCGACCAGGTCGGTCATCGAAATCTCCGAACGTGTGGGCGGCCAGGTGGTCCAGACCGCGCAGGGAGGAAGATACGGCGAGCACGGTCCTGCCTGCGGCGCCTCGCTGTCAACCGGCACGAAATTCCACCGCCGGATACCACGGGCGGCGCCGATTGTCAGCGCGGTGCGTCAGAATTGGCGGTGAGGACACCGAAGAACGGAGACCAGCGGCGATGTCTGGCCTGATCGACACCACGGAGATGTACCTCCGCACCATCCTCGAACTCGAGGAGGAAGGCATCACCCCGATGCGCGCCCGCATCGCGGAGCGCCTGGAACAGAGCGGGCCCACGGTCAGCCAGACCGTCGGCCGGATGGAGCGTGACGGGCTGCTCCGGGTCGCCGGCGACCGCCACCTGGAACTGACCGGGGAAGGCCGTCGGCTGGCCGTCCGCGTCATGCGCAAGCACCGGATCGCCGAGTGCCTGCTCGTCGACGTGATCGGCCTGGAGTGGGAGCAGGTGCACGAGGAGGCCTGCCGCTGGGAGCACGTGATGAGCGAGACGGTCGAGCGCAAGGTGCTCGCCATGCTCGGTCACCCCACCCAGTCGCCCTACGGCAACCCCATCCCGGGTCTCGACGAGCTCGGCGACACCAAGGCCGAGGGCGAGGGATTCGACGCCGCGCTGCTCACCCTCGACAGCGTCGTCGACGGCGGCGGCAGCACCAGCGTCGTCGTCCGCCGGATCGGCGAGCCCATCCAGACCGACGAGGACCTCATGCGCACGCTGCGCACGGCCGGGATCCGGCCGGGTGCGACCGTGCAGGTCGCCCCCGCCGTCGGCGGCGTCCTCGTCGGCGAGGGCGAGACCGCGGCCGAGCTCGGCAAGGAGATGGCGGCGCACGTCTTCGTCGTCCGCGCGTAGCGTGCGCGGCGGCGTCCGAGGCCCGGTACCGGCCGGGCCCACTTCGCCATGTCCTCCCGGGCCTGACAGCGCGGGGCCCGGTGCTCCCCGGCACCGGGCCCCGCGCTCCCTCCCGTCCCCCTCGCTCCCCTCCTGACCTGCTGCGCCGCGACACCGGCCACCCCGAGCCGGGACGGTGTCGCAGCCCCCTTCCGCACCCCTCCGCATCCCCCGCGGCCCCCGTTCCCCCGCGTCCGGCTTCCCCGGCCGAACGCCCCTCCCCGGCCCCCCGGTCCCTGTCGCCTCCTTCGCCGTGTGCGGTCCGTCCTCCCGCAGTCATCGTCCCCTCGGCAGATCGCCGCAATCCTTGAGCGATGTCACCCGTACGAGCGGCTTGCCGCTCTGACCAGCGGGTACACCGAGGCCTCAGGGCGGACACGCGTCCGGCGGGCCCCGCCCCCGGTGGGGGGCGGGGCCCGCCGGACGTTCGCGCGGATCCCGCGCGGTTCCGCCCTCACCCGGTAGGAGCAGGGCGGCGGTCGGCGGACGGGTGAATCCCCGTCAGGCGCGGCTCAGCGGCTCCCCGCCGCGACCGGCCGCAGCGGCTTGCGGTCGGGCTGCGCGGCCTCGCGGCCGCAGGCGTACGCGAGCGGGTTGATCAGCTCCGCGGCGTCGGGCAGCCAGCGGTTGATCGCGGACGGCGGCCGGGCCCACTGCGCGAAGCTGTACGGACCCACCCGGGAGGGCGGGGCGACGATGAAGTCGCCCTCCCCGCGGGCGACCAGGTCGAGCCGGCCCGCCGTCCAGCCGAGCTTGCGGAGCATCTCCGGCAGTTTGGCGGCGACCCCCGGCAGCACCAGGAAGTGCAGCCGCCGGCCGGCCTGCCCGGCGGCGGCCGGCGCAGCCACCACAGGCCCCAGCTGCAGGCCCATCCGCTCCATCCGGGCCAGCGCCAGGCAGCCCGCCACCTCCGGCACGTCCAGCACGTCGAAGGAACTGCCGGTGGGCAGCAGGATCGAGGCGTCCGGCTGCTCGGTCCACCAGCGGCGCACCACCCCGGGACCGGCGCTCGCCCGGCTCCGCCAGTCGTCCTCCGCCTGGTGCGCACCGGGCAGGGGGCACCGGGCGTCCCCGCACGAGCAGTGCGCGGGGCCGTCGCCGTCGATGAGCCGGGTGCCGGGGACGACCTCCCAGTGACGGTCCTCCGCATAGCTGACGGCTTCGATGAGGAGCGGGGGCAGACCCTGCTCGCGGGCTCCTGGGGTGTTGTCCACGTGCTGCTCAACTACCGTGCGTGAACGGGGTTACGGGCGGGTGCCGGGTGATCGGCCGGACGCGGCCGCTGTCACCCGTGCCGGTGAGGCGGGCCCGGCGGGAGTGCCCGCGGCCGGGGGCGGTAACGGGCGCAGCGGGGGCGCACGGGGGCATTCATCAGGGCGCGTGGGGAGTGGATACGTCACGCTGGGTATTCCGCTGGTGTCGCCGGGTTCCGGTCGTGGGGGAGGTCGGGCCCCCGCCTGCCGGCGTACCCATCTGAGCAGCAGAATCGTCGCCCCGCGGTCAGGGCCGGGGGCGTTGGGGAGGCGAAGTCCATGGCCGCGAGACCACTGGTGGCACGGGAGCCCAACGAGCGCCTGCAGCAGCTGATCCAGGAGGCGGGCTGCTCCAACGCGGGCCTCGCCCGCCGGGTCAACCTCTGCGGCGCCGAGCACGGCCTGGACCTGCGGTACGACAAGACCTCCGTGGCGCGGTGGCTGCGCGGGCAGCAGCCGCGCGGCCAGGCACCCGCGGTGATCGCCGAGGCGCTCGGCCGCAAGCTCGGCCGCGGGGTCACCGTGGACGAGATCGGCATGGCCGACGGCAAGGGCCTGAGCTCCGCCGTGGGCCTGCAGTTCGCCCCGAACCTCGGTGCCGCGCTGGAGCAGGTGTGCGAGCTGTGGCGGAGCGACGTCGGCCGCCGTGACTTCCTCGCCGGTGCGACCGTCGCCGCCTCGGCGCTGGTCGAGCCCAGCCGGGACTGGCTGATCACCCCGCCGGACCCGGTGGTCGCCCGGACCGGCGCCACCCGGGTCGGCCCCACGGACGTCGCGGCCGTCCGCGCCACCACCCAGATGCTGGTCGAGCTCGACCACCGGTTCGGCAGCGGCCACGTGCGCCCCGTCGTCGTGCACTACCTCAACAGCGTGGTCTCCAACCTGCTCTCGGGCGGCTACCGTGACGAGACGGGCCGTCAGCTCTTCGCGGCGGTCGCCCGGCTGACCGAGCTGGCCGGCTACATGGCGGTGGACACCGGGCAGCCGGGCCTGGCCCAGCGGTACTACATCCAGGCGCTGCGGCTCGCCCAGGCCGCCGACGACCGCGGCTACGGCGGATACGTCCTGGCGGCGTCGATGAGCCACCTCGCCGCGACCCTCGGCAACCCGCGCGAGATCGCCCAGCTCGCCCGGGCCGCGCAGGAGGGCGCCCGGTCGGTCGCCACCCCCACCGCGATGGCGATGTTCTACGCCGCGGAGGCGCGCGGTCACGCCCTGCTCGGCGACGTGCGGTCGTGCGAGACGGTCGCGGCACGGGCCCAGGAGGCGATGGCGGACCGCAACCCCGAGGACGACCCAGACTGGATCGTCCACTTCGACGAGGCCTACCTCGCCGACGAGCTCGCGCACTGCCACCGCGACCTCGAACAGGGCGCGAAGGCGGAGGCGTACGCCCGTACCGCGCTGGAGCTGCACCCCGTGAGCCGGGTGCGCCGGCGGGCGGTGGACCTCGTGCTGCTCGCCACCGCGCAGCTCCAGCAGCGCGACGTGGAACGGGCCTGCGAGACGGGCACGCAGGCGGTGCGGCTGCTGAGCGGGCTGCGTTCCAACCGGGGCGTGGAGTACCTCGACGACTTCCGCACCAGGCTGGAGCCGTACCGGGAGCACCGGGTCGTCCGGGAGTTCCAGGCCCGGCTGGCGGGGGAGGCGGCCTGAACGGGCGGGTCCGCTTCGTGAGGAGCAGGTGAGGAACGCCCTCCCTGCGTAGTCACCCGTACCGGTGACCGGGTAGCGTGGGCGTGATATGCAGCGTTACCGAGGTCGTCGAGCAGTTGTGGTCCGCCGTCAGCGAGCGCGCGGCACAGGTGAGGAATCGCGTTGAGCCAGCGCCGCTCGTTCTCCCACTCCCATTCCTCCCAGGACTTCAATCTGGACGATCTGTTCAGGCCGGAGCCCGGGGCGGAACAGCAGGGGCAGCCTGCCGTGCCCGTGCAGCAGCCCCTGCCGCCGGCCCAGCCCGTGCCGGGCCAGGGCGGCCCCGAGTACTGGGGGCCGCCGCCCGGTGCCGCGCAGCCCGCCGAGGCCGCCCCGGAGACGCAGTACCTGCCGCCGTACCCGTCCGCCGACCCGTCGGTGGGCGGTGTGCCGCAGCAGACGCAGGGTCAGCCGATCCCGGGTCAGGCCGCCTACGGCGCGGGCCAGTCCTTCGGCGGGCAGCAGTCGTTCGGCGGCCAGCCGTCCTACGGCGCCGAGCAGCAGCAGGCGTACGGCGGGGGCTTCCCCGCACAGGCCGAGCAGCAGCCCGGCTACGGCGCCCAGCAGACCTTCGGCGGGCAGTCCTTCCCGGGTGCGCCCGCCGCCCCGGTGCCGTCGGGCCGTCGGGCCGCTGCGGGACGGCCGTCCAACCGGCTGGTCATCGGCGGCGTGATCGCGGGCTGCGCGGCGGCGGGCATCCTCGTCGCGGTGCTGATGAGCGGCGGTGACGACCCGGAGTCCGGGCCCGCGGCGCCGGTCGCCCAGGCCTCCTCGGGCTCCCCGGTGCAGGCCGGTGCGGGCGGCATGACGCCGGCCGCGCAGGCACAGGCCAAGGCGCTGTCGGACCTGCTCGGCACCGCCAGTGCGAGCCGGCAGGCCGTGGTGAACGCCGTGACCTCGGTCACCGGCTGCCAGAAGCTCCCGGAGTCGCAGGCGGCGCTGACGGACGCGGCCGCGCAGCGGCAGGCGCTCGTCACGAAGCTGGGCACGCTGAAGGTGGACCAGCTCACCGGCGGCGGCGAGCTGGCCGAGCAGCTGCAGAAGGCCTGGCAGGCCTCTGCCGCGGCGGACGCCGAGTACGCGGCGTGGGCGGGCGACGTGACGGCCGGGTGCGACCCGGCCACGGTCAAGAACAACCCGCACAACAAGGCCGGCAACGAGGCGAGCGGCACCGCCAGCAACGCCAAGCTGAAGGCCTCCTCGCTGTGGAACGCGATCGCCGCGCAGGCGAAGCTGCCGGAGCGCACCGACAAGGAGCTCTGACGCGGGGCGCGGGGCGCAGGACGCACGACGGCGGAACGGGCGGAGGGCGGACGGGGTACCCCGTCCGCCCTCCGCCCGTTCCTGGCCGGGTCACGCAGGCGGGTTGCCGCCCGCGAGCACCCAGCGCACGTCCACGAAGCCCTGGTGCTGTTCGACCAGCCGGCCGCCCTGCACCTGCTGGAAGGTCACCGAGGTGTTGACCAGCCGGGGCGAGTCCGCGCTGGCGAGCATGTTGGTCATGCCCCAGCTGAGCGGCGGCGTGGCGCCGTGCGTGTCGATCGGGTCGCCGCTGTCGAGCACGGCGCGCAGCGTCTTGGCCGTGAGCGGCTTGGCCTTGTCGACGCGGTCGGCGGCGGCCCGGAAGACCTCGTACGCGACCCAGGTGGTCTGCACGCCGGGGTCGGCGACGTCGATCGCGGTCTCGCCGGCGCCGTGCGTCCGGACGGTGTCGCGCAGCGCGTCCCAGACCGGCGAGGCCTCGGCGGGGAACCAGCCGGTGGCGTACGCGTGGCCGAGCGGGCCGTTGTCGCCGCCGGTGGCGTCGACCACCGACTGCTGGAAGCTGCCGATCACCGACGCCAGCGAGGTGTTCTTCGCGCCGAGCCGGCGGAGCGGGTCGAGCAGGTTGGCGGTCGGCTCCGGGCCGAGGGCGAGCGTGACGCAGTGGCCCTTGCGGTCGTCGCCGATCGCGCGCTGCGCGATCGCGGTGTAGTCGTTCGACTGCTCGGGCGCCTTGATGTCGGTGAGCCGGATGCCGGCGGGCTGCAGGGCGCTGTCGAGGTAGCCGACCAGGGTGTCGCCGGCACGGGTGTCCGGGCGCACCAGGGAGACGCTCTTGCAGCCGGCTTCGACCAGCTGGCGGCCGCTGCCGGCGATCAGCGCGGGCGTGCCGCCGGCCACCGGGTAGGAGAGCGGGCTGCTGAACTCGGGCGTGGAGAGGCCGTAACCGCCCAGGTAGGGGATGCCGGCCTGCTCCAGCATGGCGACGAAGCTGCTGCCGTACTGGCTGTAGGAGCCGACCACGGCGACCGCGTGCGCGTCGACGGCCTGGCGGGCGCAGGCGGTCACGCCCTCGGCGGTGTTGTGCTCGTTGCAGGTGAGCACCCGCAGCTTTCGGCCGTGCAGGCCGCCCGTGCCGTTGATCTCGCGGCCGACGGCCTCGGCGAGCGCCGTCATGCCCGGGCGGTCGGCGGAGCCGGTGCCGGACGGTGCCCAGGTCATCACCGTGAGGTCGCTGGAGGCGGAGGCGGCGTCGGCCGGCCCGCCGCAGGCCGAGGTGGCGAGCAGGGCCGGGGTGACGAAGGCTGCTGCGGCGAGGGCGGCTGCTCTGCGGCGGCGTCCGCGGCGGAGGCCTGTGGTACGACGAACGGCAGGCTGATGGACGTCGGGCGATCCGTTCCGCCTCATGATGGCTGTCCCTCCCCGGGGTGCACACGGCCGTTGTGATCGGCCGAATCCAGCCTTGACCTGGCCGGGCAAGCAGAGAGGGACGAAAAGCGAACGCCAGGACAACGCAGATGGAACACCAGGAGGTGACGCGTGTAGAGCCTGTCGGTGTGGGAACGTACGATCGACGGACCATGCCCGACACCGCAGATTCTTCGTATCGGTCCGCCAACAACTCTTCTCGTGGCGGGCGTCGCTCCAGCACGATGGGCGGCATGCCGCTGAACGATCTCCCCTGGTGGCGCTGGCGGGCCCGGATCCGCTCGGCGCTGCACATGCTCTCCGACCCCTCCTTCCAGCACCACGCCTGGCTGTCCGGCCAGGACGGCTACGGCGACGTCACCGACGCCGTCTACCGCCTGGTCGAGGACACCTGGCTGGACCGCTGGTCGGCCGAGAAGTACGTCGGCACGATCGTGCGCGACACCACCGAGGCGGCCGCCGTCGACGCGGCCGTGCTGCGCGCCCTGCAGGTGCTGCACCAGGTCGGTGCGGACGCCCAGGCCGCCGCGTACCTCGGCCACCCGCTCTGGCCGGAGGCCGTCCGGGCGGCGCGCGAGGCCCACGTCCTGCTGGCCGGCAACGACGGCGAGGACCCGGACGCGCCGCCGCGCTCCCTGGAGGTGCTCCGCATCATGACCCGGGCCGCCTGACCGCGCCCGCTCGCCTGCGCCCTCCCGTGCCGCCCGCCCGCACCGTCCCGCCCGTACCGGCGGGCGTCGGTGCGGGCAGCCGGGCGGGCGGCGTCGGCCGGTCCGCAGTGCGGTCGGCGGCGCGTCGGCGCGCGGCGATGTGCCACGCTTGACCGTCGTGTCGTGAACGAGTGAAGGAAGCCGCAGTGGAAGACCAGCCGGCCCGCGCCCAGTACGTCCTCACCCTGTCCTGCCCGGACAAGCAGGGCATCGTGCACGCGGTCTCCAGCTACCTCTTCATGACCGGCTGCAACATCGTCGACAGCCAGCAGTTCGGCGACGCCGACAGCGGGCTGTTCTTCATGCGGGTGCACTTCTCGGCCCCGGAGGCCGTCACCGCGGAGAAGCTGCGGGCCAGCTTCGCCGCCGTCGGCGCCTCCTTCCACATGGACTGGCACCTGCACCCCTCCGCGGAGCGGATGCGGATCGTGCTGATGGTGTCGAAGTTCGGCCACTGCCTGAACGACCTGCTCTTCCGCAGCCGGATCGGCGCCCTGCCGGTGGAGATCGCCGCGGTGGTCTCCAACCACACCGACTTCCGCACGCTCACCGAGTCGTACGACATCCCGTTCCACCACATCCCGGTCACCCGGGACACCAAGGCCGACGCCGAGCAGCAGCTCCTCGACCTCGTCGCCGAGGAGCGCGTCGACCTCGTGGTGCTCGCCCGCTACATGCAGGTGCTCTCGGACGACCTGTGCAAGGCGCTGTCCGGCCGCGTGATCAACATCCACCACTCGTTCCTGCCGAGCTTCAAGGGCGCGAAGCCGTACCACCAGGCCCACGCCCGGGGCGTGAAGCTGATCGGCGCCACCGCGCACTACGTGACCGCCGACCTCGACGAGGGCCCGATCATCGAGCAGGAGGTGGCCCGGGTCACCCACGACGTCACCCCGGACCAGCTCGTCGCGCTCGGCCGGGACGTCGAGTGCCAGGCGCTCGCCCGCGCCGTGAAGTGGCACAGCGAGCGGCGGGTGCTCCTCAACGGCAGCCGTACGGTCGTGTTCACCTGAGCCGCTGAGCCGTCGGCCGGCGCGCCGGGCCCGGCGCCCGGCCCGGCTCACGGCCGGGAGAGCAGTGGCAGCGCGTGCAGCACCCGGCGGATGGCCTCGCGGTCGCCGTCCTCGCCGACCGGCACCCGGTCGGGGTCGCGGTGGGCGGCCGCGAGGTAGCAGAACTCCAGGCTGTCGAGGGCCATCTCGGCGACCGGTTCGCCGGCCCCCTCCGCCCCCTCCGGCCCCTCCGTGCCGTCCAGCGGGATGAGCCACCGGCCGCCGGCCGGGCCGTCGATCACCAGCCGCAGGGTGCGGCCGGGGCCGCCCGGCGCGGGGCCGGGGCCGGCGGCCTGCCGCTGCGCGGCCATCAGGGCGGGCAGGCTCCGTACGCCGAGGTCGACGAGCCGGCGCAGGTGCTGCGGGGCGGGCGGCGGGTACGGGTAGTCGACCGCGCGGGCGATGTCGCCGCCGTGGATCCAGCACTCGAAGGCGCGGTCGAGGAAGGCGTCCTGGAGCGGCAGCACGGCGAAGCCGTAGTCGACGGGCGCGCTGCCGTCGCTGCTGCCGCGGGTGGCGCCCTCCAGGAGGGCGTGGCTCTGCCGGCGCCAGCGGGCCCGCACCGTGTCCGGGTCGTCGCCGCCGGCCGCGGTGATGAGGGCCAGGGTGCGGTCCAGCACGCCGTCCGGGCGGTGCGGGGCGGTTCCGTGGCGGGCCGGGGTGAGCGGGTCGGGCAGGCCGACCGCCGTCGAGAGGTAGCTGTCCACGGCGGTCAGGTGGCACAGCACCTCGGCGGGGCGCCAGTGCTGCACGCCGCCGTGCCAGGGGAGTTCGGCGACCTCCTGCCACTCGTCGGGGCCGAGGTCGCGGATCAGGGCGTCGAGTCTGGCGCTCTCGGCCGCGTACGGTCCGGCCCACGGCGGTACGGGCAGCTCGGCGGGGCGCCGGGCCAGGCACCAGTCGACGACCTGCAGGCGCAGGGCGGCGGGCAGGTCGAGCGGGTCGCCGGTGGTGTGTTCGGCGGCGGCGCCGCTGAGCCGGGCCGCGTCCTCGGCGCACTCGGGGCACTCCGCGAGGTGCCGCAGGAGCCCGGCCGTCTCCTCGTGCGGCCAGGTGCCCGCGGCCCACGCCGCCAGCCGGGGGTGCAGGGCGTCGTGGCGCTGTGCGGGCGTCACGGGGCGGACCGTCCGGTGGGGACGGGGACGGGGACGGGGGTGCGGGGTCCGGGTACGGGTACGGCGTCGGCCGCCGGGCCGCGGCCGGCGCCGTGCAGGTGTTCCACGGCGCGGCGGTGGGTGAGCGTGCCGAGCCAGGACCGCAGGCTGCCCTCGTCGGGCCGCCAGGAGGACGGGTCCGTCCACAGCTGGGCGAAGACCTCGCGGGTGAGCTGTTCGGCGGCGTCCTGGTCGTCGAGCACGCGGGTGGCGAGGCCGTGGACGAGGGGGGCGAACCGGTCGTACAGCTCACCGAGGGCGGCCTCCTCGCCGCGGGCGAGGCGGAGCTGGAGCCGGGCGTCGGCGTCGGGCGTGCTCATGGCCCTCGGGTTCTCCTCACACGCCGTGGTGCGGGGGCGGGCAACCGACGGTGCGCAGGCCGGCGGTGCCCTCACCACGGTATCCAAGGGGGCGGACCGGCCGGGGGAATTGGCGGAATGAGGCGGCGGGAAGTTCCGTGCCGTCAGGGCGTGCCGGGCCCGCGGGTCCTCCGCGGGCCGGGGCGGGGCGCCGGCCGGAATCCGCTCGGCCGGGTTCGCTCGTGGCGGTCGCCCCGACAGGCCGTCGTGGCGGTACCGTCGTTGTGCTCGTGCACCGCCCCCGACCGCCCGGACGATCATCGGTGCGACGCTCGTCAGGGTGAGCGGGACAGTATGCACCGAGCTGTCCCCCGATCGCTGGAATATGCCCGAAGCGCTTGCTCCGACCCTCCGGTCTCCTCATCCTGGGGCGTATTCGTGTCGAAGCCGTGGGTGATCCGACCGGGCGGAACCGGCCGTGGACGGCCGGCCGACCGGCGTGATGAAGGCCCCTGCCGCCCGGGCCGGGCGGCAGGGCGAGGGTGGCCGATTACCGAGTGCGGGTGGTGGAGCGGTGCAGGTACTTCAGGTGCAGCTGGCGGTCCAGGCGGACCCGGCCGAGGTCGGCAGGGCGCGCCGGTGGGTACGGAGCAGGCTCCGGGGCCACGGCCTCGACCCGGAGGCGCCGCTGGCGGAGACGCTCGTGCTGGTCGTCTCCGAACTGGTGACCAACGCGGTGGTGCACACGGGCTGCCCGGCCGTGCTCCGGCTGACCATGCCGGTGGCCGACGGGACGTCGGTTGACGCGGATTCACCGCCGCTGCGGGTGGAGGTCGCCGATGCCAGCTGTTCGGCGCCGGCTCCCCGCCATGCCGACGGCGAGGCGACCAGCGGGCGCGGGCTGGAACTCGTCGAGCTGCTGTGCGAGCGCTGGGGCTGGTACCCGGAGGGGTCCGGCAAGCGGGTCTGGTGCGAGATCGACCCGTCCGCGCCGGCCCCCGTGCTCGTGCCGGAGCCGGTGCTCGACGTGTACGCCTGGCAGCTCTGACACCGGGCGCCCCGAGGACCGACCCGCGCGGACGCGCGGGGTCCGTGCCGTGCGTGCCGTGGCGGTGGTGCGAGGGCGTACGGGTGGTGCGGCGGCGGCCTGCCGTGCCTCCGGTCGCCACGATGCGCCGCAACCCGGACCGAATTTCCGACAAGCCATTGACGTGACGTATCCGACTGATCACCCTAGGGTGCAGCTCTTCGTTGCGAGGGGACGCCGAGGGATGCCCGGGTGGTGCCAGCACTTCAGGGGGACCGGCTGCCGACCACCCGCAGGCCTCCTCGGCGAGTGCGGAGAGCCGGTGCGCGGGTTCAGGCCTCGCGCGTCAGCCCGGACGGTGTCCCGGCGCGCGATGCTCGGGGCGCGCGCGGCGGGGCCCCGTCCGGCGTCCGCCGACGGCTGCGCGGCTCCGTGGTGCGGAAGGTGCGCCGGTAGTCGGTCGGTGCCACGTCGAGGCGGTCCCGCAGCTGCAGGCGCAGCGACGCCGCGGTGCCGAACCCGGCCCGCCGGGCGACCTCCTCGATCGACAGGTCGGTCTGCTCCAGCAACTGCCGGGCCAGCTCGGTGCGCTGCACCGTCAGCCAGGCGCCGGGGCTGCTGCCCGTCTCCTCGCGGAAGCGCCGGGTGAAGGTGCGCACGCTCATGCCCGCCCGTGCGGCGAGCGCGCTCAGCGGGAGCGGCCCGGCGAGGTGCTCCAGCGCCCAGGCGCGGACGGCCGCGGTGCCGGAGCCCGTCTCCGGTGCCCCGGGGCCCGGCGTGCCGACGTACTGCTTCTGGCCGCCCTCCCGCCACGGCGGCACGAGGCAGGTGCGGGCGACGGCGTTGGCCACCGCGCTGCCGTGGTCGCGGCGCACCAGGTGCAGGCAGAGGTCGACGCCGGCCGCGACGCCGCCCGAGGTGAGGACGTCGCCGTCGTCGGTGAAGAGCACGTCCGGGTCGAGCGCCACCTGCGGGAACATCCGGGAGAAGCGCTCGGTGTACGCCCAGTGGGTGGTCGCCGGGCGGCCGTCGAGCAGGCCCGCCGCGGCCAGCACGAACGCGCCGGTGCAGATCGACACCAGCCTGGTGCCGGGCCGCACCCGGGCGAGGGCGGCGGTGATCCGCGGGTCGAGGACGCCCGCCACGACGTCGTCGGCGCCGTCGCGCTGGGCCGGGATCACCACGGTGTCGGCCTCGGCGAGGAGTTCGGGCCCGTGGTCGACGACGATCCGGAAGTCCGTGCTGGTGGTGACCGGGCCGCCGTCCACGGTGCAGGTGGCGACCCGGTAGAGCGGGGTGCCGCCGGGGCCCCTCGCGGATTCGAAGATCCTTGCGGGGATCGCGAGTTCGAAGGCGATCACCCGGTCGAGCGCGAGCACCACGACCCGGTGGGGTGCTGGTCCTGCTGCCATCGTCCGCTCCGTTCCCGCAGGTTGCTGCCACATTGTGACCCGAAAACCACTGGCCCGGGCAAGTGGTCTGGACCAAAACTGCTGCCGTGCCCGAACTGATCTCACCGCCCGCCCAGGCCGCCGCGACCCCGATCGACGCCGGCTCCGCCATCTGGACCCGCAACTTCCGGCTGTACTTCACCGCCCGCAGCTCCGGGCTGCTCAGCGACGCCATGCTCCCCGTCGCCGTCGCCGCCGGTCTGATCGGCGCCGGGCACCCGCTCGGCAGCGTCGGCTACGCCATGGCCTTCCTGCTCGCCCCGTTCGCGGGGCTGGTGCTGGTCGGCGGCGTCCTCGCGGACCGCTTCACCGCCCGCCGCCTGATGATCACCGCCGACCTGGTCAACCTCGCCACCCGGGTGGCGATGGCGTTCGTCTTCTTCACCGGCGTCGACCGGCTCTGGCAGCTGTACACCCTGCTCGCCCTCGCCGGTACGGCCGCCGCGATGTTCCAGCCCGGTGCGGCCTCCACCGTGCCGCTGACCGCGCGCGACGTCCAGGGCGCGAACGGCGTCCTGCGCACCTCGGAAGCGCTCACCGTCCTGCTCGGCCCCGCCCTCGCCGGCCTGCTCGCCGGGGCCGCGGCCACCGGCTGGGTGATGGTGATCGCCGCGGTCGCGTACGGGCTGAGCGCCTGCTGCCTGCTCGCCCTGCGCCTCGGCCCGGCCCCCGCCCGCCCGGCCGGCGACCGGCTGTGGCGCAACCTCGTCGAGGGCTGGCACGAGTTCCGCTCCCGCAGCTGGATGTGGGGCGTCATCGTGATCTTCATGTTCTTCAGCGCGCTCTGCTTCGGACCGCTGCTGCCGCTCGCCGCCGGCGTGCTCGTGCCGGAGCACGGCTCCACCGCGTACGGCCTGCTCAACTGCGCGTTCGGGGCGGGCACCGTGCTCGGCGGCCTCCTCGCGATCCGCCTGCGCCCGGTGCGGCCGCTGCGCGCCGGGGCGCTGGCCATGCTGGCGTTCCCGCTGTACCCGCTGGGCATCGTGCTCGGCCTGTCCGTGCCCGTGCTGGCCGGCTGCTTCCTCGTCACCGGCGCGGGCGTCACGTTCTGGAGCGTCATGTGGGCCACCAGCGTGCAGACCCAGGTCGCGCCCGACGTCCTCAACCGCATCCACGCCTACGAGGTCGCCGGCTCGGTCTGCATGGCGCCCGTCGGCGCGGCGCTCGCCGGGCCCGCGGCGGAGGCGTTCGGCCCGCGGGCCGTCCTGGCGACCGGCGGAGGGGTCGCGGTGCTGGTGGTCGCGGCCCTGCTCGCGGCGGCTCCGATCCGGCGGCTGCGCCGGGTCGACGCCGGGTGAGCCGCAGCCGGGCCCCCATGGCCCGATCCTGACGAAAGCTGGCGGTCCGGCCACTCGTCGGGCCGCCGGCACTCCGGGACACTCGACCGGTGACCGATCTGACCAGCCGCACGACCGCGCCGCCCGCCGGCACCAGGGCCCCCCGACTCCACTACGCCTGGGTGGTGGCCGGCGTTGCCCTGCTCGTCCTCCTCGGCTCCGCCGGGTTCCGCTCCACCCCCGGCCTGATGATGGACGCCCTGAACGGCGAGTTCGGCTGGTCGCACGCCACGATCGGCAGCGCCGTCTCGGTCAACCTCACGCTGTACGGCCTCACCGCGCCGTTCGCCGCCGCCCTGATGGACCGCTTCGGCATCCGGCTGATCGTCGTCTGCGCCCTGCTCGCCATATCCGTCGGCGCCGGCCTCACCGTGCTGATGACCGAGAGCTGGCAGCTGATCCTCTGCTGGGGCGTGCTCGTCGGCCTCGGCAGCGGCTCGATGGCGGGCGCCTTCGCCACCACCGTCACCGGCCGCTGGTTCCACGCCCGGCAGGGGCTCGTCACCGGGGTGCTCACCGCGGCCGGCGCGGCCGGCAACCTCGTCTTCATGCCGGTGCTCGCCGCCCTCGTCGAGCACCAGGGCTGGCGCACCGCCGTCGTCGTGGTCTCGCTGTCGGCGACCGTCGTGGCCGTGCCCGTGCTGCTGCTCATGCGCGAGCGCCCGGCCGACGTCGGCCTGCTCCCGTACGGCGCGACCGAGGCGCCGCCCGAGCCGGTCACCGACGGCAGTGCGCTGGCCCGCTCCCTGCGGGTGCTGCGGGTGGCGATGCGCAGCCGGGCGTTCTGGCTGCTCGCCGGGTCGTTCGCGATCTGCGGCGCCACCACCGCGGGGCTGGTCGGCACGCACTTCATCCCCGCCGCGCACGACCACGGCATGCCGGTCACCACCGGGGCGAGCCTGCTGGCGCTGGTCGGGGTGTTCGACGTGGTGGGCACCGTCGCCAGCGGCTGGTTCACCGACCGCTTCGACTCCCGGCGGCTGCTCGTCGTCTACTACGCGCTGCGGGGCCTGTCGCTGCTCTTCCTGCCGCAGCTCTTCGGGCACTCGCTGCAGCCGCCGATCCTCGCGTTCGTCGTCTTCTACGGGCTCGACTGGGTGGCCACCGTGCCGCCGACCGTCGCGCTCTGCCGCCGGCACTTCGGCGCGGACGCCCCGATCGTCTTCGGCTGGGTGCTCGCGGCGCACCAGATCGGTGCGGCCGTGGTGGCGGGCCTGGCGGGCCTGGCCCGTGACCGCTTCGGCGACTACGACCTCGCCTGGTACGCGGCCGGCGGGCTGTGCGCCGTCGCCGTCGTGCTGTGCCTCGCGCTGAGCGGCCGGCGTGCCGCCCCGGCCGTCGCGGTGGCCGTTCCGTGACAGCCCCGATCACGGTGGCCGTAAGGGCCGGGTAGCGTTGTCGACCATGACACTGGCCTTCACCCTGGACCCGGACCTCACCCCCGGGCTCCGCGCCGAGATCGTCGACCTGTGGACGGACGTCACCAACGCGGGCGGGGCCGTCGGCTTCGTCGCCCCCGTCACCGCGGACCGCGTCCGCACCACCGCCGACGAGGAGTTCGAGGGCCTCGCCCCGCACGGCCCGGACCACCTCCTCGTCGGCCGCGACCCGCAGGACGGCCGGCTCGCCGCCGTCCTCTTCCTCACCTCCCTGCGCTTCGACCTCATGGACCACTGGCGCCTCCTGAAGCGCGTCATGGTCCACCCCGCCTTCCAGGGCCGCGGATACGGCGCCGAACTCCTCGCCGAGGCCGCCCGCACCGCCCGCACCTGGGGCCTCGCCGGCCTCAAGCTCACCCTGCGCGGCGGCCTCGGCCTGGAGACGTTCTACGGCCGGTGCGGCTACACCGAGACGGGCCGGGTGCCGGGCGCGATCCGGGTCGCCCCGGGCGACGACCGCGACGACGTCACCATGTGGCTCGACCTCCGCTGAGCCCCGTGCGGACGCCGCCGCACGGCATGCTTCACTGGGAGACCGGCGCCGCCCGCACCCGGCGGCCCGGCCGGCACGCCCCATGACCGCCGTTCCGCCGCAACCGCCGTACCCGAGCAGTGAAGGACGCCACCCGTGAGCAGCCGCACGTCGCACGCCACGCTCCGCTACACCTCCCTGCGGGCCAGCATCTTCCTCGGCTGCCTGCTCCTGGCCCTGCTGCTCGGGCACTTCGGGGTCATCCCCGTCGGCGGCGCCTCCGGCGTGATCTTCCTGGTGCTCGTCGCGGGCCTGGTCTCGGCCCCGATCAGCTACGTCGTGCTCAGCAGGCAGCGTGACGCGATGTCCGAGCAGATCGCTGGCAAGGTCGGGGGCCTGCGCGACCGCACCGCACAGCGGATCGCCGCCCGGAACGCCGAGGAGGACGCCGCGGACGACGCCGCCCGCGCCGCCGTCGCCCGGCAGGACTGACCTTGGCCGACCCCGCGCCGCCGCGCCGCCCCACCGGGCGGGACGTGGCCCGGCTGGCCGGCGTCTCGCAGGCCACCGTCTCCCTGGTCTTCTCCGGGTCCGAGGCCGGCCACCGGGTCTCCGGGGCCACCCGCGAGCGCGTCCGCGAGGCCGCCCGCACCCTCGGCTACCGCCCGCAGGCCGCCGGCCGCCAGCTCCGCCTCGGCCGCAGCGGCATGGTGATGCTCGCCGTGCCCAACCTGCTCGGCCCGTTCTTCGGCCGGGTGCACTCCGGAGTCCACGCGGAGGCCGGACGGCGCGGCCTCGCCGTCGTCGTCAGCTCCGGCTGGGACAGCGCCACCCTCGCCGACGCCGCCGTCGCCGGACGCTTCGACGGCCTGCTGATCTGCTCGCCGGACGACAGCCAGCTCGGCGACCTGCCCGCCGCCACCCCCGCCGTCCTCCTCGACGCAGACCCGGCCCGCAACCCGGGCCGCCCCACCGTCGAACTCGACGTCGCCGGCGGCATGGGCGACGCCGTCCGCCACCTCGCGGCCCTCGGCCACCGGCGCATCGGCCACCTGCGCGCCACGCTCTCCGCCCACACCTTCCGCATCCGGCAGGCCGGCTTCGAGGCCGCCGCCGCCGGACTCGACGTCGTCGAGGTCGGCGTCCGCCTCAACGAGGGCGTACCGGCGGCCCGCGAGGCGGCCCGCAGCCTCCTCGCCCGCCCCGACCGCCCGACCGCCGTCGTCTGCGACGACGACGTGGTGGCCTCCGGCCTCTACCAGGCCGCGGCCGACCTCGGCCTGCGCATCCCGGCGGACGTCTCCGTCGTCGGCATCGACAACATCCCGGTCGCCGGCCTGCTCGCACCGCCCCTCACCACCGTCGACCTGCCCGGTGAGGAACTCGGCCGCACCGGCGTCACCGCCCTCGCGGCCCTCCTCGCCGGCGAACCCGCCGTGCCCGTGCCACCGCTGCCGACCCGCCTGGTGCTGCGCGCCTCCACCCGGCCCGCCGACTGAACCGCACGGCGTTGCGCCGCGGGCCCGGCCCCGGCGGTCAGGCCGCCGCGGCGAGCCCCGCGACGGCAGGACGTACGGCCGTCCGGAACCACCCGCGGCAGGCGAACAGCAGCAGCCCGCCCACGCCGATCCCCGCCGCCGCACAGACCGCGACCGCGAACAGCGACCCCTCCACCAGGAGCCCGGACACCGCGTACCCGGCCGCGTTGCCCGTCGCGAACAGCGTGACCAGCCAGGCGAACGCCTCCGTCACGGTGCCCGCCGGCGCGAGCTCCGCGATCAGCACGAACGCCGCCGCCAGCAGCGGAGCCAGCCCGATGCCCGACAGCAGCGACAGCCCCGCCATCGCGTACGGGCCCGGCAGCCACAGCAGCGGCAGGTAGGAGACGGCCATCAGCAGGGCGATCACCCAGGTGCGGGTCGCCGTGCCGCTGCGCCAGCGCACCGCGCCGTAGCCGAGCGCGCCGACGAGCCCGCCGAGCGCCGCCAGTGCGAGCATCAGGCCGGCGCCGCCGGGCAGGGCGCCCGGGTGCCGCTCGGCGTAGGCGATGAAGAGCACGCTCTGTGCGCCGACCGTCCAGCCGGCCCCGGCCAGACCGACCAGCAGCAGCACCAGGCCGCGGGAGCGGAGCGGGCCGAGCAGCCCGGACGACGCGCCCCGCGCGGGCGCCCGCCAGGCCCGGGCCGGGGCGGCCGTCGCGACCACGAGCGAGCCGAGCAGACCGAGCCCGGCCGCCGTCCACAGGGCGGCGGCCGGGCCGGGGCCGGCCGCGATGCCCGCCACCGCCAGCGGCCCGGCGACGTACAGGACCTGCTGCGAGGCGGAGTCGAAGGCGTAGGCGGTGTCGAGCTGTTCGTCGCGGACCACGGACGGCCAGAGCGCCCGCAGGCACGGCTCCAGCGGGGGCATCGCGAGACCGGCCAGGGCGGCACCGACCGGCGCGGCCAGGGCCGAGCCGGGGGCGAGGGCCAGCAGGGCGTAGCCGAGGCCGGCGACGGCGGCGGTGACGAGCAGCACCCGCGGCTGGCCGGTGCGGTCGACGAGGCGCCCGAGCACGGGCCCGCCCACCGCCGCGGCGATCGCGTACGCGGCGGTGGCGACGCCGATCCGGCTGTACGGCGCGCCGGCCTCGCGCAGCGCGAGCGCGATCACCAGGCCGGTCATGCCGGCGGGCAGCCTGCCGAGCAGGGTGCCGAGGAGCAGCCGGGTGACGTGCGGGGCGCGGAGCAGCGCGAGATAGCCCATGGTGGGAGTTATACGTATAACCAGCCTGCCCGTCAAACGGCTCCCGCTCCGGGGGCGGCTGGTTCGTGCCCGCAATTCAAACAACAACTTTGAACATCTCAAATGTTTACTGCTAATCTCCAGCCCATGACCACGCCAGGCGCCGCGCACCAGCACGGGACGAGCACCCCGCTCGCCCCCTGCCGCCCGCGCCTGCCGCGGGCCGCCGCCCGCCCGCTCCCGGGCCGCCGCGCCTGCCGCGTCTGCGGCTGTCCCCGGGCGGCACGCCACTCCTGAGCCCGGCCCCGCAGCGCGCCCCACGGCGCGCCCGGCCCGCGCGTGCCGCCCCGCCCGCCGTCCCGGCCCGCCGCTCTCCCCACCACCTGCCTGCCACCCGCCTGCCACACCCGGAGCACCACCATGCCCACCGCGCCCACCGCGCCCAGTGCCGAGCCCACCCCCGGCCTCCTCGCCACGATCCGCCGCACCCCGTTCTGGGCCCAGATCGTCGGCGGCCTGGCCCTCGGCCTGATCCTCGGCGGCATCGCCCGCACCTACGACGTCGCCTGGCTCGCCACCACCCTGGAGACCGTCGGCAAGACCTTCGTCCAGCTCCTCAAGCTGGCCGTGCCGCCCCTCGTCTTCACCGCGATCCTCGTCAGCGTCGCCAACCTGCGGAACGTCACCAACGCCGCCCGCCTGGCCGCCCGCACCCTGCTCTGGTTCCTCATCACCTCGCTGATCGCCGTCGCCGTCGGCCTCGTCCTCGGCCTGCTCACCGACCCCGGCAAGGGCGCGGGCCTCTCCACCCAGGGCCTGGAGGCCCCCGAGAAGGCCGGCAGCTGGGTCGACTTCCTCACCGGCATCGTCCCGACCAACATCGCCACCGCGTTCGTCGAGGTCAACGTCCTCCAGATCGTCTTCCTCGGCATCGTCGCCGGCGCCGCCGTCCTGAAGACCGGCGAGAAGGCCGCCCCCGTCCGCCGCCTCGCCGAGTCCGTCCTCGACCTCACGCAGACGGCCCTCTGGTGGGTCATCCGGCTCGCCCCGCTCGGCACCCTCGGCCTGATCGGCAAGTCCGTCGCCGTCTACGGCTGGGACCTCCTCAAGCCGTTCGCCACCCTCACCGCCGACGTCTACATCGGCTGCGCGATCGTGCTGTTCGGCGTCTACTCGCTGCTCCTGCGCTTCGCCGCCGGCCTCAACCCGCTCCACTTCTTCCGCGGCGCCTGGCCCGCGATCCAGCTGGCCTTCGTCTCCCGCTCCTCCGTCGGCACCCTCCCCGTCACCCGCCGCGTCACCGGCCGCCTCGGCGTCCCCCGCGAGTACGCCGACTTCGCCGTCCCGTTCGGGGCGACCACCAAGATGGACGGCTGCGCCGCGATCTACCCCGCGCTCGCCGCGATCTTTGTCGCCCAGGTGTACGGCGTCGACCTCGGCATCGGCGACTACCTGCTGATCGCCTTCGTCTCCGTGATCGGTTCGGCGGCCACCGCCGGCCTCACCGGCGCGATCGTCATGCTGACCCTCACCCTCTCCACCGTCGGCCTGCCGCTGGAGGGCGTGGGCCTGCTGCTCGCGATCGACCCGATCCTCGACATGGTGCGCACCGCCACCAACGTCGCCGGGCAGGTCGTCGTGCCGGTGATCGTCGCGGCCCGCGAGAAGACGCTCGACCTCGTCGCGTACAACGCGCCTACCGGTGACCTGCTCGCCGGGCCGGCCGACGCCGACACCCCGGCCGCCGGGCCGGTGGGTGCCGCGGCCTGACGCACGGTCCGTTCCGCAGCCCCTTCCCCGGTGTCCGGGGGAGGGGCTGCGGCATGTCCGGGGCCGGTGGGCCGGGCGAACAGGCGGGCGCAAGAATCGACTTGATGGCCGGATCTACTGAGCAAAGTCGCGAAAATATCTTGCACAAGCCTTGTGGGGCGGGCTCCGTGCGTCCTACTGTCACGTGACTCCCCGGCGTCCGCTCCGCCGCGAGGCGTCCTCAGTGCCACCTTGAGAGAAACGAGCATCCGATGTCACGGAGCATCACAGGAGCTGCAGCGAGACGGTCGGGTCTGCCTCTGCGCGGCGCGGCGACGGCGCTCGCCGCGGTGACCGCTGCCGCCGGTCTCACCGGCACGGCCTTCGCCGGCACCTCCCCGGCCGGCGCCTCCGCCGCCGTGGTGACGCGCGCCGGCCTCGCCCCCTCGCTCGTCGCGGGCCGCGGCGCCGAGCTCGGCATCGCCGAGCAGGAAGCGGAGAACGCCGCGACGAACGGCACCGTCCTCGCTCCCGACCGCACCGCCTACACGCTGCCCGCGGAGGCCTCCGGCCGGTCCGCGGTCAAGCTGGCCCCCGGCCAGTACGTCGAGTTCACCCTGCCGGCCGCGGCCAACGCGATCACCGTGCGGTACAGCATCCCGGACGCGCCGAACGGCGGCGGCATCACCGCGCCGCTCGACGTCACGGTGAACGGCAAGAACCGCAGCACCATGACGCTGACCTCGCAGTACTCCTGGCTGTACAACCAGTACCCGTTCACCAACGACCCCGGCGCCGACCTGCTGCACTCCGACTGGTGGATCACCGAGTGCGGCTGCGTGCCGAGCGCGACCACCCCCACCCCGCAGATCACCAAGCCGTTCCGGCAGAACCACTTCTACGACGAGCAGCGCCTGCTGCTCGGCCGGACGTACAAGGCCGGCGACAAGGTCCGCCTCTCGGTGCCGGCCGGCTCCGCCGCCGCGTGGACGGCCGTCGACCTGCTCGACTCGCAGCTCGTCGGTGCGCCGCACGTCGAGCTGGCCGCCGCGAACGTGCTGGCGTTCGGCGCCGACCCGTTCGGCAAGCGGGACTCCGCGGACGCCTTCGACAAGGCCGTGGCCTTCGCGAAGCGCGCCCACCTCAAGGTGTACATCCCGCCGGGCACGTACCAGGTGAACCGTCACATCGTCGTCGACGACGTGACGATCGAGGGCGCGGGCAGCTGGTACACCGTCGTCAAGGGCCACCAGGTCACGCTCGCCACCCCGGCGGCGGACGGCTCGGTGCACACCGGCGTCGGCTTCTACGGGAAGACCGCCGCCGAGGGTGGCAGCCGCAACGTCCACCTCTCCGGTTTCGCGATCGAGGGCGACGTCCGCGAGCGCATCGACACCGACCAGGTGAACGGCATCGGCGGCTCGCTCAGCGACTCGTCCGTCGACGGCCTCTACATCCACCACACCAAGGTGGGCATGTGGTTCGACGGCCCGATGAAGAACTTCACCGCGACGAACAACGTCATCACCGACCAGATCGCGGACGGCCTGAACTTCCACACCGGCGTGACCGACTCGGTCGTCCGGAACAACCTCGTCCGCAACTCGGGCGACGACGGCCTCGCGATGTGGGCCGAGAAGACCCAGGACGCCCGCAACACCTTCGACCACAACACCGTGCAGTCGCCGGTGCTGGCGAACGGCATCGCGATCTACGGCGGCACCGACAACACGGTCTCGAACAACCTGATCGCCGACCCGGTCCGCGAGGGCAGCGCGATCCACGTCGGATCCCGCTTCGGCGCCGAGCCGTTCACCGGCCACCTGTGGATCACGGACAACACCACCGTCCGGGCCGGCACGTACGAGCTCAACTGGAACATCGGCCTCGGCGCGATCTGGTTCTACGCGCTGGAGAAGAACATCGACGCCGACATCCGGGTGACGGGCGACACCTTCCTCGACAGCACCTACAACGCGATGATGCTGGTCGCGGACTGGCCGGTGAAGGACCTCTACTCCGTCACCGACCTCCACTTCAAGGACATCAAGGTCGACGGCACCGGTACCTCGGTGCTCAGCGCCCGCGTCGCGGGCTCCGCGACCTTCGAGAACGTGGACGCCCGCAACGTCGGCGCCGTCGGCGTCAACAACTGCGGCACCTTCCACTTCACCCCGGCCGGCTCGGAGTTCTCCCTGACCGACCTCGGCGGCAACGACGGCGGCGGCACCACCGGCCCCTGGCTGGCCTCGTGGGAGCTGCCCAACACCATCACCTGCGACGACCGCCCGCCGGTCGTCGTGCCGCCGGCCCCGTCGGCGTGGTGACGTCCGTGCGGTGACGTCCGTGCGGTGACGTCCTCGCCATGACGCCCGGGGGGCGCCGCCCGTGCGACGGCGGTCGCCCACCGGTCTCCGCGCCGTGCCTCGCGCCGGGTGGGTCGAGGTGCGGTGCGGTGCGGAAAAGCGTCGGGGCGGTCGCCCGGGAGGTGCTCCCGGGTGACCGCCCCGACGCCGTACCCGTCAGGGCCTAGCGGGTCACCACTTGTCCCAGGCGACGTTCCAGCCGCTCATGCCGTTGTCCGGGCGGACCTGCTGGCCGACCGAGTTCTGGACGGTCACCACGTCGCCGACCATCGCGGAGTCGTAGAAGCGGCCGGCCGACGAGCCCGGGGAGCCGTCCTTCGCGGAGGTGTCCTCCAGGCCGATGCAGCCGTGGCTGGTGTTGGTGTGGCCGAAGACACCCGGGGCGTACTTGCCGTGCACGTAGGTGCCGGTGGGGGTGAGACGCAGGGCGTGCGGCATCTCGACCTTGTAGTCCGGGCCCTCGTGGTTGACCACGGTGGAGGAGTCCATGACGGTCGTCCCCTCCTTCGCCATGATCACCATCGTGCCGTTGAAGGTGTTCTGCGAGGCGGGCGAGGTGGCCCCGGCGCTGATCGGGATCGTCGCGTCGGGCTTGCCGTCCTCCTTCACCACCATCTGGTGGCTCTTCGCGTCCGCGACCGCGATGCGGGAGCGCCCGACGGTGAAGGTCTGGTCGCTGTCGACCTCGCCGTAGACGCCGGGGGAGGTCTCGACGCTCTTCAGCCGGTAGTGCACGGTCACCTTGGTGTTCGGCGTCCAGAACTTCTCCGGCCGGAAGTCGACCCTGGTGGCGTTGAACCAGTGCGGCTTCACGACGGATCCGTCGGACGTCTCGAACGTGACGGCCTTCTCGACCGAGGCCTTGTCCGTGACGGACTTCTTGAAGTTCAGCGAGACGATCATGCCGACGCCGTACGTCTGGCCGTCGGCGACGTTGTCGTACGGGCTGGCGCCCTTGGCGGGCGTGAGCGTGGTGAAGGTGCTCTCGGTGGTCGTGGCCAGGCCCGCGGCGTCCGCGGCCTGTGCGGTGACCTTGTACTCGGTGGAGACCGAGAGGTTCTCCGAGGGCGCCCAGCCGAGGCCGTCGGCGGAGATCGTGCCGGGCACGGCCTTGCCGTCCTTGCCGGTCACCGTCACGGTGGTGAGCTTGCCGTTCGCCACGGCGACCTTGAGCACACCCTTCGGCTTGACCTGCGTGGCGCCGTTGGCCGGCTCGACGCTCACCACGGCGGCGGACTTCTTCTGCTCCGCCTTCTTCGGCCCGTCCGTGGACGAGCCACCACCGCCACCACCGCTGCACGCGGTGGTCAGGGCGAGCGCCCCGCCGAGCACCGCCGCTGCCACAACCCTGCCTGCCGCCCGCTTCACTGCCCACTCCTTCGCCGACTTCCCCCCGTTAGACGCTCGGGCGGGCCCGGCAGTTTCGTATCGGGGGCGAATCATCCGGTCACGAATCGACAACGGGTCGACCGTCACTCCCGGCGACCGTCCGGTCGTGTACCGACCGGCCGGGAGCGGTGGGCACAGGCAGGGGGCCCGCCACGACAGTGGCGAGCCCCCTTGGTACTGCTCGTCGTGCTCTGGTGGCGGCCGGGTGGCCGCCGGCGGACCCGAAGGGGTCCCGAGCGATCAGATCATCAGAGGATGGTCAGACAGCGGTGACGTTCTCCGCCTGCGGACCCTTCGGGCCCTGCGTGACGTCGAAGGTGACCGCCTGGTTCTCCTCCAGCGAGCGGAAGCCGTTCGCGTTGATGGCGGAGTAGTGGACGAAGACGTCGGGGCCGCCACCCTCCTGGGCGATGAAGCCGAAGCCCTTCTCAGCGTTGAACCACTTGACGGTTCCCTGAGCCATGCCGTTCTCCTTGCGAGGGACGTATTGGAGGCCACACCGCGTGACCGCCGGTCCGCTGCGCTGATCGCCCTGCCTCCGGTCCGGGCCCGGAGTTTTTCGCACAGTGCTCAATCAATGCTCAATTGATGCTGTAACTGCTGAAAAACTACAAAAAGCCCGCGGTTACATGCTCCGCAGGCTTCAAGTACTGCAAGGGGAATCAAACTGCAACTGAGGGAGACGGTAGCACGCGGGGGCGGCCCCGACCAGGGGTGACCGGAGGGCCGCACCGGTGTGTCGCACGCCTGGTGTCGGCACCCCGCTGAGGCAGGCATACGCTGCCGGGGAGAGTACGAACGGCAGAGGGAGCACGCGGTGGCGGGTCGGGATGCGAGCAGCTCGGTGGCAGTGAAGCCCCGGGTCGGACATATTCAGTTCCTCAACTGTCTGCCCCTCTACTGGGGCCTTGCCCGGACCGGCAACCTCCTCGACCTCGACCTCACCAAGGACACCCCGGAGAAGCTCAGCGACCAGTTGGTCGCCGGCCTGCTCGACATCGGCCCGATCACCTGCGTCGAGTACCTGCGGCACGCCGACGAGCTCGTCCTGCTCCCCGACATCGCGGTCGGCAGCGACGGCCCGGTGATGTCCTGCGTCATCGTCAGCAAGGTGCCGCTCGCCGAACTCGACGGCCGGCCCGTGGCGCTCGGCTCCACCAGCCGCACCTCCGTCCGCCTCGCCCGCCTCCTCCTGGAGGAGCGCGAAGGCGTCCGGCCGGAGTACTTCTCCTGTCCGCCCGACCTCGACGCGATGCTGGAGCACGCCGACGCCGCCGTGCTCATCGGGGATCCCGCCCTGCGCGCCTCCCTCGAACAGGCCCCCGACCAGGGCCTCGACGTGCACGACCTCGGCGCGCTGTGGAAGGAATGGACGGGCCTCCCCTTCGTCTTCGCCGTCTGGGCCGCCCGCCGCGACTACGCCGCACAGCACCCGGAGACGGTCGCCGCCGTGCACCGCGCCTTCCTGGAGTCCCGCGACCTCTCCATCGACGAGGCCGCGAAGGTCGCCGAACAGGCCGCCCGCTGGGAGTCCTTCGACGCGCCGCTGCTGGAGCGCTACTTCACCGAGGCGCTCGACTACTCGCTCGGCACGCGCCAGCTCGCCGGCATCGCGGAGTTCGCCCGCCGCGTCGCCCACGACACCGGCTTCGCCCCGGACGTCTCCGTCCGCCTCCTGGAGCCGGTGCCCGTCGTCGGCTGACCCGCCGTCGGCCGTCCGCCGCTCGGGCTGACCCGCCGTCGGCCGTCCGCCGCTCCGGCTGCCGGGCCGTCCGCCGTCCGTGGTGCGCCCGCGCGCCGACGCACCGCGCCGCGGCATCACCACCCGGGCGTCGCCGACGGGTAGTACTGTCCCGCGCGGGGGCGCGGAGCCGGGCCCCGGTGCGGGAGGCGGGGCGATGGAACCACTGGGCGGGTCGGATCCGGCACGGATCGGCGCCTACCTGCTGCTGCGCAGGCTCGGCGCGGGCGGCATGGGACGCGTCTACCTCGGGCGCACCGCAGGCGGCCGGACGGTCGCCGTGAAGGTCGTCCGCGGCGAACTCGCCGACGACCACGAGTTCCGGGCGAGGTTCCGCCAGGAGGTGGCCGCCGCCCGGCTGGTCGGCGGACGCTGGACCGCCCCCGTGCTCGACGCCGACACCGAGGGCGAACAGCCCTGGGTGGCCTCCGGCTACGTCGCCGGGCCCTCCCTCGACGCCGCCGTCCGCCGCCACGGCCCGCTGCCCGTCCCGGTCGTGCACACGCTCGGCGCGGCCCTCGCCGAGGCGCTCCAGCAGGTGCACGGCCTCGGCCTGGTGCACCGCGACGTCAAGCCGTCGAACGTGCTGCTGGCCCTCGACGGGCCGCGCCTCATCGACTTCGGCATCGCCCGCGCCCTCGACGCCGCCACCGCGCTCACCCGCTCCGGCTACGTGGTCGGCTCGCCCGGCTACCTCTCGCCCGAGCAGGCCGCCGGCGAGCAGGCGGGCCCGGCCGGCGACGTCTTCTCGCTCGGCGCGGTGCTGGCCTTCGCCGCCACCGGCACCGCCCCCTTCGGCGAGGGCGTCAGCGCCGCCGTGCTGCTCTACCGGGTGCTCCACGAGGAGCCCGACCTCGCCGGACTGTCCGGCCCGCTGCGCGGCGTTGTCGCGGCCTGCCTGGCCAAGGACCCGGCGGCCCGGCCCGGCCCGGCCGAGCTGCGGGCGCTGCTGGCGCCCGGCGCCGTGCCGCCCGCCACGGGGGAGTGGCTGCCGCCGGCCGTCTCCGCGGCGGTGGCGCGCAGCGCCGTGGAGCTCCTGGACCTGGAGGCGCACGGCGCCGCACCGTACGGCCCGCCCGCCGGTGCGCCGCAGCAGTGGGACCGCTCACCCACCGAGGTCGCACAGCCGGCACCCCCGCCCGCCCCGCCCGCCTACGCCGCACCCCCCGCCCACACCGCTCCGCCCGCCTACGTCACTCCGTCCGCCCCTACCGCTCCGTCCTCGCCGACCGGCGGGCCCGCCCGCGCCCGCCGGGGCGTCCTCGCCGCCGTCCTCGCCGCCGCCGTCCTGGCGACGGGCACCGTGCTGTGGTGGACGTCCCCCTGGGACCGCGACGGTGGCGCCCGGAGCCAGGACGGCGCGAGCCCCGGCGCGTCCTCCCCGGCCGTGCCCGGCACCTCGGGCCCGGCCTCGCCGTCCGCCGGTCCGTCCGGCAGCGGCGCGGGCTCCCCGGGCCCGTCCGGCGGTGGCGACGCCCTCCCGGCGGCGTACCTCGGCACCTGGCGGGGCACCATCACCACCCGGATCATCCCGCTGCCCAGCACCTTCGAGGTGGAGTTCACAGCCGGACGGGTCGGCCAGAAGGTCGGCACGACCTCCAACACCTCCGCCACCGACGGCACCGTGTGCCGCGGCGAGCTGACGCTGCTCTCGGTCGGACCGGAGAGCATCGAACTGCAGGAGAAGGCCGTGGGCACCGACCCCGGCTGCACCGGGGTTCCCGAGAAGCAGGCCTACCGGCTGGCGTCGTCGCGCACGCTGCACCTGCAGGTCAGCGAGGCGCCGCTGGGCTCCGACCCGTCCGGCGACCTCGCCAGGCAGGGGTGACCGGCCGCGGAAACCGGCTGGCGTAGGCTGGTTCGGTCATACCGGCCGGACGTCCCGGCTCCGGCCGAGGCGACCCGACGTTGGACAGAAAGAAGGCCCGCCAGGTGTCCGAGCAGACCCTTCCCCAGCCTTCGGCCGGGGGCGCCCCCACCCCCGCCTCGGCCCAGGATGCCCCCGCCGCCGACCTGCAGGCCGTCCTCGACCGTGCGGCCGCCGGCGGCCGGATCACCCCCGAGGAGGCGCTGGAGCTGTACCGCTCCGCGCCGCTGCACGCGCTGGGCTCCGCCGCCGACGCGGTGCGCCGCCGCCGCTACGCGGGCGTCGAGCACATCGCGACGTACATCATCGAGCGGAACATCAACTACACGAACGTCTGCGTGACGGCGTGCAAGTTCTGCGCGTTCTACGTGGCCCCGAAGAGCGACAAGGGCTGGTCGCGCGACCTCGACGAGATCCTGCGCCGCTGCGCGGAGACCGTCGAACTGGGCGGCACCCAGATCATGTTCCAGGGCGGGCACCACCCCGACTACGGCGTCGAGTACTACGAGCGGGCGTTCTCCGCGATCAAGGCGGAGTTCCCGCAGCTGGTGATCCACTCGCTGGGCGCCTCCGAGGTCGAGCACATGGCGCGGATCTCCGGCGTGACGATCGAGGAGGCCATCTCCCGCATCCACGCGGCCGGCCTGGACTCCTTCGCCGGCGCCGGCGCCGAACTCCTGCCGGAGCGGCCCCGCAAGGCCATCGCCCCGCTCAAGGAGTCGGGCGAGCGCTGGCTGGAGATCATGGAGGCCGCGCACGGCCTCGGCGTGGAGTCCACCTCCACCATGCTCATGGGCACCGGCGAGACCAACGCCGAGCGGATCGAGCACCTCCGGATGATCCGCGACGTGCAGGACCGCACCGGCGGCTTCCGCGCGTTCATCCCGTACACGTACCAGCCGCAGAACAACCACCTCAAGGGCTCCACCCAGGCCACCGTCTTCGAGTACCTGCGCATGATCGCCGTCGCGCGGCTCTTCCTCGACAACGTCGCCCACATCCAGGGCTCCTGGCTGACCACCGGCAAGGAGGCCGGCCAGCTCTCCCTGCACTACGGCGCCGACGACCTCGGCTCGGTCATGCTGGAGGAGAACGTCGTCTCCGCCGCCGGGGCCAAGCACCGCTCCAACCTCACCGAGCTGATCCACCTGATCCGCGCGGCCGGCCGCACCCCCGCACAGCGCGCCACCACCTACGAGCACCTGCGCGTCCTCGACGACCCGGCGAACGACCCGGTCGACCCGCGCGTCGCCTCGCACATCGCCTCCACCGCCATCGAGGGCGGCACCGCGCACCCGGAGCTGAAGATCCTCTCGGCGACCTGATCCGGCGACCCGATGCTGACGCTGCACCGCGCCGCCCTGCTGCTCGCGGACCCGGCCGACCCGGACGTCCCGCCGGTGCCCGACGGCGCGGTGCTCGTCGACGGCGGCCGGGTGGCCGCGCTGGGCCCGTACCCCGGGCTCGCCGACAGCGGCGCCCGCGTCCGGGAGTGGCCGGGCGTCCTCACCCCCGGCCTGCTCAACCCCGCCGCCGGGTGGCTGCTCGAACACCGCTACCACCCCGACCCGCGGGACGGCCTCGGCGAGGCACCGCTCGCCCTGGACGTACCGGACGACCGGCGGGGCGGCTCCGCCCGGCGCGGACTCCAGCGCATGCTCGCACACGGCACGACCGCCGTCGCCGGGCCGTTCACCCACCCCGCGGTGCGGACCGCCGTCACCCGCTCCGGGCTCTCCGTGCTGCCCGGCGACGGCGCCGAGGGCGGGCTCGACCCGCTCGCCGGCCGCACCCTCGCCGCCGCCGTGCACCGCCCGCTGACCGTCGGCGGCCCCGCCGACCTGGCCGTCTTCGCCGCCGCCTCGGCGGCCGCCCTGGAGGCGTCCGGCGCCTCCTGCTGCCTGGCGACCGTCCTCGCCGGGCGGCTGCAGTACCGGCGCCGCTGACCCCGCCCCGGCACCGCCGGGCACGTGGCGCCGCGCACGCCCGCACAAACCCCTCACCTCCCGCCGTGACCTGAGGCACCGCCAGCGGCTACGATCCCGGACAGTCACTCAGACGCGAGTCCGAGCGGCCCCCTCACCACCGGGCCCACACCGGGGCCCGTGTCCGGCAGCCAGGACAGGAACGATGCCACCCGCCACCGCTCCCCTCCCGCCCGCCAAGCGGCTGGGCCGAGGCTGGTACCTCGCGGCGGTGCTCAGTGCCGTGCTGGCCCTCGGCATGTGCCTGCTCGGCTGGCGCCAGGCCGACCAGGCCGACCGGATCACCGCCAACCCCGTCCGCGTCGAGGGCACCGTCACCCAGCTCCCCGGCGGCAGCGGCAGCTACAGCCAGGTCGGCTACACCGCGGAGGGCCGCCGGCTCACCGCCGTCGACCTCTGGCTGCCGCACGGCGCCGCGGTCGGCGACCCCGTCTGCCTGGAGCACGCCGCCGACGACCCGGGCGCCGTCCGGGTCTGCGGCAAGCGCTACCCGCAGCCCGTCGGCATCACCCTGGCCCGGATCAGCGTGCCCGTCGCCCTGCTCTGCCTCGTGCTCTGCCTGGCCCGCATCGTCCGCCACCGCCGCAGCCACCCCGCGGGCACCGGCCGCACCCGGGTGCGCACGACGATGGTGCTGGCCGCCGAGGGCATGCCCGCGCTCACCCACGGCAAGCGCTCCCGGCGCCGCCGCAAGGGCGGCCGGCGGGCCCTGCGCTGACACCGTTCCGCCGCGAAGGAAGCGCGCGGCGGCGGCACGCCGCGTCCCGAAACGCACCCGTCTCCCACGCCGTCGCACCCAGGGTGAACAATGGGGGCGTGACCCGAGCCTCTCTCGACAAGCAGCCCCACGAAGTCGCCGCCATGTTCGACGACGTCGCGGAGAAGTACGACCGCACCAACGACGTGCTCTCCCTCGGCCAGGCACGCGCCTGGCGGCGGGCGGTGGCCGACGCGGTCGGCGCCGAGCCGGGCCAGCTGATCCTCGACCTGGGGGCCGGCACCGGCACCTCCTCGCTGCCGTTCGCGGAGGCCGGGGCCAAGGTCGTGCCCTGCGACTTCTCCATCGGCATGCTCGCCGAGGGCAAGCGCCGCCACCCCGAGCTGGCGCTCACCGCCGGCGACGCCACCCGCCTGCCGTTCGCCGACGGCACCTTCGACGCCGTCACCATCTCCTTCGCGCTGCGCAACGTGCAGGACACCGACGCGGCCCTCGCCGAGATGCAGCGGGTGACCAGGCCCGGCGGCAAGATCGTCATCTGCGAGTTCTCCACCCCCACCTGGACGCCGTTCCGCACGGTCTACACCGAGTACCTGATGCGCGCCCTGCCGCCGGTCGCCTCCGCGGTCAGCAGCAACCCGGACGCCTACGTCTACCTCGCCGAGTCGATCCGCTCCTGGCCCGACCAGCCCGAGCTCGCGACGAAGCTGCAGCAGGCCGGCTGGACGAAGGTGGCCTGGCGCAACCTCACCGGCGGCATCGTCGCGCTGCACCGGGGCTTCAAGGCGTAGCCGGGCGTCCGGCCGCACCCGGCGGCACCCTCCCCGGGTGCTCCTCCGGCACGTGAGCGCTGGCTAGACTCGTCCACGCCCAGCCGTCCGCAGTGCAGGAGTGTGCCCCGTGTCCGAGACCGCAGCCGACCTGAGCGGCACCGTCGAGAGCACCGCTGACGTCATCGTCGTCGGCGCCGGCCCCGCGGGCTCCACCACGGCGTACTACCTGGCGCAGGCCGGGCTGGACGTGCTGCTGCTGGAGAAGACCGAGTTCCCGCGGGAGAAGATCTGCGGCGACGGCCTCACGCCGCGCGCCACCAAGCAGCTCGTCGACATGGGCATCGACGTCTCCACCGACAACGGCTGGCTCCACAACAAGGGCCTGCGGATCATCGGCGGCGGCGTCCGCCTGGAGCTCGACTGGCCCGAGCTGTCGTCGTTCCCCGACTACGGCCTCGTCCGCAAGCGCGCCGACTTCGACGAACTGCTCGCCCGTCAGGCCGTCAAGGCCGGCGCCCGGCTGTACGAGGCCTGCAACGTCAGCGGGCCCGTGCTCGACGAGCGCACCGGCCGGATCACCGGCGTCACCGCGAAGCTCGGCGAGGAGAAGCGCGCCGTCGAGTTCCGCGCGCCGCTGGTCGTCGCCGCCGACGGCAACTCCACCCGGCTCTCCGTCGCCATGGGCCTGCACCGCAGGGAGGACCGCCCGATGGGCGTCGCCTACCGCACGTACTTCACCTCGCCCCGCCACGACGACGACTACCTCGAATCCTGGCTGGAGCTGTGGGACACCCGCGGCGGCGAGCGGAAGCTCCTGCCCGGCTACGGCTGGATCTTCGGCATGGGCGACGGCACCTCCAACGTCGGCCTCGGCATCCTCGACTCCTCGCCCGCCTTCGGCGACCTCAACTGGCGCGAGGTGCTGAAGAGCTGGTGCGCCTCCATGCCCGAGGAGTGGGGCTACACGCCGGAGAACATGACCGACCCGATCCGCGGCGCCGCCCTCCCGATGGCGTTCAACCGCCAGCCGCACTACACCCGCGGCCTGCTGCTCGTCGGCGACGCGGGCGGCATGGTCAACCCGTTCAACGGCGAGGGCATCGCCTACGCCATGGAGTCCGGCCAGATCGCCGCCGGCGTCGTCGTCCAGGCCCTCGCCCGCATCACCGACCACGGCCGCGAGCGCGCCCTGCACCGCTACCCGCAGATCCTCAAGGACGTCTACGGCGGCTACTACACGCTCGGGCGCGGCTTCGTGAAGCTGCTCGGCAACCCGAAGATCATGCAGATGGCCGCCGAACGCGGCCTCACCCACCCGGTGCTGATGAAGTTCGTCCTCAAGCTGCTCGCCAACCTGACCGACCCCCAGGGCGGCGACGCGATGGACCGCATCATCAACGGCCTGGCCAAGGTCGCGCCGAACGCCTGACGGCCCGTCCCCGCCCGCCGCCCCACGGCCCCCCGGAACTCCACCGGGAGGGCCGCTGGACAGCGCCGACGGATGCGCCCGACAATCGCCCCATGGCGTCAGCAGAGTTCGGCACAGAGGTGGCCAGGCCGTCCGAGGCCGACCGCGAGCGGGCGCTCGGAGCGCTCCGCGACGGTGTCGGCACCGGGCGCCTCTCCCACGACACGTTCATGCGGCGGATGGAGCTCGTGCTCGTCGCCCGCACCCGCGCGGAGATCCAGGACGCCCTGACCGGCCTGCCGACCGGCGGACCGCTCGGCCGGCTGCTGCTGCGCGCCGTCGGCGGCGTCTCGGCGTTCAACGTCCGGCTGCGGCGCACCTGGCAGAACCAGCAGCTGCCCGAACTCGGCCTGCCGCAGCCCGGCCCCGCCCCGCTCCGGATCGGCCGCAACCACGGCTGCGGGCTGCGGCTGTCCGACTCCACCGTCTCCCGCGTGCACGCCGAACTCCGCCACCGGGACGGCGCCTGGGAGCTGCACGACCTGGGCTCGGCCAACGGCACGTACGTCAACGGGCGCCGGGTGACCGGGCCCGTCCGGGTGGGGCCCGGCGACCAGGTCGGCTTCGGCAGCACGTCGTTCCGCCTCAGCGGGCGCTGAGCGGGGCCTCCCAGCGGCGCTCCCCGTCGTGCACGCGGTCCGTCGGGTGCAGGCCCGCCGCGGCGGCCACCCGCTCCGAGGCCCGGTGCTCCGGGTGGACGTGCGCGACCACGAGCTCCGCACCGGCGTCCGCGAGGGCGCCGACGAGTGCCGTCGCCGCCTCGGCGGCGAGCCCGCGGCCCTGCCAGGGCGTGCCCACCACCCACGCCACCTCCGCGGTGCGCCCGCCGTCGGTGACGGTGGCCTGGACGTACCCGGCGAGCCGCCCGTCGGCGCGCAGCCGCAGCACGCGGTTGACCCAGCCGACGGCCGGGTCGGGGGAGCCCGCGGCGAGCCGCGCGTACCGGGCGCGGAGCTCCTCGACGCCGTACGGCGTGCCGCCGGTGAACGCGTACAGCGCCGGATCGGCCAGCACGGCGGCCATCTCCTCGGCGTGCGCGGGCCCCAGGGGCGGCAGTTCCAGCCGGGGCGTGGGGGCGACGGTCAGCAGCACGGTGTCGTCACGGCTCCCGGTGGGCGGCCAGCGACCGCTCCTCGATGGCGGTGAGCCGCCGGGCGAAGACCCCGGCCGCGTCGGGGGTGAGGGTGCGCAGCGCCACCAGGGCGGACACCACGACGTCGCACAGTTCCTTCTCGACGTCGTCCCAGCCGTTGGTGACCCCCTTGCGCGGGTTCTGTCCGGTTGCGCCGATCACCGCCTGGGCGACCTCGCCGGCCTCCTCGGAGAGCTTGAGGATGCGCAACAGCCGTTCCTCGCCCGGCGGCAGGGCGCTCGCCCCGTCCAGCCAGCCGACCAGCCGGTCGATGCTGTCCCAGCTGCTGCTCTCCATACGGGCGGCTCCTGTGCGGTGCGGTGGTCGCGGGGGCTCCCACCGTACGGGAGGCGCACGGCCGCGGGGGAGGGCGCAGGGGTGCCGGGGGGCGCCGGGAAAGCCGATTGATCGGCCTAGGCCCGGTGCGCGAGGATGGCCCGCCGGCACTGCGCCGGATCCGTCCGACGGCGTACGGGACTCCACCGCCCCGCCATCCCGGAGGATCCGCATGCGTGTCACCCCGCAGTCCGTCCGCGACCTGCCCGTCCTCGCCGTCGCCGTGGTGTGGGGGTCGAGCTTCCTCGCCGTGAAGCAGGTCGCCGACCCGGGCACGGTGGTGGCGGTGCTGGTGCTGCGCTTCGCCCTGGTGCTGCCGCTGCTCGGGGCCGCCGCGTGGCGCCCGCTGCGCGGGCTGAGCGCCCGCGAGTGGCGCGGCGGGGCGCTGCTGGGGCTCGTCCTGGCGGGCATCTTCCTGCTGGAGACGTACGGTGCGGTGCACACCTCGGCGACCAACGCGGGCCTGATCATCAGCCTCACGATGGTCTTCACGCCGCTCGCGGAGAGCGCGCTGCGGCGCACCGCGCCGTCGCGGGTGTTCCTCGCCGCGGCAGGGCTCTCGGTGCTCGGCGTCGCGCTGCTGACCGGCGGCGGGGGCCTGGAGGCGCCGGGCCCCGGCGACCTGCTGGTGCTGGGCGCGGCCGTGGTGCGGACGGTGAACGTGCTGGCGACGGCGCGCAGCCGGGCCGTGGCCGGCACCGACGTGCTGGCGCTGACCTGGGTGCAGCTCGCGACGGCGACCGCGGTCTTCGCGGCCGTCGCGCCCTTCGCGGGGCCGTCCCCGCTGGCGGTCGCGGCGTCCTTCGGCCCGGCGCAGTGGGGGTACCTGCTCCATCTGTCGCTGCTGTGCACGCTGTTCGCGTTCTTCGTGCAGATGTGGGCGGTGCGGTCGACGTCGCCGTCGCGGGTGAGCCTGCTGCTGGGCACCGAGCCGCTGTGGGCGGCGGTGTTCGGGGTGGCCCTGGCCGGCGACCACCTGGGCGTGGCCGGCGTGCTCGGTGCGCTGTGCGTGCTGGCGGGCACCGAGTGGGGCCGCCGTTCGGCGCCGGGTGCCGCGCCGGTGACGGACGCCGCGCTGCCGGAGGCCGGGGACGGCCGGGGCCACCGTCACGAAGTCCTGGCCGGCGTGCGGCACCGTGAGGCCGTGGCGGGCGGCAGCGGTGCGGACCGGCAGGCCGATCACGCCCGCTGAGCGGTGCGGGCGGGCCCGCACCCGCGGAGTGCCCCGCCGCGGTGTGCCCCTCCCCGGCGGCCGGGGCCCCGGCTCCTGGCTCCTGGCCCCCGGCTTCCGGCCCCGGATCCCGGCCCCGGCCGCCGCTCCGGGCCCCTGGAAGAGCCGCCGCAGCGCCGAGTTGCCGACGGGCCGGCCGATCACCCGGGGGCCGTCCGGCGGGCCGCCGCCGTCGCCCTCCTCGCCCTTCACGATCACCCTGCCGCGGGCCCGTCGGAGGGCCGCTTCGTGCGCTTGTGAAGGAAAGGTCAATCGGGCGCCGCAGCCCCACCCCCGGGAGGGTGAGTGGCTATATCACGTCAACTGGATCATGCAGAAATTTGCGGTAGGCGCTGCATGATTGATATAGCCGCAACGCTCTGACCAGTCGCTTCACCGGTGAATGCGACTGTTTGTGACCATTCGTGCCCTATGGGTGTTTGAGGTGCGACTCAGCCCGCTTGGTGGGTGTTTGCGAGGTGGCGCAGATCACAAAGATCGTTCAGAACCGCGTGTCGCAGATCACAAGCCGACAGGCATAGGATGCGGGCGATCCGGGCTTTGTGAACTGCCTCACATGGAGGTGATCTCACGAAGTGGATCACGGGTTCACCGCAGTGTGACCTGGTAGTTCCTATCTGCAGTCAAGGACGACTGGACGGAGGGAGCGGGGGCTATGAATGCCTACGCGCCGATCCTCGTACTCGGTGCCATCGCGGCGGCGTTCGCGGTCGGCTCCGTCGTGATGGCCTCGCTGACCGGCCCGAAGCGCTACAACCGGGCCAAGTTGGAGGCGTACGAGTGCGGTATCGAGCCGACCCCGCAGCCGGTGGGCGGCGGTCGGTTCCCGATCAAGTACTACCTGACGGCGATGCTCTTCATCGTCTTCGACATCGAGATCGTCTTCCTCTACCCCTGGGCGGTCAGCTTCGACGCCCTGGGGATCTTCGGGCTGGTCGAGATGCTCCTGTTCATCGCCACCGTCTTCGTCGCGTACGCCTATGTCTGGCGTCGCGGCGGTCTGGAGTGGGACTGACCGCTGACTTTGTGAACGGGCGGACAAGCCACCGGACTTGAGGGCATTGAGAGGGATCTGATGGGTATCGAGGAGAAGCTGCCGAGCGGCTTTCTGCTCACCAGCGTGGAGGCCGCCGCTGGGTGGGTGCGGAAGGCGTCGGTCTTTCCCGCCACCTTCGGTCTGGCCTGCTGCGCGATCGAGATGATGACGACCGGCGCCGGCCGCTACGACCTGGCCCGGTTCGGCATGGAGGTGTTCCGCGGCTCGCCGCGGCAGGCCGACCTGATGATCGTCGCCGGACGCGTCAGCCAGAAGATGGCGCCGGTGCTGCGGCAGGTCTACGACCAGATGCCGAACCCGAAGTGGGTCATCTCGATGGGCGTCTGCGCCTCCTCGGGAGGCATGTTCAACAACTACGCGATCGTCCAGGGCGTCGACCACATCGTCCCCGTCGACATCTACCTGCCGGGCTGTCCGCCCCGCCCGGAGATGCTGCTGGACGCGATCATCAAGCTCCACGACAAGATCCAGCACGAGAAGCTCGGCGTGAACCGCCGCCGCGAGGAGGAGCAGGCCGAGGAGTTCGCCCTGCAGGCCACCCCGGTCAGCGAGATGCGGGGGCTGCTGCGATGAGCGAGCCCGGCACCACCCCGCCCGGCGGCACCCCCGAGACCGTGCCCGCCACCCGCAAGGAGATCCCGGTCGAGGTCGTCGGCCGCCGCCAGGGCATGTTCGGCGCCCAGGGCACCGGTGACACCTCCGGCTTCGGCGGCCTCGCCCGCCCGATCGTCCTGCCGCCCGCGAGCACCCGCCCGTACGGCGGCTGGTTCGACGAGGTCGCCGACGAGCTGGAGGGCGCCCTGGAGGAGCAGGGCCTCGACCCGGCGGAGGTCATCGAGAAGACCGTCGTCGACCGCGGCGAACTCACCTTCTCCGTCGCCCGCGAGCACCTCCTGCAGACCGCCCGCACCCTGCGCGACGACCCCGCGCTCCGCTTCGAGCTGTGCCTCGGCGTGAGCGGCGTCCACTACCCGGCCGACACCGGCCGCGAACTGCACGCCGTCTACCACCTGCGTTCGATCACCCACAACCGGCTGATCCGCATCGAGGTCACCGCGCCGGACGCCGACCCGCACGTGCCGTCCGTCGTCAGCGTGTACCCCACCAACGACTGGCACGAGCGCGAGGCCTACGACTTCTTCGGCCTCGTCTTCGACGGCCACCCCGCCCTCACCCGGATCATGATGCCCGACGACTGGCTGGGCCACCCGCAGCGCAAGGACTACCCGCTCGGTGGCATCCCCGTCGAGTACAAGGGCGCCCAGATCCCGGCGCCCGACCAGCGGAGGTCGTACAGCTGATGACCACTCAACACTTCGAAGAGGCCGGCGCCCGCGACACCACCGAGGGGCGCGTCTTCACCGTCACCGGCGGCGACTGGGGCGAGGTCGTCGACGCCGTCGCCCGCGCCGACGACGAGCGGATCATCGTCAACATGGGCCCGCAGCACCCGTCCACGCACGGCGTGCTCCGGCTCATCCTGGAGATCGACGGCGAGACGGTCACCGAGGCCCGCTGCGGCATCGGCTACCTGCACACCGGCATCGAGAAGAACATGGAGTTCCGGAACTGGGTCCAGGGCACCACCTTCGTGACCCGCATGGACTACCTGACGCCGCTGTTCAACGAGACCGCCTACTGCCTCGCCGTCGAGAAGCTCCTCGGCATCACCGACGACGTACCCGAGCGCGCGAGCGTCGTCCGCGTTCTCATGATGGAGCTCAACCGCATCTCCTCGCATCTCGTGGCGCTCGCCACCGGCGGCATGGAGATCGGCTCCACCACCCTGATGATCTACGGCTTCCGCGACCGCGAGCTGATCCTCGACGTCTTCGAACTCGTCACCGGCCTGCGGATGAACCACGCGTACATCCGCCCCGGCGGCCTCGCCCAGGACCTGCCGCCCGGCGCCGTCGACCAGATCCGCGAAGCGGTCAAGCTCTTCCGCTCCCGCATGCACGAGTACGACAAACTCGCCACCACCAACCCGGTGTTCAAGGCCCGGCTGGTCGACGTCGGCCACCTCGACCTGGCGGGCTGCCTCGCCCTCGGCGCCACCGGCCCGATCCTGCGCGCCACCGGCCTGCCGCACGACCTCCGCAAGTCCGACCCGTACTGCGGGTACGAGAACTACGACTTCGAGGTCGCCACCGCCGACACCGCCGACTCCTACGGCCGCTTCATCATCCGGCTGGAGGAGATGAAGGAGTCGCTGCGGATCGTCGAGCAGTGCCTCGACCGGCTCGCCCCCGGCCCGGTCATGGTCGGCGACAAGAAGATCGCCTGGCCCGCCCAGCTCGCCGTCGGCCCCGACGGCATGGGCAACTCCCTCGACCACATCCGGAAGATCATGGGCACCTCCATGGAGGCCCTGATCCACCACTTCAAGCTGGTCACCGAGGGCTTCCGGGTGCCCGTCGGCCAGGCCTACGCGGCCGTCGAATCGGCCAAGGGCGAACTCGGGGTGCACGTGGTCAGCGACGGAGGCACCCGGCCCTACCGGGTCCACTTCCGCGACCCCTCGTTCACCAACCTGCAGACGATGGCGGCGATGTGCGAGGGCGGCCAGATCGCCGACGTCATCGTCGCAGTGGCCGGGATCGACCCGGTGATGGGAGGCGTGGACCGGTGACCAACGTCGAACTCGGGCTGCCGGCACTGCCGGCCAAGCCCTACCCCGCGGAGGTGCACCAGCGCCTCGCCGCCGACGCCGCCGAACTCGTCGGCCGCTACCCCCAGGCCCGCTCCGCACTGCTCCCGCTCCTGCACCTCGTGCAGGCCGAGGACGGCTGCGTCACCCCGACCGGCATCCGCTTCTGCGCCGAGCAGCTCGACCTCACCACCGCCGAGGTCACCGCCGTCGCCACCTTCTACACGATGTACCGCCGCCGGCCCGCCGGCGACTACCACGTGGGCGTCTGCACCAACACCCTGTGCGCCGTCCTCGGCGGCGACCAGATCTTCGACGAGCTCAAGCAGCACCTCGGCGTCGACAACAACGAGACCACCGCCGACGGCGCGATCTCCATCGAGCACATCGAGTGCAACGCGGCCTGCGACTACGCCCCCGTGGTGATGGTCAACTGGGAGTTCTTCGACAACCAGACGCCCGACAGCGCCCGCAAGCTCGTCGACGACCTCCGGGCCGGCCGCGAGGTCAGCCCCACCCGCGGCGCCAAGCTCTGCTCGTTCAAGGAGACCTCCCGCATCCTCGCCGGCTTCGCCGACGCCCGCCCCGGCGCCGTCGACGAGTCCGGCGCCGGCGGGGACGCCTCCCTCGCCGGCCTCCGCCTCGCCAAGGGCGAGGCCCTGCCCGGTACCCCGGGCGCCAAGGTGGTCGCCCCCCGGCACGAAGGGACCGAAGCGTGATGACCTCCGCCGAACCGGCCGAGAAGCTCCTGACGCCGGTCCTCTCCGCATCCTGGGACGACGACCGCCCCTGGACCCTCGCCACGTACCTCCGCCACGACGGCTACGCCGGCCTGCGCGCCGCCCTCGCCATGCCGCCCGACGACGTCATCGCCCTCGTCAAGGACTCCGGTCTCCGCGGCCGCGGCGGCGCCGGCTTCCCCACCGGCATGAAGTGGCAGTTCATCCCGCAGAACGACGGCAAGCCGCACTACCTCGTCGTCAACGCCGACGAGTCCGAGCCGGGCACCTGCAAGGACATCCCGCTGCTCTTCGCCAACCCGCACAGCCTGATCGAAGGCATGATCATCGCGTCGTACGCGATCCGCTGCAACCACGCCTTCATCTACCTGCGCGGCGAGGTCGTGCCCGTGCTGCGGCGCCTCCAGGCCGCCGTCGCCGAGGCCTACGAGGCCGGCTACCTCGGCAAGGACGTCCTCGGCTCCGGCACCGACCTCGACATCACCGTGCACGCCGGCGCCGGCGCGTACATCTGCGGCGAGGAGACCGCCCTCCTCGACTCCCTGGAGGGCCGCCGCGGCCAGCCCCGGCTGCGCCCGCCGTTCCCCGCCATCGCCGGCCTGTACGCCTGCCCGACCGTCGTCAACAACGTCGAGTCGATCGCGTCCGTGCCGCCGATCCTCAGCCGGGGCAAGGAGTGGTTCAAGGGCCTCGGCAGCGAGAAGTCACCCGGCTTCACGCTCTACTCGCTCTCCGGCCACGTCACCAACCCCGGCCAGTACGAGGCGCCGCTCGGCATCACCCTGCGCCAGCTCCTCGACATCACCGGCGGCGTCCGCGCCGGCCACCGGCTCAAGTTCTGGACCCCGGGCGGCTCGTCCACCCCGATGTTCACCGACGCCCACCTCGACGTGCCCCTCGACTACGAGGGCGTCGCCGCCGCCGGCTCCATGCTCGGCACCAAGGCCCTCCAGGTCTTCGACGAGACCACCTGCGTGGTCCGCGCCGTCACCCGGTGGACCGAGTTCTACGCCCACGAGTCGTGCGGCAAGTGCACGCCCTGCCGCGAGGGCACCTACTGGCTCGTCCAGCTCCTCAAGCGGATCGAGGCGGGCCAGGGCCACGAGGGCGACCTGGAGAAGCTCCTCGACATCGCCGACAACATCAACGGCAAGTCCTTCTGCGCGCTCGGCGACGGCGCCGCCAGCCCCATCGTCTCCTCGCTCCAGTACTTCCGCGAGGAGTACGAGCAGCACATCACCGAGCGCCGCTGCCCGCTCGACCCGGCCGCCTCCACCGTCTGGGCCGGCCGGGCCACCACCCACGAGTCCGCCACCGAGAGGGAGGTGCACGCGTGACCGTCACCGAGACAAGCACCGACCTCGTCACGCTCACCATCGACGGCGTCGAGGTCCAGGTGCCCAAGGGCACCCTGGTCATCCGCGCCGCCGAGCAGATCGGCACCCAGATCCCGCGCTTCTGCGACCACCCGCTGCTCGACCCCGCCGGCGCCTGCCGCCAGTGCATCGTCGAGATCGAGGGCCAGCGCAAGCCGGTCGCGTCGTGCACGATCCCGGTCGCCGACGGCATGGTGGTGCGCACCCACCTCAGCTCGCCCGTCGCCGAGAAGGCCCAGCGCGGCGTCATGGAGCTGCTGCTGATCAACCACCCGCTCGACTGTCCGGTCTGCGACAAGGGCGGCGAATGCCCCCTGCAGAACCAGGCCATGTCGACCGGCGACACCGACACCCGCTTCGACGGCATGAAGCGCACCTACGCCAAGCCCGTGCCGATCTCCGCCCAGGTGCTGCTCGACCGCGAGCGCTGCGTGCTCTGCGCCCGCTGCACCCGCTTCTCCCAGCAGATCGCCGGCGACCCCTTCATCGACCTCGTCGAACGCGGCGCCCTCCAGCAGGTAGGCACCGGAGAGGGCGACGACTTCCACTCGTACTTCTCCGGCAACACCATCCAGATCTGCCCGGTCGGCGCACTCACCTCCGCCGCCTACCGCTTCCGCTCCCGCCCGTTCGACCTCGTCTCCTCCCCGAGCGTCTGCGAGCACTGCTCGTCCGGCTGCTCGCTGCGCACCGACCACCGCCGCGGCAAGGTCATGCGCCGCCTCGCCGGCGAGGAGCCGGAGGTCAACGAGGAGTGGAGCTGCGACAAGGGCCGGTTCGCGTTCCGCTACGCCCAGCAGCGCGACCGCCTCGGCACCCCGCTCGTCCGCGACCCCGCCAGCGGTGAACTCGTCACCGCCTCCTGGCCCGAGGCCCTCGCCCGCGCCGCCGAAGGCCTGCGCGGCGCCCGCACGGGCGTCCTCGCGGGCGGCCGCACCACCGTCGAGGACGCCTACGCGTACGGCAAGTTCGCCCGGGTCGTGCTCGGTACCAACGACGTCGACTTCCGGGCCCGCCCGCACAGCGCCGAGGAGGCCGACTTCCTGGCCGCCGCCGTCGCCGGGCACGGCGTCGACCTCGACGGCACCGGCGTCTCCTACGCCGCACTGGAGGACGCCCCGGCGGTCCTCCTCGCCGGGCTGGAGCCCGAGGAGGAGTCGCCGATCGTCTTCCTGCGCCTGCGCAAGGCCGTCCGCGCCAAGGGCCAGCGGGTGTACGCGATCGCCACCCACGCCACCCGCGGCCTGACCAAGCTGCGCGGGGCCCTGCTGCCCGCAGCCCCCGGCACCGAGGCCGAGTGGCTGGCCGCGCTGGCCGGCGACGAGGTGCTCGCCGACGACGCCGGCCGGGCCGCCGACGCGCTCCGCTCGCCCGGCTCGGTGATCCTCGTCGGCGAGCGGCTCGCCGCCGTCACCGGCGGCCTCACCGCCGCCCTGAAGCTCGCCCACGCGACCGGCGCGACGCTCGCCTGGATCCCCCGCCGGGCCGGCGAGCGCGGTGCCGTCGAGGCCGGCGCACTGCCCGGGCTGCTGCCCGGCGGCCGCCCGGTGACGGTGCTCGCCGCCCGCGCCGAGGCCGCCGCCGTCTGGGGCGTGCCCGGCCTGCCGTCCCGGCTCGGCCGCGACACCGACCAGATCCTGGCCGCCGCCGCCGGCGGCGACCTCGACGCGCTGCTCGTCGGCGGTGTCGGACTCGACGACCTGCCGGACCCGGCGCTCGCCGACGAGGCGCTGACCCGCGCCGCGTTCGTCGTCTCCCTGGAGCTGCGGCCGTCCCCCGTCACCGCGCACGCCGACGTGGTGCTGCCGGTCGCCGCGGTCGCCGAGAAGGCCGGCACCTTCCTCGACTGGGAGGGCCGGGCCCGGATGTTCGAGTCGGCGCTCAAGCCCGACCAGCTGATGCAGCGCCAGCTGCACTCCGACATCCGGGTGCTGAACATGCTGGCCGACGCGCTCGGCACGCCGCTCGGCCTGCCGGACGTCCGCGCCGCCCGCCTGGAGCTCGACCGCCTCACCCCCTGGACGGGCGACCGCACGGCGGCCCCCTCCACGCATCCCGCCCCGCTGCCCCGCCCGGCCACCGGCCAGGCCGTGCTCGCCGGCCACCGGATGCTGCTCGACCACGGCTCCCTCCAGGACGGCGACACCCACCTCGCCGCCACCCGGCACCCCGTCGTCGCCCGGATCTCGCCGACCACGGCCGCCGAGATCGGCGCGGGCGCGGCACTGCGGGTCACCGGCCCGGCCGGCTCCCTGGTGCTGCCGCTGGAGATCACCGACGGGCTGCCCGACCGCACCGTCTGGCTGCCCCTCAACTCCACCCCGGGCGGCGCGCGGCGCACGCTCGGCACCACCGTCGGCCACCTGGTCACCATCGCCCCGGCACAGGAGGCGTGATGCACACTCTCGCTGCCTACGAGACCCTCGGCTTCTTCGGCCGCGACCCCTGGTGGCTGGTGCTGCTGAAGGCGGTCTTCTGCTTCGCGTTCCTGGTCGGCACCGTGCTGATCGCGATCGTCTGGGAGCGCAAGGTCGTCGCCTGGATGCAGCTGCGCATCGGCCCGAACCGGCACGGCCCCTGGGGCCTGCTGCAGTCGCTCGCCGACGGCATCAAGCTGGCCCTCAAGGAGGACCTGGTCGTCACCGGGGCCGACAAGGTGGTCTACGTCCTGGCGCCGATCGTCGCGGCGATCCCCGCGTTCATGGCCTTCGCGGTGATCCCGTTCGGCCCGGCCGACAACGAGGTGTCGATCTTCGGCACCCGCACCCCGCTGCAGCTCACCGACCTGCCGATCGCCCTGCTGTACATCCTGGCGACCGCCTCCGTCGGCATCTACGGCATCGTGCTGGCCGGCTGGTCGTCCGGGTCGACGTACCCGCTGCTCGGCGGCATCCGTTCCTCCGCCCAGATGATCAGCTACGAGATCGCGATGGGCCTGTCGTTCGCGGCGGTCTTCATCTACTCCGGCTCGATGTCGACCTCGGAGATCGTCGCCTCGCAGCAGCCCACGTGGTTCGCCGTGCTGCTGCCGGTGTCGTTCATCGTCTACGTCGTCGCGATGGTCGGCGAGACCAACCGGGCGCCGTTCGACCTCCCGGAGGCCGAGGGCGAGCTGGTCGGCGGCTTCAACACCGAGTACTCCTCGCTGAAGTTCGCGATGTTCATGCTCGCCGAGTACGTCAACATGGTCACCGTCTCCGCGGTCGCGGCCACGCTCTTCCTCGGCGGCTGGCGCGCCCCCTGGCCGATCTCGACCTTCTGGGAGGGCGCCAACCACGGCTGGTGGCCGATGCTGTGGATCGTCCTGAAGATCCAGCTCCTGCTGTTCTTCTTCATCTGGCTGCGCGGCACCCTGCCCCGCCTGCGCTACGACCAGTTCATGAAGCTCGGGTGGAAGGTCCTCATCCCGGTCTCGCTGGTGTGGCTGGTGATGGTGGCCAGCGTCCGGGCGCTGCGCAACGAGGGCTACGACTTCGCCAACGTGGTGCTGTACGTGGGCGCGCCGATCGCCGCGGTGCTGCTGCTGGCCCTGGTCCGGGACCTCGTGCGGCGCAAGCCCGAGGCCGAACAGCCCGCCGTGCCCGCCGCGTTCGACCCGATGGCGGGCGGCTACCCGGTGCCGCCGCTGCCCGGCCAGGAACTGCCGCCGGTGCCCCGCCGGCGCAGTCGCGCCCCGCAACTCCAGGACGCCCTCAACGGGGCCGACCATTCCGAAGGGAGCTGAGCCGGTATGCCGTCCGACGACACGGACAAGCCCTCGATCCTCGGCCCGGCCGCCGGCTTCGGCGTGACCTTCAAGGCCATGTTCAAGAAGCGGCTCACCGAGCAGTACCCGGAGCAGAAGAAGGACACCGCTCCCCGCTTCCACGGTCGCCACCAGCTGAACCGGCACCCCGACGGCCTGGAGAAGTGCGTCGGCTGCGAGCTGTGCGCCTGGGCCTGCCCGGCCGACGCCATCTACGTCGAGGGCGCCGACAACCACGACGACGAGCGGTACTCGCCCGGCGAGCGGTACGGCGCCGTCTACCAGATCAACTACGCCCGCTGCATCCTGTGCGGCCTGTGCATCGAGGCCTGCCCGACGCGGGCGCTCACCATGACCAACGAGTACGAGCTGGCCGACTCCTCCCGGGCCGACCTGATCTTCACCAAGGAGCAGCTGCTCGTCGGGCTCACCGAGGGGATGGTCGACAGTCCGCACGCCATCCACCCCGGCACCGACGAACAGGCCTACTACCGGGGCGAGATCACCGCGGCGGCGCCCGGCACGGTGCAGCAGGAGCGGCACCAGCACGAGAAGGAGGCGCAGTCATGACCTCCACCGGAGAGGCCGTCCAGTTCTGGATCCTCGCGGTGATCGCCGTCGGCGGTGCGCTCGGCATGCTGCTGATGAAGAAGGCGGTGCACAGCGCACTCTGCCTCGCCGCGACGATGCTGGCGCTGGCGGTCTGCTACCTGGCGCAGGGCGCGGTGTTCCTGGGCGTGGTGCAGATCGTCGTCTACACCGGCGCGATCATGATGCTCTTCCTGTTCGTCGTGATGCTGGTCGGCGTCACGAGCGCCGACTCGCTGAAGGAGCAGCTGAAGGGCCAGCGGGTCGCCGCGGTGCTCTGCGGGCTGGGCTTCGGCGTGGTGCTCGTCGCCGGCCTCGCCAACGCCAAGCTGAAGGACTTCACCGGCCTCTCCGAGGCCAACGCCGAAGGCAACGTGCAGGGCCTGGCCCGGCTCATCTTCACCAAGTACGTCTGGGCGTTCGAGGTGACCGGCGCACTGCTGATCACCGCGGCGATCGGCGCCATGGTGCTCACCCACCGCGAGCACGTGAAGGCCCCGAAGACCCAGCGCGAGCTGGCCGCGCAGCGCGTCCGCGACAACATCCAGGTGCCGCCGATGCCCGCCCCCGGCGTGTACGCCCGGCACAACGCGGTCGACGTGCCGGGCCTGCTGCCCGACGGCACGGTCGCCGAGGACTCGGTGATGGCCACCCTGCGCGAGCGCGGCCAGATCCGCGACGTCAGCCAGGAGATGCTCCGGCGGATGGCCGAGCTGGAGGAGACCACCGCCGACCGGCTCGGCCGCGCCCCCTCGTCCCGCCCGACGCCCCCCGAGCCGCGCAAGGCTCTGGAGACCGTCCCGAAGAAGGAGGAGGGCGAGGCGTGAACCCGGTCAACTACCTGTATCTCTCCGCCCTGTTGTTCACCATCGGCGCGTCCGGTGTGCTCGTCCGGCGGAACGCGATCGTGCTGTTCATGTGCGTGGAGCTGATGCTCAACGCCTCGAACCTCGCCCTGGTCACCTTCTCCCGGATGCACGGCAACCTGGACGGCCAGATCATCGCCTTCTTCACCATGGTGGTCGCGGCGGCCGAGGTCGTGGTCGGCCTCGCCATCATCGTGAGCATCTTCCGGACCAGGCACACCGCCTCGGTCGACGACAGCAACCTGATGAAGCTGTAGGCGGAGGGCCACGGTGAACTCACTCATTCCGCTGCTGGTCGCGGTCCCGCTGGCCGGCGCCGCCCTGCTGCTGCTCGGCGGGCGCCTGCTGGACCGCACCGGCCACTGGATCGGCACACTGGCCGTCCTGGCGTCCTTCGGGATCGGCCTCGCGCTGTTCTCCGACATGCTCGGCCGCCCCGGCGAGGACCGGGCCGTCACCGAGCACCTGTACAGCTGGATCCCGGTGAACGGCTTCCAGGCCGACGTCGCCTTCCAGCTCGACCAGCTGTCGATGACCTTCGTCCTGCTGATCACCGGTGTCGGCACGCTGATCCACGTGTACTCGATCGGCTACATGGCGCACGACGAGCGCCGCCGCCGCTTCTTCGGGTACCTCAACCTCTTCCTGGCCGCCATGCTCCTGCTGGTGCTGGCCGACAACTACCTGCTGCTGTACGTCGGCTGGGAGGGCGTGGGCCTCGCCTCGTACCTGCTCATCGGCTTCTGGCAGCACAAGCCCGCCGCCGCGACGGCCGCCAAGAAGGCGTTCATCGTCAACCGCGTCGGCGACATGGGCCTCTCGATCGCGATCATGCTGATGTTCGTGGAGTTCGGCTCGTTCACCTTCGGCCCGGTCTTCGGCGCGGCCGACACGGCGAGCGAGGGCAAGCTGACGGCGATCGGCCTGATGCTGCTCCTCGCGGCCTGCGGCAAGTCGGCCCAGGTGCCGCTGCAGTCGTGGCTCGGCGACGCGATGGAGGGCCCGACCCCGGTCTCGGCCCTCATCCACGCGGCGACCATGGTGACCGCCGGCGTCTACCTGATCACCCGCTCCTCGGCGGTCTTCGACCTGGCGCCCGACGCCCGGCTCGCCGTCGTCGTGGTCGGGGCGGTCACGCTGCTCTACGGTGCGATCGTCGGTTGCGCGAAGGACGACATCAAGAAGGCGCTGGCCGGCTCGACCATGTCGCAGATCGGCTACATGATCCTCGCGGCGGGCCTCGGCCCGATCGGCTACGCCTTCGCGATCATGCACCTGGTGACGCACGGCTTCTTCAAGGCCGGGCTCTTCCTCGGCGCCGGATCGGTCATGCACGGCATGGGCGACGAGGTGAACATGCGCCACTACGGCGGCCTGCGGAAGTACATGCCGGTCACCTTCGTGACCTTCGGCCTCGGCTACCTCGCGATCATCGGCTTCCCCGGCCTGTCCGGCTTCTTCTCCAAGGACAAGATCATCGAGGCGGCGTTCGGCGCCGGCGGCACCGAGGGCTGGATCCTCGGCCTGTGCACCCTCGTCGGTGCGGGCGTCACCGCGTTCTACATGACCCGCGTGATGATCCTGACCTTCTTCGGCGAGAAGCGCTGGCAGCCCGACCCGGAGACCGGCGAGGAGCCGCACCCGCACGAGTCGCCCGCCGTCATGACGCTGCCGATGGTCGTGCTGGCCTTCGGATCGGTCTTCCTCGGCGGCCTCTTCACCTTCGGCGAGGGCTTCCTGCACTGGCTGGAGCCGGTCACCGGCTTCGAGGAGGGTCACTCCCCGCTCTCCGCGACGACCGTCACCCTGATCACCACCGTCTGCATGCTGGCGGGCGTCGGCCTCGCGTACACCATGTACGGCCGCTCCCCGGTGCCGGTCGTCCCGCCGGTCGGCTCGGCGCTCACCCGCGCCGCCCGCCGCGACCTCCTGCAGGACGACATCAACCACGCCGTCCTGGTCCGGCCGGGCACGGCCCTCGCCGCGACCCTGGTCTGGTTCGACAGCCGCGGCCTGGACGGCTTCGTCAACGGGCTCGCCGCCGCCGTCGGCGGGATCTCCGGCCGGCTGCGGAGGGTGCAGACCGGCTTCGTCCGCTCCTACGCCCTCTCCATGTTCGGCGGCACGCTGGTGCTGGTCGCCACCACCCTGCTGATGAGGTCGGTCTGATGGGAAATCACATGAGTGCTGAGGGAGGCCGGCCGTGAGCTACCTGCTGACCGCCACCTGCGCCGTCCCCGCGGCCGGCGCGGTGCTCACCGCCGCCCTGCCGGCCGGGTCCAGCGAGTCCCGGCGGCGCACCACCAAGGGCGTCGCGGTGGCCGTCGCCGCGGTGACGCTGGCGCTGGCCGCCGTCGTCGTGGTCCGCTTCGACCCGGGCGGGCCCCGCTACCAGCTGACCGAGTCGTACAGCTGGATCCGCTCCTTCGGCATCAGCTTCTCGCTCGGCGTCGACGGCATCGGCGCCGTGCTGGCCCTGCTCACCGCGGTGCTCGTGCCGCTGGTGATGCTGGCCTCCTGGCACGACGCCGACCCGGCGCCGGCGCCCGAGGGCACCTTCGAGAACAAGCGCCGCACCCAGGGCTTCTTCGCCCTGATCCTGGCCGTCGAGGCGATGGTGCTGGTGTCCTTCCTGGCCACCGACGTCTTCGTGTTCTACGTGTTCTTCGAAGCCATGCTGATCCCGATGTACTTCCTGATCGGCGGCTTCGGCGACCGCGCCGGCGGGCCCGACTCCGCCCGGCAGCGCAGCTACGCCGCGGTGAAGTTCCTGCTCTACAACCTGCTCGGCGGCCTGGTGATGCTCGCCGCGGTGATCGGCCTGTACGTGATCGCCGCCGACCAGAACCTCGCCACCTTCGACCTGCCGACCCTCACCGGGGCCGTCGCCGACGGCAGGCTCGTCATCGACCCGGTCGCGGAGAAGGCGCTGTTCCTCGGCTTCTTCTTCGCCTTCGCGGTGAAGGCCCCGCTGTGGCCGCTGCACACCTGGCTGCCGAACGCGATGGGGGAGTCCACCGCCGGAACGGCCGTGCTGATCACCGCGGTGGTCGACAAGGTCGGCACGTTCGCGATGCTGCGGTTCTGCCTCGGCCTCTTCCCCGACGCCTCGAAGACCTTCGCCCCCGCGATCCTCGTGCTCGCCCTGGTCGGCATCGTCTACGGCGCGCTGGTCGCGATCGGGCAGAAGGACATCAAGCGGCTCGTCGCGTACGCCTCGATCTCGCACTTCGGCTTCATCATCATGGGCATCTTCGCGATGACCAGCCAGGGCCAGAGCGGCGCGACCCTGTACATGGTCAACCACGGCATCTCGACGGCCGCGTGGATGCTCGTCGCGGGCTTCCTGATCTCCCGGCGCGGCTCGCGTCTGATCGCCGACTACGGCGGCGTGCAGAAGGTCGCGCCGGTGCTCGCCGGCACGTTCCTGATCGGCGGGCTCGCCACCCTGTCGCTGCCCGGCATGGCGCCGTTCGTCAGCGAGTTCCTGGTGCTGGTCGGCACGTTCAGCCGGTACCCGGCGATCGGCATCGCCGCGACCTTCGGCATCGTGCTCGCCGCGCTCTACGCGCTGCTGCTGTACCAGCGCACGATGACCGGCCCGGTCAAGCCCCGCATGGAGGGCATGCCCGACCTGAAGGTCCGCGAACTCGCCGTGGTGGCACCGCTGGTGGCACTCACCCTGCTGCTCGGTGTCTACCCGAAGCCGCTGACCGACATCGTCAACCCGGCGGTGGACGCGACGCTGTCGCAGGTCCACCGGACCGACCCGGCACCGGCCCACCCGGTCGCCGCCACCACCGGAGGTGAGCACCAGTGAGTCCGACCCATTGGCTCGCTGCTGCGGGCGGCAACAGCCCCAGCATCCCGGCCCCGCACGTCGAGTACGCCCAGCTCTCCCCGATGCTGATCGTCTTCGGCGCCGCGATCGCCGGCATCCTCGCCGAGGCGTTCCTGCCGCGCCGGGCCCGTTACGGCGCCCAGCTCGGCATCGCCCTGCTCGGCATCGGCGCCGCCTTCACGGCCGTGGTCGTGCTCGCCGTGCAGGGCCACGCCACCACCAGGGCGGGCCTGCTGGCGATGGGCGCGGTCGCGATCGACGGCCCGGCGCTGTTCCTGCAGGGCGTCATCCTGCTCACCGCCGCGCTCGCCGTCCTGACCTACGCGGAGCGCCGGCTGGAACCCCGCCTGAACGGGTTCGGCGTCGACGCCTTCACGGCGCAGGGCGCCTCGGTGCCCGGCGGCGAGCAGGAGCGCGAGGCCGTCCGGGCGGGCTTCACCACCACCGAGGTCTTCCCGCTCACGCTGTTCGCGGTCGGCGGCATGCTGCTCTTCCCGGCCGCCAACGACCTGCTGACGATGTTCGTGGCGCTGGAGGTCTTCTCCCTCCCGCTCTACCTGCTCTGCGCGCTCGCCCGGCGCCGCCGGCTGCTCTCGCAGGAGGCCGCGCTCAAGTACTTCCTGCTCGGCGCGTTCGCCTCGGCGTTCTTCCTCTTCGGCATCGCCCTGCTGTACGGCTACGCGGGCAGCGTCCAGCTCGGCGACATCGCCGACGTCGTCTCCGGCGTCGCACCGGTCACCCCGGCGCTCGCCGTCACCACCCAGAACGACGTCCTGCTGCTCATCGGCCTGGCGATGGTCTCGGTCGGCCTGCTCTTCAAGGTCGGCGCCGTGCCCTTCCACTCCTGGACCCCGGACGTGTACCAGGGCGCCCCGACGCCGGTCACCGGCTTCATGGCGGCGGCCACCAAGACGGCGGCGTTCGGCGCCTTCCTGCGGCTGTTCTACGTGGCGTTCCCCGGCCTGAAGTGGGACTGGCGGCCGGTCATGTGGGGCGTCGCGATCCTCACCATGGTGGTCGGCGCGATCCTGGCCGTCACCCAGCAGGACGTGAAGCGGCTGCTCGCGTACTCGTCCGTCGCGCACGCCGGCTTCATCCTGACCGGTGTCATCGCCACCAACCGGCAGGGCCTGGGCGCCGTCCTCTTCTACCTGCTCGCGTACTCCTTCGTGACGCTCGGCGCGTTCGCCGTGGTCACCCTGGTGCGCGACTCGAAGGGGGAGGCGACGCACCTGTCCAGCTGGGCGGGGCTCGGGCGGCGCTCGCCGCTGCTGGCGGCGGTCTTCGCACTGTTCCTGCTGGCCTTCGCGGGCATCCCGCTGACCAGCGGTTTCACCGGCAAGTTCGCGGTCTTCCAGGCCGCGGCGGCGGGCGGCGCCACGCCGCTGGTGATCGTCGGTGTGCTCAGCTCGGCGGTCGCGGCGTTCTTCTACATCCGGGTCATCGTGCTGATGTTCTTCTCCGACCCGCAGCCGCAGGGCGCGTCCGTGGCGGTGCCCAGCCCGCTCACCGCCACCGTCATCGGTTTCGGTGTGCTGGTCACCCTGGGTCTCGGCCTGCTGCCGCAGTACTTCCTGGACCTCGCGTCGAAGGCGTCGCTCTTCGTCCGCTAGGCCCGTCCGCGGTCCCGTCCGTGCCCGTCCGGCCCCCGCCACCACGGCGGGGGCCGGACTGCTGTTCGGGGGGTGAATCCGCACCCGGTGAAACGGTTCGCCGTTCGTCGACCGTTCCAGGCTCGGCCCATACACTGGGCTCAGGGAGGTGACCATGACCGCCGAACCGCTCGACTGGATGTACCCGCCCGCCGACGGCTGGACGTACGACCAGGTCAAGAACCTCGATCTGCCCTTCGAGTTCGACCTGGTGGACGGGGCGATCGTGGTCCGCGGCATGACCGATCAGTGGCACGACACGGTGCGGGACGAGATCTTCTTCGCCCTGCGCGGCTCCCGGCGTGACCCGTACGAGGTGAACTCCGAGCGCTGCGTCCTCGTCGACGCCTACAACCCGCCGAAGCCGGACGTCGTGGTCTTCGACCGCACCGGGCTCGACTTCTTCACCCTGGAGTGCGTCCCCGTCGCCTCCGTCGCCCTCGCCGTCGAGGTCGTCTCGCACGGCTCCCGCGGCGACGACCGCTTCCGCAAGCCCGGCCTGTACGCCGAGGCCGGCGTCCCCTTCTTCTGGCGGGTCGAGCGCGGCGAGGACGACCTCCCGGCGGTCCACGAGTTCCACCTCGACGAGGAGACCGGCGTCTACGCCCCCGCCCCCGGCACCGCCGTGCACACCGGCAGGCTGAGCACCGCGCACCCCTTCCCGGTCGAGATCGACCTCGCCCGGATCTTCCCGTCCTGACCCGGACCCGGCCGGTCTCCTGACCTGCACACGACGGGCCGGGCCCCGCCGGACCCGCACGCCCGTGCAGTGATCCACTCCCGACCGGATACCCTGCCTAGTACGTGCAGGAGGCGGCGACCAGGGACCAGGCCGCTGGGATCGACCAGGGACAGGAGTGGTCTTCGTGACCGTCGTGGGGCCCTTCGGGCTGACCGTGCAGGACCGCGATCTGACCCGGGACGTCCAGGCCGGGATGGACGCCGTCGAAGCGGCGCTCGCCGAGACCGTCAAGAGCGAGGTCCCGTTCATCACCGTGACCGCCAGCCACCTCATCGAGGCGGGCGGCAAGCGGTTCCGTCCGCTGCTGGTGATGCTCGCCGCGCAGTTCGGCGACCCGTACGCGCCCGGCGTCGTGCCGTCCGCCGTCGTCGTCGAGCTCACCCACCTCGCGACGCTCTACCACGACGACGTGATGGACGAGGCCCCGGTGCGCCGCGGCGCCCCCAGCGCGAACTCCCGCTGGGACAACTCCGTCGCCATCCTCACCGGTGACTTCCTCTTCTCCCGCGCCTCCCAGGTGCTCGCCGACCTCGGCCCCGAGGCCGTCCGCATCCAGGCCGACGCCTTCGAGCGGCTCGTCACCGGCCAGATCCTGGAGACGGCGGGCCCCCGCCCCGGCGACGACCCGCTGCAGCACTACCTCGACGTCATCGCCGGCAAGACCGGCTCGCTGATCGCCGTCTCCGGCCGCTTCGGCGCCCTCATGGCCGGCGCCGAGCCGTGGATCGTCGAGATCCTCACCCAGTACGGCGAGCGCATGGGCACCGCCTTCCAGCTCGCCGACGACGTCCTCGACATCGCCAGCGACGGCCACGAGTCCGGCAAGACCCCCGGCACCGACCTCCGCGAGGGCGTCCCCACCCTGCCGGTGCTCCTCCTGCGCCAGACCCCGGCCGACCAGGACGACCCCGAGGACGCCCGGCTGCGCGAGCTGCTCGCCGGCGACCTCGCCGACGACGACGCCGCACACGCCGAGGCCCTGCGCCTGCTGCGCCGCCACCCGGCGCTGGAGCGGGCCCGCCGCGAGACCCTCCGCTACGCCGAGGAGGCCCGCGCGCTCCTCGCCCCGCTGCCGGAGTGTCCCGCCAAGGCCGCGCTGCAGGGCCTGTGCGATGCGGTGGCCATTCGTACCATGTGACCGCCGGGGATGCGGAAGACTGGGCCCGGTCCCGTCCCGCTCCACCGAAGGGCCACCAGCCATGCTGCGCGTCGTCATCGCCGAGGACTCCGTACTCCTGCGGGAGGGCCTGACCCGGCTCCTCACCGACCGCGGCCTGGAGGTCGTCGCCGGCGTCGGGGACGGCGAGGCGCTGCTGAAGGCCGTCCACGACCTGGCCGCGGCCGGCGCCCTGCCCGACGTCGTCGTCGCGGACGTCCGGATGCCGCCCACCCACACCGACGAGGGCGTCCGCGCCTGCGTGGCGCTGCGCGGCCTCTACCCGGAGCTCGGCGTGCTGGTGCTGTCGCAGTACGTCGAGGAGCAGTACGCGGGCGAGCTCCTCGCCGGCTCCACCCGGGGTGTCGGCTACCTGCTGAAGGACCGGGTCGCGGAGGTCCGCGAGTTCGTCGACGCCGTGGTGCGGGTCGCCGGCGGCGGCACCGCGCTCGACCCGGAGGTCGTCCAGCAGCTGCTCAGCCGCAGCCGCCGCGGCGACGTGCTGCAGGGCCTCACCCCGCGCGAGCGGGAGGTGCTGGGGCTGATGGCCGAGGGCCGCACCAACGCGGCCGTCGCCCGGCAGCTGGTCGTCTCGGACGGCGCGGTGGAGAAGCACGTCAGCAACATCTTCCTCAAGCTCGGCCTCGCCCAGAGCCCGGAGGACCACCGCCGGGTGCTCGCGGTGCTCACCTACCTGGAGTCCTGAGCCGGGCCGTGTCCAGAGCGACGGGCCTGCCATCGGAGATGGCGCATCCGGCGATTCGTCCTGTGCGAGTTACGGTCCCGTGATCCCCGCCCGCCTTAGGATGCGAAGGGTGCACCAGGCGGACGGGGCACACGGCTCACGCCCGCGGCTGGCGCGCACGAGGAGGTCCGCGGCAGTGACCAGTCAGGTCGATCAGTCAGAGGCAGTGGACGGCTCGGACGGGGGCGAGGGCCGCGCGGGCTCGGCGCCGCCATCGGCCCGGCAGGGACGGCCCGTCAAGCCGGTCCGTCGGCTGGACCGGGTGATCATCCGCTTCGCGGGGGACTCCGGCGACGGCATGCAGCTCACCGGTGACCGCTTCACCTCCGAGACCGCGTCGTTCGGCAACGACCTCTCCACCCTGCCGAACTTCCCCGCCGAGATCCGGGCGCCCGCGGGCACCCTGCCGGGCGTGTCCAGCTTCCAGCTGCACTTCGCGGACCACGACATCCTCACCCCCGGCGACGCGCCGAACGTCCTGGTCGCGATGAACCCGGCCGCGCTCAAGGCCAACCTGCCGGACGTGCCGCACGGCGCCGAGCTCATCGTCAACACCGACGAGTTCACCAAGCGGGCCCTCGCCAAGGTCGGCTACGCCGCCGACCCGCTGGCCGACGGCTCCCTCGACGCCTTCCGCCTGCACCGGGTGCCGCTGACCACGCTCACCCTGGAGGCCCTCAAGGAGAGCGGCCTCGCCCGCAAGGACGCCGAACGCGCGAAGAACATGTTCGCCCTCGGCCTGCTCTCCTGGATGTACCACCGGCCCACCCACGGCACCGAGGCGTTCCTGCGGCAGAAGTTCGCCAAGAAGCCCGACATCGCCGAGGCCAACATCCTCGCCTTCCGGGCCGGCTGGAACTTCGGCGAGACCACCGAGGACTTCGCCGTCTCCTACGAGATCTCCCCGGCCCGCCTCCCGGCCGGCACCTACCGCAACATCTCGGGCAACCTCGCCCTCTCGTACGGACTGATCGCGGCCGCCGAACGCTCGGGGCTCCCGCTGTTCCTGGGCTCCTACCCGATCACCCCGGCCTCCGACATCCTGCACGAGCTGTCCCGGCACAAGAACTTCGGCGTGCGCACCTTCCAGGCCGAGGACGAGATCGCCGGCATCGGCGCGGCGCTCGGTGCGGCGTTCGGCGGCGCCCTCGGGGTGACCACCACCTCCGGCCCCGGCGTCGCGCTCAAGTCGGAGACCATCGGCCTCGCCGTCTCCCTCGAACTCCCGCTGCTCGTCGTCGACATCCAGCGCGGCGGCCCGTCCACCGGCCTGCCCACCAAGACCGAGCAGGCCGACCTCCTGCAGGCGATGTTCGGCCGCAACGGCGAGGCCCCGGTGCCGATCGTCGCCCCCGCCACCCCCGCCGAGTGCTTCACCGCGGCCGTCGAGGCCGCCCGCATCGCGCTCGCGTACCGCACCCCGGTGCTGCTGCTCTCCGACGGCTACCTGGCCAACGGCTCCGAGCCGTGGCGCATCCCGGACGTCGACGAACTCCCCGACCTGGCCGTGGACTTCGCGACCGGGCCGAACCACGAGCTGGAGGACGGCAGTCAGGTCTTCTGGCCCTACAAACGCGACCCCCGGACCCTCGCCCGCCCCTGGGCGGTGCCCGGCACGCCCGGCCTGGAACACCGGATCGGCGGCATCGAGAAGCAGGACGGCACGGGCAACATCTCCTACGACCCGGCCAACCACGACTTCATGGTGCGCATCCGGCAGGCCAAGATCGACGGCATCGAGGTGCCGCCGCTGGAGGTCGACGACCCGGCGGGCCGGGCCCGCGTCCTGGTGCTCGGCTGGGGCTCCACCTACGGCCCGATCACCGCGGCCGTCCGGCGGGTCCGCGCCGACGGCGGCCACGTCGCCCAGGCCCACCTGCGCCACCTCAACCCCTTCCCCGCCAACCTCGGCGCGGTGCTGAAGGCCTACGACCGGGTGATCGTGCCCGAGATGAACCTCGGCCAGCTCGCCCTGCTGCTGCGCGCCAAGTACCTGGTCGACGCGCAGTCCTACAACCAGGTCCGCGGACTCCCCTTCAAGGCGGCCCAGTTGGCCGACGTCCTGCACGCGGCGATCGGCACCCTCGAAACGGAGGACCAGCGATGACCGAATACCGTTCGCTCCACCTGGTGCCCAAGGCCGAAGCGCTGCAGACCGCCAAGGAGTTCAAGACCGACCAGGAGGTCCGCTGGTGCCCGGGCTGCGGCGACTACGCGATCCTCGCCGCCGTCCAGGCGTTCATGCCCGAACTGGGCATCCGCCGCGAGAACACCGTCTTCGTCTCCGGCATCGGCTGCTCCTCACGCTTCCCGTACTACATGAACACCTACGGGATGCACTCGATCCACGGCCGCGCCCCGGCGATCGCCACCGGCCTCGCCGCGTCCCGCCGCGACCTCAGCGTCTGGGTGGTCACCGGTGACGGCGACGCCCTCTCCATCGGCGGCAACCACCTCATCCACGCCCTCCGACGCAACGTCAACCTGAAGATCCTGCTGTTCAACAACCGGATCTACGGGCTGACGAAGGGCCAGTACTCGCCCACCAGCGAGGTCGGGAAGATCACCAAGTCGACGCCGATGGGATCCCTCGACGCGCCCTTCAACCCGCTGTCGCTGGCGGTCGGCGCGGAGGCCACCTTCGTCGCCCGCACCATCGACTCCGACCGGCAGCACCTGCAGTCCGTGCTGCGGGCCGCCGCCGAGCACGAGGGCACCGCACTGGTGGAGATCTACCAGAACTGCAACATCTTCAACGACGGCGCCTTCGAGGTGCTCAAGGAACCGGGCACCCGCGACGAGGCCCTGATCCGCCTCGAACACGGCCGCCCGATCCGCTTCGGCACCGACCAGGGCGTCTTCCGCGGCACCGACGGCGAACTCCACGTCGACCGGGTCACCACGGAGAACGAGGCGGCCGTCCTCGTCCACGACGCGCACGCGGCAGGCCCCGCCACCGCCTTCGCCCTCACCCGGCTCGCCGACGCCGACACCCTGCACCACACCCCGATCGGCGTGCTGCGCAGCGTGCAGCGGCCGGTCTACGACACGCTGATGGCCGAGCAGCTGGAGCGCGCCGAGGCGGCCCGCGGGCGCGGCGACCTGGCATCGCTGCTGCACGGCAGCGACACCTGGACGGTGGTCTGACCGCCCGTCCGCCCACCGCCGCAGGCCCCCGGGAACGCCTCCCCGGGGGCCTGCGGCCGTACAAGCCATGTCGTACAGACCCCTGCCGTCAGGCCCGGCCGCCGGCCGAGGCCATGCCGAGCCAGGTGTGCGGGTTGCCCTCCCAGCACCAGCCGAGCTTCGGCGCGCCCTTGCTGATCCACAGGGCGGGCACGCGCTTGTCGCCGCAGCGCGAGGCGCCGAGCGAGAAGCACTTGTTGGTGGCGAGCAGCTCCGGGTGCTGCGTGACGAGCGCGACGCCCTCCTCGATGGTCAGCAGGGTCCGCCCGCGGTCGGCGACCACGGCCATCGCGTCGCGCGGGACGGCGCCGCAGAACTCCTCGCCGCGCTCGACGTCGAGCAGCAGGTAGGCGGCGGCGCCCGGCAGCTCGACGGTCGGCACGAAGCGTTCGAGGTCGCCGGGGGCGTACAGCCGGTCGACGATCCCCGGCCGGGTCCTCCCGGCGAGGGTGGTCAGCGGCACCGCCTGCTCGACGGGCACCAGGCTGCGCCGCAGCACCAGCAGGAACGGCACCCGGCCCTCGGCGGGCGGGTCCGCCGCGGCGCCTCCTCCGGCTGCGGCGGCCGCGGCCTGCTCGGCGGCGGGCCGCAGCGGTGCGAGCAGGGCGGTGAACTCCTCGGTGGACAGCCCGGCCAGGGCGGGGTGGCCCAGGTCGACGAGCCGTTGCAGTTGTCGGTCGAACGCGGTCATGCGCCTCCAATTCAACGTACTAAGTACACTGTACACCGTACGGAGAAAGAGGGTGGAAGAATTCCCGCCATGGCCACCGACCGCACCAGTGCAGGCGACCCCGCCCGGACCCTCGCGCTGCTCTGGGGCGAGACCGGGCCCTCCACCGGCCGCCGCGGCCCCCGCCAGGCCCGGACCGTCCCCGAGATCGCCGCCGCGGCCGTCGCCCTCGCCGACGCCGAGGGCGCCGAGGCCGTCACCATGCGCCGCGTCGCCCAGGAGCTCGGCCTCTCCCCGATGGCGCTCTACACCTACGTGCCCGGCAAGGCCGAACTGCTCGACCTCATGCTCGACACCGTCTACGCCGCCATGCCCCGCCGCGCCCCGGCCGACGACGGCTGGCGCGCCCGCCTCACCGCCGTCGCCGAGGACAACGCCGCCCTCCACGCCACCCACCCCTGGGTCGCCGGCATCGCCACCACCCGCCCCCCGCTCGGGCCCGGCCTGATGGCCAAGTACGAGTACGAGCTGCGCGCCCTGGAGGGCCTCGGCCTCGGCGACGTCGAGACGGACGCCGCGCTCACCTTCCTGCTCGCCTTCGTGCAGGGCTGCGCCCGGGCGGCCGCCGACGAGCGGGCGGCGCAGCAGGAGAGCGCCGTGAACGACGCGCAGTGGTGGGAGGGCAACGCCGGGCTGCTCGCGAAGGTGCTCGACCCGGAGCGCTTCCCGACCGCCGTGCGGGTGGGTTCGGCGGCGGGGGAGGCCTACGGCGGGGCGTCCAGCGCCGCGCACGCGTACGCCTTCGGTCTCCGGCGCGTGCTGGACGGGCTGGCGGCGCTCGTCGGTCCTTGAGGTGGCGTCGGTCCTTGAGGTGGCGTGGGGCCGTGAGGTGGCGTGGGGTCGTGAGGGGTCGCCGGGCGGTGCGGGGTCGTCGGTCGCGGAGCCGCCGGGTCAGCGGCTGTCGTAGGCGTGCCGGGCCGCCTCCACCGCGGGGAGCGCCCGCTCCACCCAGTGGCCCAGGCCGCCGACGATCTCGGCGGCCTGCTCCCCGAGGGGCGTCAGGCTGTAGTCGACCCGCGGCGGGATCACCGGATGCGCCTCGCGGTGCACGAATCCGTCGCGCTCCAGCGTCTGCAGGGTCTGCGCGAGCATCTTCTCGCTGACCCCGGCGACGGCCCGGCGCAGTTCGCTGAAGCGGTAGCCGCGCTCGCGCAGGGCGATCAGCACCAGTACGCCCCAGCGGCTGGTCACGTGCTCCAGAACCCCGCGGGAGGGGCACATCCGGTCGGTGACGTCGCCGGTGAGGGGCGGGAGTGCGGGAGCGGGCGCGGGTGGGGTGCTTACCTGCATGTAAGTACCCTACTTCGAAGTGCGTACTTTCGAAAGGTTAGTGCTCGCCCTACGGTGGTGGTTGAAGGTGAAACCACCGCGGGGCCGCCGCCCAGCACTGCACGAGGAGCACGCCATGATCGTCGTCACCGCCGCCACCGGACAGCTCGGCCGCCTGGTCGTCGAAGGACTCCTGGCCCGGGTGCCCGCCGAGGATCTGGCCGTCGCCGTCCGCTCGCCCGAGAAGGCCGCCGCCTGGGCCGCCCGCGGCGTCGAGGTCCGCGAGGCCGACTACAGCAGGCCCGGGACGCTCGCGACCGCCTTCCGGGCCGGCGACACCGTCCTGCTGATCTCCGGCAGCGAGGTGGGCGCCCGGGTGGCGCAGCACACCGCCGTGGTCGACGCGGCCGCCGCCGCGGGCGCGGCCCGCATCGTCTACACCGGCGTGCTCGGCGGCGACGAGGCCGGCTTCGACCTCGCGGCCGAGCACAAGGCCACCGAGGCGGCGGTCCTCGCCTCCGGCCTCCCCTACACCTTCCTCCGCAACGGCTGGTACACCGAGAACTACACCGACCAGGCGGCCGGGGCCGTCGAGCGGGGCGTCGTGCTCGGCAGCAGCGGCGACGGCCCGGTCGCCTCCGCGACCCGCGCCGACTACGCGGCCGCCGCCGTCGCCGTCCTCACCGGCGAGGGCCACGAGAACCGCGCCTACGAGCTCAGCGGCGACGAGGCCTGGACCCAGAGCGCGTACGCGGCGGAGCTGGCCGCGCAGTCCGGCCGCCCGGTGGCGTACGTCGACGTGACCCCGCAGGAGCATCGGGCGGCGCTGGTCGGCGCGGGCCTGCCGGAGGGCTTCGCGGACATCCTGGTGGACGTCGACGCGGCGATCGGCCGCGGCGAGCTGGCCCGCGACCGCGGTGTCCTCTCCACCCTGATCGGCCGGCCGACCACCCCGCTCGCCGACTCGGTCAAGGCCGCGCTCGGCGCCTGATCCGGGCGGTTCCGCCGCCCGGTCCGGACCGCACCCGGCCGACGGCCCGGAGCGGGCGCCGGCCGGGTGCGGACCGGGCCGGGCGCCGGGCCCGGCCGGGGCGGCTGTCATGACCAAAACGTGGATACGGGCGTGACATCCCGCCCTCCCGCCCGCTACGGTCGACCCGACACCGGCGCGCGTGGAGGGCAGGGCGGCATGACGGACCAGGACGAGGTGCGCCGCGGATTCTGGTCCGGCGCCGCCGCCTACGGCATGTGGGGCCTCTTCCCGCTGTTCTGGCCGCTCCTGGAGCCCGCCGGCGCCGCCGACATCCTCGCCAACCGCATGCTCTGGTCGCTCGTCGCCGTCGTCGTGATGCTCCTCGTCCAGCGGCGCTGGGCGTGGATCCGGCCGATGCTCTCCCAGCCCCGCCGCCTCGCCCTCGTCGCCGGGGCCGCCGCCGTCATCACGGTCAACTGGGGCGTCTACATCTGGGGCGTCAACTCCGGCCACGTGGTCGAGACCAGCCTCGGCTACTTCATCAACCCGCTGGTCACCATCGCCTTCGGCGTCCTCCTGCTCCGCGAGCGCCTCCGCCGCGCCCAGTGGGCCGCGGTCGGCATCGGCCTGACGGCCGTCGTCGTCCTCGCCGTCGGCTACGGCCGGCCGCCGTGGATCGCCCTCACCCTCGCCTTCTCCTTCGCCACCTACGGGCTGCTGAAGAAGAAGGTCGCGCTCGGCGGGCTGGAGAGCCTGGCGCTGGAGAGCGCCGTGATGTTCCCCTTCGCGGCCGCGTTCCTCGTCCACCTGCAGCTGCAGGGCACCGGCAGCCTCGGCCACCAGGCCGGCTCCACCTCCGCCTGGGCGCACTCCGGCCTGCTGGTGGTCAGCGGTGTCATCACCGCCGTCCCGCTGCTCTGCTTCGGTGCCGCCGCCGTCCGGGTGCCGCTCACCACGCTCGGCCTGCTCCAGTACCTCGCGCCGGTCTTCCAGTTCCTCATCGGCGTCACCGTCTTCCACGAGTCGATGCCGCCCGCCCGCTGGGCCGGCTTCGCCCTCGTCTGGGCCGCCCTCGCGGTGCTCACCTTCGACGCGCTCCGCCGCGTCCGTGCCGACCGGGCGGCGCTCGTCGCCGCGGCGGAGGCCGCCGCGTCCGTGAAGCCGCCCGCGGCCGCCGCGGCGGTCCGCGCCGCAGCCGGGGAGGTGCCCGCGGCCGGCCCCGTTCCGGCCCCTCCGGCCGACCCCGCCGTCACCCGCTGAGACCGTCCGACTGCGTTCTGCGCGGGGGCCGTTCGCATCGGCACTCCCGCTGTGAAGAACTCGTTTCCGGATCTCCTCAAGGCCCGCCCCGGGCTGCTAACGTCCGACGTGCCACCGCCGGAGCCGACGGAAACCCCGTCCTTCCCGGGCGTCGCAGGGCCACAGGAGGGTTGTGATGGTTCACCTCACGGGTCAATTCACAGGGCAGCTCGCCCGGCCGTTCCGCCGTGCCGTACCGAGTCCCCGGCCCGCCGCGTTCACCCTCCAGGAGAGCGCCGACGACCTGCTCGCCCGCGGCACCGATCTGAGACTCCCCGCCGTCCGGCGTGAACTCGACGCCGCCGAGACCGGTGAGCTCGTCATCACCGGCGCCCCCGCCGCCGGGCGCGTCCGCATCCAGTGGCAGCGGCACGGCCGCCCGGCGATAGGCCTCGACGGCCCGTACCGCCTCGACCGGGTCGAGCTCAAGGGCTCGCACCGCGCCCGCCTGCACGGCCTCACCGCCGGCATCCGGCTCGTCTGCCCCGACTGGTCGCCGCTCTTCCTCATCGCCCCCGCCCAGCTGCCGGTCCTCGCCTGCGCCGTCGCCACCTCGCGCGTGCTGCCCGTGCTGCCCGTGCACTGAAGCCTGCCCGTGCTGCCCGGGCACTGAGCCCGCCCGTGCACTGAGCCTGCACCGGCGGGCCTGCACCGGACCGCTCCCGCCCCCTCCCGTCCCCGTTCCCGTCCCCGCTCCCCAGGGGACGGGCCACGGCGCACCGGCAGGGCCGGCCCGTCCGCGTCACCCCGCCGCATGCGTGCGGCGGGGGCCGGACCCCCGGAGGGCCCGGCCCCCGCCGGCCGCGTCACCTGAGGTCAGCTCACGCCTTCACCCCGGCCGCGGACTGCAGGACGGGCAGCGTCACCGCTCCCGCGAAGACCCGGCCGTCGTCGGTCACCAGCACGTTCAGCACCTTCGTCGAGACCAGGGTGCCGCCGCCGACCGGCTTGCCGATCATCTTCACCAGCGGCTGCAGCCCGTCCGCGACGGCTTTCCGCCCGGCCGGTGCACCGGGTGCCGAGGGCAGCCCGTCGGGCAGCCGCGACGACACCACGGTCCGCCAGCCCTCACCGGTCACCTGCAGGTCCGGGGCCGCACCCGACCCGAGGGGCCCGCCCGGGGCCTTCACGTCGGCGGCCGCGTGGTCGCCGTCGGCCGGCCGTTCGGTGACCTTCGCACCCTTCGGCGGGGTGAACCGGAACGTCGACGCCGCCGGGGCGCCGTACGCGAGCTTGCTGAAGTGCGTGTCCAGCACGGTGCCGCCGGCCGTCGCCGTCACCTGCACGCCCAGCGGCACCCCGCGCTCGGCGTCCACCGCGATCCGCACCCGGGCGATGGTCGACCCCTGCCCCTTCGGCACCAGGCTCAGCCGGTACGCGTCCCGGCCGGCCACCCGGGTCGTGCCGTCCACCGCCACCGTCGTGGTGCCGTCGGCGAACTGCAGGAACTGCTTCGCCGCCTCCTGCGGGGTCACCGCGGCCGCCGACGGCAGCGCGGACCCGCGGTGGCCCGCACCCTGCGGGTCCGTCAGGTGCACGGCTTCGTTCGACGCGCCGTTCCACGCCCACAGCTCGGCACCGTCGTGCACCAGCTCGTAGCCGCCGCGCCCCTCCGTCAGCGTGATCCGCTGCCGGTCCGGCCCGTCCACCGCGACCTGCACGGCGTGCTGACCGCCCAGCAGCGAGGCCAGCTCCGCCTCCGGCCCCGCGGAGCCGCCGTCCGTGCCCGGCCCGCCGGCCAGTGCGCCGCCGGCCGCGCCGAGCAGCGCGGACGGCAGGCCGAGATCGGCCTTCACCTGCACCGTGCCGGACAGCGCCTGGGTGTCCGCACCCAGGATCTTCGCCACCAGCTGCTCCGCCGACACGGCGGGCAGCTTCGGCCCCGGACCGTCCGCCAGGGCGGGCACCAGCCCGATGCCGGCGGCCACCGCGGCGGCCACCGCCACCGGCACCGCGACCCGTACCGCCGTGCGGCGCCCCGACCGCTGCGGTGCCTCCGCCCCCGCCGGGCCCTGCTCCGCCGCCTGCGTCTCCTGCTCCGCCATCTCCCCAGCCCCTCCGTACGGTCGACGTCCTCCCTCACCATTACAGGCGCACCCGGCCGCGGGGGCATCGCCCCGAAGGGCTGGATCGCCGTCAGACTCCGGGCGCAGGCGACCCTGACGCGGGCTCAGGGTCGCCTCCGCCCGTAGGCGGAACCCGCCGTACGGGCCGGGGACCGTCCGGTGCGGCCGGTACGGCCGGGTGCCGCCGCGGGCCGAGGCCCGACCTCGCCGCCGGTCCGCTCGAATCTTCGAATACAGTGCAGGCTCCTGGACCGTCCCGGACGAGAGGCAACGACCCGTGATGCCCCTGTGGTCACGCACCCAGCAACAGGACTACCGAAGCCGGGTCCGGGGCTGCCTGCTCGGCGGCGCCGTCGGCGACGCCCTGGGCGCCGGGATCGAGTTCGACTCCCTGGAGAAGATCCGGGCCGCCCACGGACCGCTCGGGGTGACCGGCTTCGTACCCGCGTACGGCCGCCGGGGTGCGATCACCGACGACACGCAGATGACCCTCTTCACGCTGGACGGCCTCGTACGGGCCCACATCGCCCGGGACACCGGCAGCTGGCACCCGCCGACCGACGTGCACCGCGCCTACCTGCGCTGGCACGCCACCCAGCAGGACTGGGGCCCGGACGAGCGCCGGCCGGACCTCGGCTGGCTGGGCCGCGAGGAGTGGCTGTACGCGCAGCGCGCGCCCGGCCAGGCCTGCCTCACCGGACTGTCCGGCCCGGACGCCGAACGGCTCGGCACCGTGGACGCCCCCCGCAACCCGCACTCCAAGGGCTGCGGCACCGTGATGCGGGCCGCGCCGTTCGGACTGCTGACCGCCTGGGATCCGGCGCTGGTCTTCCAGCTCGCCGTGGAGTGCTCCGTCCTGACGCACGGCCACCCGACCGGTTACCTCTCGGCGGGCGCGTTCGCGGTCGTCGTCCACGCGGTGGCCCGCGGCGGCACCCTGGAGGAGGGGGTGCACCTCGCCCTGGCGCTGCTCTCCGAGCGGCCCTCGCACGAGGAGACCACCGCCGCCCTGCGGGCCGCGCTGGACGCCGTCCGGGCCGGGGAGCCGTCGGCCGAGCGGGTCGAGGCGCTCGGGGAGGGCTGGATCGCCGAGGAGGCGCTGGCCATCGGCCTGTACTGCGCACTGGTGGCGGAGGACGTGAAGTCGGGGCTGCTGCTGGCCGTCAACCACTCCGGTGACAGCGACTCCACCGGTTCGATCTGCGGCAACCTGCTGGGCGTGCTGCACGGGGAGACGGCACTGCCCGCCGACCTGGTGGCGGAGCTGGAGGGACGCGGCACGATCCTGGAGCTGGCGGACGACTTCGCCCTGGAGCTGATGCACGGGCCGGAGCTGCACGGCACGCCCGGGTGGGCCGTGCGCTACCCGACCGGCTGAGCCCGCCGGGTAGCGCCGGAGTCGTGACGCGGCGGTCAGACCTCGCCGAAGGCGCCGCCCGCGACGTCCGCGGCGAAGGCGGCCCAGGCCGCGTTCGAGAAGCGCAGCTGAGGGCCCTCCGGGTCCTTGGAGTCGCGCACGGCGATCGAGCGGGTGTCCGGGACGGCGATCTCCACGCAGGCTCCGTTGCCGCCGCTGTGGCTGCTCTTGCGCCAGGTCAGATTGGTCGTGGACGTGGTGGTCATTACTTGAACCCCTCTGCAATGGTGTGCATCAGTGACCGACTGTCCGCGACACTCAGCGCCGCGGCCCGCAGGTGGTCGTAAAGATTGGTATAGCGGCGCACGTCGGCGTCCTTCTCCAGGTAGAGATCGCTCGTCACTCCTTCGAAGTAGACAACCGTGGAATCGGCTGACTCCGGGAACTCCATGAGGGAGAATGTCCCGGTCATGCCGGGATGCGCACCGTGACTGAACGGGATCACCTGCACGTTGATGTTGGGCCGCTCGCTCAGCGTCAGCAGCTGGCAGAGCTGGTCGGCCATCACGGCCCTGCTCCCGACCTCCCGCCGGAGGACGGCCTCGTCTATGACCACCCACAGACTGCCGAGCCGGTCGTCGCTGTCGCCGTTTATCCGCAGCTGGCGCTTCATGCGCACCTCGACCCGGCGCTTGACCGCCTGCGTGTCGTAGTCGGGGAACGTGCCGGCGACGACGGCCTCCGCGTAGTCGCGGGTCTGCAGCAGCCCGGGCACGAACGACGACTCGTACGCGCGGATCGAGGAGGCCTCGGCCTCCAGCCCGATGTAGACGCTGTACGGGATGTCGCCGAACTCGTGCCACCAGCCGCGCTGGCGCGACTCGCGGGCCATCTCCATCAGTCCGGCCCGCACGCGCTCGTCGCCGACGTCGTAGACGTCGCACAGGTCCCGGACGTCGCGCTGGCTGATGCTGCGGCGGCCGTTCTCCAGCCGGCTGATCTTCGACTGGGAGACCATGAGGCGGCCGGCCACCTCCTCGGCGGTCATGCCCCGCAACTCGCGCAGGCGCCGGAGTTCGGCGCCGAGCCTGCGTCGGCGCACGGTGGGATTGACGCTGGCGGACACATCGACCTCCGGCCGGACCTCTGGCGCGGACGACGGCACCGCGCCTCGGAACAGTGTGGAAATTGCTACCGACCCCCCCTGACGTGGAGAGCATGCCATCTCACCTCTGCTCCGTGCGGTGGAATCCCATCGACGCACTAGAACAGATCATCGGAAAAACGTTCAATTGGGATGACATGACTTGCATGTGTCGAACCATCACGGTAAAAGAGCGGACATCGCACGACGGTCCCGCGAACCGGCCCGCCGAACGCCCGCGCCACGCCGCGCACCCCGCCCGGACACGACGAAGGGGCGGCCCGCCCGGCAGTCGTTCTGCCGGGCGGGCCGCCCCCCACCCGCCGGGGTCACCGCCCGCCCCCCGCAACGTGGCCCCCCCCCCGGGCGGGCGCTCCACCCCGGGCCCGCCGGCGCGGGGGGGGGGGGGGGGGGGGGGGGCCCCGCGGGGCGGGGGGCCGGCCCCCGCCGCCGCACGTCGCCCTGCGGGCCGCCGCCCGCAGGGAAGTCGTCGTCAGTTCTGGTTGGTGGTGGGGAGTTGGGCTTGGATGAGGTTCATGACGGAGGAGTCGGCGAGGGTGGTGGTGTCGCCGATCTCGCGGTTCTCGGCGACGTCGCGCAGGAGGCGGCGCATGATTTTGCCGGAGCGGGTCTTGGGGAGTTCGTTGACGACGAGGACGCGCTTGGGTTTGGCGATGGGGCCGAGGGTGCGGCCGACGTGGTTGCGGAGTTCTTCGGTGAGGGCGGGGTCGTGGTCGGGGGTGCCGCGGAGGATGACGAAGGCGACGATGGCCTGGCCGGTGGTGGGGTCGGTGGCGCCGACGACGGCGGATTCGGCGACCCTGGGGTGGCCGACGAGGGCGGATTCGACTTCGGTGGTGGAGATGTTGTGGCCGGAGACGAGCATGACGTCGTCGACGCGGCCGAGGAGCCAGATGTCGCCGTCGTGGTCCTTCTTGGCGCCGTCGCCGGCGAAGTAGCGGCCGGGGAAGCGGGACCAGTAGGTGTCGATGTAGCGCTGGTCGTCGCCCCAGACGGTGCGGAGCATGGAGGGCCAGGGTTCGGTGAGGACGAGGTAGCCGCCGGAGCCGTCGGGGACCTCGTTGGCGTCGTCGTCGACGACGGTGGCGGCGATGCCGGGCAGGGCGCGCTGGGCGGAGCCGGGCTTGGTGTCGGTGACGCCGGGCAGGGGGCTGATCATGATGGCGCCGGTCTCGGTCTGCCACCAGGTGTCGACGACGGGGCAGCGGTCGGCGCCGATGTGTTCGCGGTACCAGATCCAGGCTTCGGGGTTGATGGGTTCGCCGACGCTGCCCAGGACGCGGAGGGTGGTGAGGTCGAAGGCGGCGGGGATGTCGTCGCCCCACTTCATGAAGGTGCGGATGGCGGTGGGGGCGGTGTAGAGGATGGTGACGCCGTACTTCTGGACGATTTCCCAGAAGCGGCCCTGGTGGGGGGTGTCGGGGGTGCCTTCGTAGATGACCTGGGTGGCGCCGTTGGCGAGGGGGCCGTAGACGATGTAGGAGTGGCCGGTGACCCAGCCGATGTCGGCGGTGCACCAGTAGACGTCGGTGGCGGGTTTGAGGTCGAAGACGGCGTGGTGGGTGTAGGCGGTCTGGGTGAGGTAGCCGCCGGTGGTGTGGAGGATGCCCTTGGGTTTTCCGGTGGTGCCGCTGGTGTAGAGGATGAACAGGGGGTGTTCGGCGTCGTGGGGCCGGGGGGTGTGTTCGGTGCTCTGGCGGTCGACGGTCTCGTGCCACCACAGGTCGCGGTCGGGGGTCCAGGCGGTGTCCTGGCCGGTGCGGCGGACGACGAGGACGTGTTCGACCTGGGGGCACTTGGTGAGTGCTTCGTCGATGGCGGGTTTGAGGGCGGAGGGCTTGCCGCGGCGGTGGCCGCCGTCGGCGGTGATGACGAGTTTTGCGTCGGCGTCCTGGATGCGGGAGGCGACGGCGTCGGCGGAGAAGCCGCCGAAGACGACGGAGTGGGTGGCGCCGATGCGGGCGCAGGCGAGCATCGAGATGACGGCTTCGGGGATCATCGGGAGGTAGATCGCGACGCGGTCGCCCTTGTGGATGCCGAGTTCCAGCAGGGCGTTCGCGGCGCGGGAGACCTCGTCCTTGAGCTGGGCGTAGGTGATGGTGCGGCTGTCGCCGGGTTCGCCCTCGAAGTGGAGGGCGACGCGGTCGCCGTTGCCGGCCTCCACGTGCCGGTCGACGCAGTTGTAGGCGACGTTGAGGGTGCCGTCGGCGAACCACTTCGCGAACGGGGGGTTCGACCAGTCCAGGGTCTCGGTCGGCTCGGTGGCCCAGCTGAGGCGGCGTGCCTGCTCCGCCCAGAAGGCCAGCCGGTCCTCCGACGCCCGCCCGTAGGCGTCCGCGGTCACGTTGGCCGCCGAGGCGAGCTCCGCGGGAGGCGCGAAGCGACGCTCCTCCTTGAGCAGGTTGGCCAGGCTCTCGTTGCTCAACGCGCACTCCTCATCGACTCTGATGTACCGGGAGATCCCGTGCGGAGGGATTGTCCCGTGTGTCCCAGCACACAGCTCACCAGGCGAACGGGCGTGTTGACAAGAGTCTCCCGAAAATTGGTGTAGACCTTTGATGCGTGAGGGGCCCGGACCGGCCCAGCCGTCCGGAACCGCCCGTCGGTGCCGGTGTCATACCCCGCCCTCCGGTCGGCGCGATCAGGGGCGGGGCTGCCGCCGGTCCGCAGCCCGGGCGTCTCGTGGACACCCTGCTCCTCGGCGCCGCCCCTGGCCCGAGCCGTCCCCTTCCGGGCCGTGCGCCCCGGTGCTGTGCCGTCGGGGCGCACTCCTCCCGGCGCCGACCGCGGACGCAGCCGCCCGCGTTCCGCCGACGCGTTCCGGTGCGCGAGTACTTGACGGTCCGGCGGATCGGTACTCCACTGACCAGGCGGGCCTGTGGCCATCGCCGCAGGCCCGACCATCGAAGCCCTTCCTCGCGACGGAGCTCCGAGCCGTGACGCAGACATCCCCTCTTGCACCTCACGGCCTTCCACCTCACCGCCTTGCGCCGCGGCTGTCCCGGGCTATCCCGGGCCATGCCAGGCGATTCAGCGGCCGTCCGGATGGCCGGACAGCGTGCGGCCCAGGTGGCCGCGGCGCGCAGCTACGCGGGTGTCCCCTGCAGCGCGGCCGACTGCTTCGCGCCGGCCGCGCACCGCTTCCGTCTGTCCTTCGGCCCATTCGCCAAGGGGGACGTGGCGGACAGCCGCCACATGATCTGCTCCCAGCTCGTCGACCGGTGCTACCTGGACGCAGGGGTCACCTCTTCTCGGCCGACCGGTGGCCCGGGTGTGTTGACCCCGGCCGACCTGTGGAGCCTGCTGCGGAGCTGACGGGTGGTGCCCCGGGGCTTCCCGGACCGCACCGACGGGTGTCCCGGAGGCCCCGGACCGTCAGGCGGTGACCGCCGTCCGTTCGGGGCGGAGCGCCTCGTGGAGCTCGGCCGACACGGGGGAGAAGCGTCCGCTCGGACCGTCCAGGACGTAGGCCTGGGCGGTCGCGAAGTCGAAGTACATGCCGACCAGGCGCAGGCTTCCGTCGGCGACCCGGCGTTCCACCGCCGGGTTGGCGAGGAGCTGGTCCAACTGCTGGACGACGTTGGTGATGCAGAGTTCCTCGACCTGGTCGGTGGCCGGACGGTCGGCGAACCGGGCCGGGGCGCGCCTGAGCCGGGCCAGCGACCCCCGCCCGTTGCGCAGCCAGCGGCTGAGCGGCGTGGGGGTTCCGGGTTGTTCGTGGAGGCCGTCCAGCAGGGCCTTCATCGCACCGCAGCCGGAGTGGCCGCAGACCGTGATGGAGCGGACTTCCAGGACGTCGACCGCGTACTGCACCGCGGCGGCCACCGAGTCGTCGGCGGCGCCGGGCTCGTGCGGCGCGGGCACGAGGTTCCCGACGTTCCGCACGGTGAACAGGTCTCCCGGGCCGCTACTGGTGATCATGCTCGTGACCATCCGGGAGTCTGCACAGGTCAGGAAGAGCTGGGAGGGGGTCTGGCCCTCCCTCGCCAGGCGCGCGAGTTCGTCACGGACCAGGGGTGCCGTGTGCTGCTGGAAGCCGCGGACACCGTCGAGCAGGCGCCCGTGCGGGTCGACGGGGTCCTGGTCGATGCAGTGGTGGCCCATCCAGGGTGTCCACGCCCGGCAGTGGTGGGGGCCCGCGGTCGCGTCGTGGCGCACGATGCCGTCGGGATCCAGGGGTTCCGCCGTGCGGTGCTCCGTCACCAGCGAGACCCGCCCGCCCGCGGCCTGGTACATCGCGCGCCAGGTGTGCAGTGCCTCGTACGCGGCGTGGTCGAGGAAGGATCCGTCGTGGTGGACGGTCACCGCGGCGCCTGGCGGGATCTGCGCCAGGGTCCGGCTGAGTGCGGGCACGGCGGCGAAGGTCAGCGGCCCGTACGTCCGGACGTGGTGCGAGCCGTCCGGTTCGGTGCTCGTGTCGACGTGGGCCCGGGTCAGCCGGTGCAGTGCGAGGAGGGCGGCGACGGTGCCGCCGAGGGCGACGCCCAGCGGGACGCCCAGGGCGACGACGCCGACCACGGTCGCCAGGTAGACGGGGAACTCGCGGTGGCGGTGGATGCGCCGGATGTGCGCGAAGCTGACCATCTGGATGCCGACCACGAGCACGAGGGCGGCCAGCGCGGCGAGCGGGATACGGCTCAGCCCGCCCGCCAGTGCGAGCGCGGCGAGCACCACCCAGCATCCGTGCAGCACGGCGGACCACCGGGACACGGCCCCGGCCTGCACGTTGGCGGTGCTCCGCACCGCGCCGCCCGCGACCGGCAGGCCGCCGAGGACGCCGGATGCCATGTTCGCGAGCCCCTGGCCGCGGAGCTCCCGGTCGAGGTCGCTGGTCGTGTGGGTCATCCGGTCGACCGCGACGGAGGACAGCAGGGACTCGACGCCGGCCACCGCGGTGACTGTCAGTACGAGGGCGACGAGCGACGGCCACTGGGCGGCGAGCAGTTGCCCGGTGGGCGCCTCGGCGAGGGCGTGGTGCTGCCAGCCGGGCAGTTCGACGCGGGCGAGCCGCAGGCCGAGGCCGAGCGAGAGGACCGTCCCGGCGGCCACGGCGACCAGCGCGGCCGGGATCCGGGCGAGTCGGTGACCGACGCGCCCTGCGGCCCCGGGGAGTCGGCCGAGCCGCGGCCAGGCGACGAGCACGGCCACCGCGAGCGCGCCGACCGCCAGTGCGGGCAGGTGCGGGCCGGCGACCTGGCCGGGGAGCGCGATCAGGTTGGCGAGCGCCGAGCTCTGCGGGGCGCCGCCGAGGACGACGTGCAGCTGTGCGAGGGCGATGGTGAGGCCGACACCGGCGAGCATGCCGTGGACGACGGCGGGGGAGACGGCCAGGGCGGCGCGGGCGACGCGGAGCGAGCCGAGCAGGAGTTGCAGCAGCCCCGCGGCGACGGTCACGGTGCAGGCGATGCGCCAGCCGTACTGCGCGACGATGCCGGCGGTGATGACGGTCAGGGCCGCGGACGGTCCGCTGACCTGGAGCGGGGTGCCGCCGAGGAGCCCGGCCACGAGGCCGCCGGCGGCGGCGGCGACGAGTCCTGCGGTCAGCGGCGCGCCGGTGGCGAGTGCGATGCCGAGCGAGAAGGGCACGGCGATCAGGAAGACCGCCAGCGATGCGGGCAGGTCGTGGAGGAGGTGTGAGTGGCGGCGGCCCCGGCCCGGGCGGCCGGGCTGCGGCGGTGGCGCGTGGTCCGTGGTGTCCGAGGCGATGGGGGCGGTGGAGATGTCGAGAGTCATGGTGTCCCGTCTGTCCGGGGGAACGAACGCAGTCAGGTCCGGCTTGTGAAGGCACGCGGGCGGATCGGCTGTGTGGATCGCGACGGCTGGGCGGGATGGTGAGGACGCGGCGGTAGATTCCCGCGGGGACCTAAGACCATCTGGAAGCCGGTGTACCAAGAGTCGGTAAACCGAGAGTAATGGAATCTTTGCACGATGTGACGGCGGGTGGCGTGCCGGAACGGTGGATTCACCTTTACGGGTGGAGGTGCGCCGCGGGGGGAACTCGCAACGGGAAGGGCCGGTGAACGCCCAGGTGGGAGCGTTCACCGGCCCTGTCGGCCGCGGTGCGGCCGGCTGCCCGGGAGGGGTCAGGCGTGCGCGGCGTCCAGGTCGTCGGCACCGAGCACGAAGCCCGCGTCGACCTGGGTGGAGAGATCGCGCCCCGTCTTGGCGTTGCCCCAGCTCTCCGCGTTGCGGAGGTGGAAGTGGACGGCCTGCGCGGTGTACTTGTGCGGATCCCGGAGCGCGTGGGCGGCGTCCGCCTCGGCCTGCAGCCGGGCCAGCACCGTGCGGTTGGCGGGTTCCAGTGCGCCCAGCGCGGGCTCGGAGCCCTGCTCCAGGCGCCGCACCCAGTCGGACTGGCCGAAGGCCGCCAGGAGGTCCTCGCCGACCTCGCGGCGGAGGAAGGCGAGATCCTCGGCCCCCTGCACCTTGTTGCCGACCACCCGCAGGGCGACGCCGAAGTCCCGCGCGTACTCCTTGTACTGCCGGTAGACCGACACGCCCTTGCGGGTCGGTTCGGCCACGAGGAAGGTCAGGTCGAACCGGGTGAAGAGGCCGGAGGCGAAGGAGTCCGAACCCGCCGTCATGTCGGTGACCACGTACTCGTCGCGGCCGTCGACCAGGTGGTTGAGCAGGAGTTCGACCGCGCCGACCTTGGAGTGGTAGCACGCGACGCCGAGGTCCTCCTCGGCGAAGGCTCCGGTGACCATGAGCCGGACCGATCCCTCGTCGAGGGCGACCGGGCGGGCGCACGCGCTGTAGACCGGGTTCTCCTCGATGATCCGCAGCAGGCGTGAGCCGCGACCGGGGGGAGTGGTTTTGATCATCTCGTCGGAGGAGCCGATCAGCGGGTTGTCGCCGCGCAGGTACTCCTTGATGTCCGGCAGGTGGGCACCGAGGGCGGGCAGCCGGGCGGCCTGGTCGTCGGTCAGGCCGAGTGCCGGGCCCAGGTGTTGGTTGATGTCGGCGTCGACGGCGATCACCGGGCGGCCGGCGGCGGCCAGGTGGCGGATGAACAGTGCGGACAGCGTCGTCTTGCCGCTGCCGCCCTTGCCGACGAAGGCGATCTTCATCTGAGGCTCCGGCTCCCGCCGCGGCGACCCCTGGCCGCTCGGCTGTGTTGGAAATCGTTATCGTCACCGATAGCGGTCATGCTAGCGGTGGTTTGGTGGGCGGCACATGCGGGAATGGCGGATTGCCTCGATCGGGTGACACCGGGGTTGCTGTGCAGGGGGTGCGGAGGGAGTCATTACCCTCTGGTAGGTGAGCACTGGAACTGATCCCCTCGCCTCGCTGGCCGTCCTGCCCGGAGTGCCCGAGGCCGTCGCCGAGGTACGCAAGGCCGTCGACCGCCTCTACGGGCACCGGGTGATGCGCCGGCGGGCCGGCGAGGTCACGTCCGAGGCCGCCCTCCGAGGTGCCAGGGCCTCGGCGGCCCTGGACGGCGCCGACTGGCCGCTGGAGGAGATCCGCCGGCGCAGCGACTTCAGCGGCGACGAGCAGGCGCGCGCGGTCGGCGGTGCCCTGCGGATCTCGGCCGAGGCCGGGCAGCTGCTCGGCGTGTGGCGGCACTCCCCGCTGCAGGTCCTGGCGCGGCTGCACCTGCTCGCGACGGGCGACGCGGACGCCGCCACGGGCCGTCCCCGCCGGGCCGACGAGACCGCTGCGCCGCTCTTCCCGCTGGAGATCGCGGCGGCGGAGGGGTTCGACCGTTCGGCGAAGGGGGTGGAGCTTCCCGCCGCCCCGGGCGCGGACGAGGCTGCGGCGCGCCTCGACCAGCTCGCCCGGCTGCTGGCCGGCCGGGCGGAGGGCGCGGCGAGCGGCACGCCCGCTCTCGTGGTGGCCGCGGTGGTGCACGGCGAGCTGCTCGCGCTTCGCCCCTTCGCCTCGCACAACGGCGTCATCGCGCGGGCCGCCCAGCGGATCGTCCTGATCGCGGAGGGCCTCGACCCCAAGGCCATCTGCCCCGCCGAGGTCGGCCTCGCCGAACTCGGGACCGCGGCCTACCGGGACGCCCTCGCGGGCTACCTCGGCGGCACCGGCGAGGGCATGGCCCGCTGGATCGCGCACTGCGCCGAGGCCCTGCGGCTGGGCGTCCGGGAGAGCACCGCGGTGTGCGAGGCCATGCAGCGCGGCATGGTCTGACAGGGCGGGAGAGTGCGCAGATGCGGCGGCACCCGATCCTGCCGGGTGCCGCCGCTGGTACAGGTGCCGGGTTACCAAGCATGCACCGGAAGTGCCCATCAGGTGGGGATCTGGCCCGTTCACCTGGTGCGGCGGCCCGTCAGCGGGTCGGCTGCATGTGGGTGCTCGACTATCTGTACGCGGTCCGTGGGCCTTAACTGCGTTGTCGGATCGACCCCTTAGGGTCCTGACCGGGTCTCGCGGGCCGTATGTCCTTTCTATCGCGGATCGCTGCAAAGCGGAACCCGAAAGAAGAAGTTTTTCCCGCTTGTCCGATTTGGCGGGATGTGCAGGTCCGGCCGTCAGGCGGACGGGCGGCGCTGCTTCGCCGCGTACCAGAGCAGGCCGGCGGTGACGACTGCGGTGCCGAGCGCCACCCCCAGCAGCACCGTCCTGCTGGGGGTGGAGAACTCCGGTAGCCGGCTGCGGAGTTCGACCGGCCGGTTGAACACGAGCACCGGCCACTCGCGGGCCGCGGCCTCCTTGCGGAGGGCCCGGTCGGGGTTCACGGCGGAGGGGTGGCCGACGGCCTCCAGCAGGGGCAGATCGGTCGACGAGTCGCTGTAGGCGTAGCAGTCGGCCAGGTCGTAGCCCTGCTCCGCGGCGAGCTCGCGGATCGCGGCCGCCTTGTTCTCGGCGTAGGCGTAGTACTCGATCTCGCCGGTGTAGCGCCCGTCCTCCACCTTCAGCCGGGTGGCGATGACGTGATCGGCCCCGAGCAGGCGGCCGATCGGCTCCACCACCTCCGAGCCGGAGCTGCTGACGATCACGACGTCGCGCCCGGCGGTGTGGTGCTGCTCGATCAGCGAGGCGGCCTCGTCGTAGATGATCGGGTCGATCAGTTCGTGCAGGGTCTCCGCGACGATCTCGCGGACCTGCTGCACGTTCCAGCCCCGGGTGAGGGCGGACAGGTACTGCCTCAGCTTCTCCATCTGGTCGTGATCGGCGCCGCCCAGGAGGAAGACGAACTGCGCGTACGCACTCTTCAGCACGGCCCGACGGTTGATCAGTCCGCCCTGGTAGAACGGCCGGCTGAACGCGAGGGCGCTCGACTTGGCGATGATGGTCTTGTCGAGGTCGAAGAAGGCCGCCGTGCGCGGGCCGCCGGGCAGGCGGACGAGGGCGGACCCGAGGGCGACCGCCTTCGCGGCGGAGGTCTCGCCGGACGCGGGCCGGCCGGCGTCGGGGCGCGGCTCGGCGGACTGTCCGGAGGCGGGTGCCGCGGGCCCCTCCGTGCCGGTTCCGCTCGCTGGATCGGCGTCGGGGCCGACGGTGCCGGAGTTCTCGGTGCTGTCCACGGGACCGAGGATAGAGGGCGGGGTAATGCCCGCCGCCATTCGGTGTACGTGAGGGCGCGCGGGTTTGTGTTTCTGGCCGCTCGGGTACACCATGGAAGTCACGGATCGTTCGCGACCGTGCTAACCCGGTCCGGCTCCTCCCCCCCGAGTCGGACCGTGGATAGACGACCCCCGCTCTCCCCCCCGGCGGGGGTCGTCGCACGTCCGGGCCCGTTTCGAGGGCCTGTTGACACAGCCGGTGGCCGCTCGGCGCGGTTCCGTCACAGGGATTGCGCACGGCATCCCCATCATCACCACGACTGCACTTCTGTCACTCTCGGTGACTGCTTCATCGGTGAAAAATCGGTTCGTTTCCCGACCCGGTGAATGGCCAGCAGCCCGCGGTGAACGTCAATTCCCCGATGCAATACCCCCCGGTCGGGTGAAGAAGTTATCCACAGCCCCCCAGTTGTCCACAGGCATTCCGCAGCCGCCGGGCCGCCGCCCCCGGAGCCGCAGTCTGGTGACCGGGCAGCCGACCTCCGGGCCACCGGAAGGAGCGGAACGCCCTGCCGACCTGCGCCAGGGCCGAACCTGCCCGGGCCCGCTCGGCACCACACCGGACAGCGACCCCTGGGGGAGACCGCAATGTCGACACCCATCACCGACTCCCAGCCGACCGGCCGGCCGGCGCAGCCCCGTCCCCTCATCGTGACCGGCGACGCGTCCGTCGCCGAACACCTCACCCGGATCTGCGCCGCCGCCGGGGCCGAACCCGACGTCCTCGGCGACGCGCCGCCCAGGTCGACGTGGGAGAACGCACCGCTCGTCCTGGTCGGTGACGACCTCGCCGAGCGGTGCAGCGGGCTTCCCCGTCGACCGGGCGTCCTCCTCCTCGGCATCGACCTCGACGACGGCGGCGTGTGGGTCCGCGCCGTGCGGGTCGGCGCCGAGCACGTCCTCTTCCTGCCGGACGCCCAGGCCTGGCTGCTGGACCGGATCGCCGACGCCACCGAGGGCGTCGGGCCGTCCGCGCTCACGGTCGGCGTGCTGGGCGGCCGCGGCGGGGCGGGCGCCTCCACACTCGCCTGCGCGCTGGCCGTGACCGCGGCACGCGCCGGACACCGCACGATGCTCGTCGACGCCGACCCGCTCGGCGGCGGCCTCGACGTCCTCCTCGGGGGTGAGGCGGCGGACGGGCTCCGCTGGCCCGACCTCGCAGCCTCCCGGGGCCGGCTGAGCGGCGCCGAACTCGCCAAGGCACTGCCGGAGCTCCGAGGACTCAGCGCGCTCTCCTGGGACCGCAGCGACTGCCTGACCATCCCGCCGGAGGCGATGCAGAGCGTGCTCGCCGCCGCCAGGCGGCGCGGCGGCCTCGTCGTCGTCGACCTGCCCAGGCAGCTCGACGCGGCCGCCGCGCAGGCCCTGGAGCAGGTCGACACCGGGCTGCTGGTGGTGCCCGCGGAACTGCGCGCGCTCGCCGCGGCCGACCGCGTGGCCGCCGCCGCCAGAATGCGCATGACCGACCTGCGGGCCGTCGTCCGCACACCCGGCCCGGTCGGGCTGACGGCCGTCGAGATCGCCCGGAACCTCGGGCTGGCCTTCGCCGGTGAACTCCCGCCCGAGCCCGGGCTGGGTCTCGACGTCGAGCGCGGACTGCCGCCCGGCGCCCGCGAGCGCGGTCCGCTGGCACGGTTCTGCAGCGGCTTCCTGGACGAGGTCATGCCGCCGGTCGCGGCGGCCGGCGGCGGTGCGGTGTGACGGGCCGCCTGATGCTGCGAGGACTGCGGTCCGGCACCGGAGCCACCGCCGGACCACGGCGGGCCAGGACCGGGGAAACGGCCGTGCGGACCGCTCGGGAGACTCGACGCCCCCGCGGTTCCGAGGCGCCGCCGTCCGGGCCCCCGCCCGGCAGCCGCGACGCGCTCTGGGCTGCGTCCCAGGCCCGGTCCGGCGACGGGGCGCAGCAGCCCGTCGCGCTGCTCGACGCCGTCCGGCTCCGGCTGGCGGAGACCGGGACTCCGCCCACCACCGGGTCCGTCGCCGCCGCGCTCCGTGCCAGCCGGCCCACCCTGGGCGGAGGCGACGTCCTCGACACGGTCCGGGCCATCCAGGCCGAGCTGATCGGGACGGGCCCGCTCCACCAGCTCCTCGAACGTCCCGACGTGACGGACGTTCTCGTCAACGCGCCGGACGAGGTGTGGATCGACTGCGGCCGCGGGCTGCAGCGGGTGCCCGAGGTGCGGTTCCCCGGCCCCGACGCCGTACGGCACCTGGCCCACCGGCTGGCGACCGCCGCGGGCCGCCGACTCGACGACGCCATGCCGTGGGTGGACGCCCGGCTCCCGGACGGCACGCGCCTGCACGCCGTCCTCCCGCCGATCGCGACCGGCTGCACCCACATCTCGCTGCGCATCTGCCGATCCAGCCCGTTCACCCTCGACGAGCTGACCCGCGGCGGCACGGTCTCCGCGTCAGGCGCGGAACTGCTCGCCGGGGTGCTGAAGGCCAGGCTCTCACTGCTCGTCAGCGGTGGTACGGGCTCGGGGAAGACCACCCTCCTCTGCAGCCTGCTCGGCCTGGTCGACCCCCGGGAGCGCATCGTCGTCGCCGAGGACTCGGCGGAGCTCCGCCCCGACCACCCGCACGTCGTGCGCCTGCAGAGCCGGCCGCCGAACCAGGAAGGCCTCGGCGAACTGACCCTCCGCGAACTCGTACGGCAGGCGCTGCGCATGCGCCCCGACCGGCTCGTCGTGGGCGAGGTCCGCGGTGCCGAGGTGGTGGACCTGCTCGCAGCACTGAACACCGGCCACGAGGGCGGATGCGGCACCGTGCACGCGAACGCGGCTGCGGACGTCCCGGCCAGGCTGGAGGCGCTCGGATCGCTCGCCGGCCTCGACCGCTTCTCGCTGCACAGCCAGCTCCGTGCAGCCCTCGACGTGGTGATCCACCTCGTCCGCGACCCGCAGACCGGGCAGCGCCGCGTCGCCGAACTCCACATCGTGGAGGGAGACAGCCGGGGGCTGGCCACCACCCGCCCCGCCGTCCGCTTCGGCCCCGGCCGATCCGAGACCGGCCCCGGCTGGCCGACGCTCCAGCGGGCCTGCGCGGAACGCGGCGTGATCCTCCCCGGGAGGTTCGCGTGACGCTCGGTCAGTTCGAGGTGATCTGGGTCATGGCCCTGTGCGGTGCCGCCGCTCTCGCCTGGTGGCTGCTGGAGTACGCCGGCCGGCCGCCGAAGGACCGCGGCACCGGGGACGGCCCGGGAGGCACGCCGTGAACGCGTACCTGATGCCCTGGGCCGGGATGTTCGGCGGGCTGTCGGCAGCCCTGCTGCTCGGGCACCGGCGGCGCAGGCGTTCCGGTGGACGGGCCACGGTCGTGCTCCGCGGCGCAGCCCGCGGCGGCCGCCCACGAGGGTGCGGAGCGGCGCCCGCGGCTCGGGGCACCCGATGGAGGAACCGCCTGCCGGGAGCTGTGCCCGAGCTCGCCCTGCTGCCCGTCGGGCTGTTGGCGGCGCACGCCGTCGACTCCCCGGTGCCGGTCCTCGCGGCAGCCGTCGGCGTCGTCCCGCTCCGCAGGTGGCGCGCCCGCCGCCGCACGGCGGAGCAGGCACGGCGACGAGCCGCCGCCGTGATCGACCTCTGCACCGGTCTGGTGGGAGAACTGCGCAGCGGGGCCACCCCGGAGCAGGCCCTCCACGTGGTCATGAGCAGGGAGGCGGCGTTCCGCGGCGATCTCGGGGCGGAGGCCTCGGCCAGGCTCGCGGCAGCGCCGTACGGGGCGAACGTCCCCGCGGCCCTCCGGCTGATCGCCGAGCTGCCCGGCGGCCGCGGCGCGGCTGCCCTGGCCGCGTGCTGGCAGGTCGGCAGCGACAGCGGCACCGGTCTCGCACACGGACTGGACCGGCTCGCCGATGCGCTGCGGGCCGAGCGCGCCCTGGCGGAGGAGATCGCCGGCGAACTCGCCGGCTGCCGGGCGACCACCGCACTGCTCGCGGTGCTCCCGGTGCTCGCCCTGTTGCTCGGCGCCGCTCTGGGGGCGCATCCGCTCACGACGCTGCTGCACACCCCGGTCGGTCTCGGCTGCCTGGCGGCGGGCGTGCTGCTCGAAGCGGCCGGGCTGGCCTGGACGTCGCGGATCGTCCGGGACGCCGAGGGCGGCCCCCGGAAGCAGCCGGAGCGCGCCGCGCCGTCCGGCTCCTGCGGACTGACCCGGCGTCGGGACGTCCGACAGGATCCGGTCGGCAGCAGCGGTCCGGGCCACGGACACGTCGGGGCGGAACGGTGAACGCCACCCCGGCCGTGCTGTCGGCGCTGGCCGTGTCCGCCGCCCTGCTCCCGGGACCGGTCGGGCGCAGGACGGCCAGGCGCCGGCTCCGGGGCCTCCGTACGGCCGCCTGCCGCGACTCCCGGTACGGACAGGGCGTGCGCCGACTGCGGCCGCCGCGGGAACGCCTACGGGCCAGGGCCTGGCTGCTGCCGGCCGCGGCCGGGCTGGCCGTGGCGGCCCTGACCGGCGGGGCGGTCGGACTGGTCGCCGGATCGCTCGCCGCCGCACTGGCGTACCACCGGCTACCGCGTCCGCCGCTTCCACAGGAGGCAAGGGCAGCTCGGGAGCAGGACGACCTGCTGCGCCAGCTCCCACTCGCGGCGGAACTCCTGGCAGCCTTCCTGGCCGTCTCGTCGTCGCCCGGCGGAGCCGCGGCGGCCGTCGCGGCAAGCCTTGAACCGCCCATGCGCGAGCGCCTCGATGCGGTCGCCGCCCACCTGGCTCTGGGGGCCCCGCCGGATGCCTGCTGGGAGCAGCTCGCAGCCGACAGCCCGTCACTCGCACCGCTGGCGCGCTGCCTGGCGCGTACGAGCCTTGGCGGGGCGCCGCCGTCCGCCGCCCTGGCCGGTCTGGCCCAGGCCCAGCGAGCCGCCGCCGTAAGGGCCGCACACGCCAGGGTGCGCCGGGCCGGCGTCCTCGCCACCGCGCCGCTCGGCCTCTGCTTCCTGCCCGCCTTCGTCCTGATCGGCGTGGTGCCGGTGGTCACGGGCCTCACCGCCGGGTACCTCCGGAACGCCTGAACCGTTCCCTCCGCGCCCTCGTCCCGCCTACCTCGTCCCGCATACCTCGCCCTGACCGTTCCGTGTTCCCCGTCCGAAGGAGTACCCCCATGCCTCTGCCCACTGCCCGCAGCACCCAGCTCCCGGCCGGCCGTCCGCGTCACCGGCGCTGCACCGACAGGCCGCTGGGGCGTCCCGCGCGCCGGCTGGCCTGGAGGCTGCGACGCCTCACGGTGGGCCCGCCGGACGCCGGAATGACGACCGCCGAGTACGCCATCGGTACGGTCGCCGCGTGCGGATTCGCGGCCGTCCTCTACCGGGTCGTCACGAGCGGCGCCGTGTCCGGGGCTCTCGGTGAAATGCTCGACCGTGCCCTCCATGCAGTGTGAGAACGGGCGCCGCCGTCCGGTCCGCCGCCGTCCGGTGCGGCGCCGCGACGGGTGCGGGGACGGGCGCGGGGACGCAGGCATGGTGACGGCGGAGACCGCGGTGGCACTGCCGGCCATGGTGCTCCTGGCAGCCCTGTTGAGCTGGGGTGTTCTCGGCACGGTGGCGCAGATCCGCTGCGTCGACGCCGCACGGGTGGGTGCCCGGGCGGCCGCGCGGGGCGAGGCCGATCCGGCAGCCTCGGCCCGGGCCGCCGCTCCGCGGGGAGCGGTCGTCCAGGTCCTGCAGGAGGCCGACACCGTCCGGGTGACCGTCGAGTCGCCCTACCCCGGGCCCGGCCGGTTCGGCGCCGTCCTGGCGGTGCGGCTCACCGCCTCGGCGGTCGCCGCGCGCGAGGACGTCCTGGGCCGGGAAGGAGGTGCGTCGTGGCCGTCCTGAACGGGGTCCGGCGGCCCGGACCGCCGGACCGCGGCTCCGCCACCGTCTGGCTGCTCGCCCTGGGCGTGGTCGCCTGCCTGGTCTTCACGGTCGGCCTGGTGATGGGCACGGCGGTGGCTGCGAGGCACCGTGCGGAGTCGGCGGCGGACCTTGCCGCTCTCGCAGCCGCCGAGCGGCTGCTGGTCGACCCCGACGGGGGCTGCGGGCGCGCAGGCCGGATCGCCGTGGCCCAGGAGGCGTCGCTGGTCTCCTGCACGCCGGTGCCGTCCGAGGACGCCGTCGAGGTCGTGGTGGAGGTCCGTGCGGGCGCGGTCGTCACCCGGCTTCCGCTGCCGACCGGCCCGGCCAGGGCCCGATCCCGGGCCGGCCTGGTGTGGGCCGGAGGCGACGCCGCACCCGAGTCGGTCCGCGGCCGGGTCTCCCTAGCGGGGTTCGTCGCCGTCCCCCTGACCCGGCCGTCCGGCGTCCGCCGGGGCTCCGGCGAGCAGGGCGTCCAGCAGCCGTACCGCCGCCGCCTTGTCGAGCGGGTCGTTCCCGTTCCCGCACTTGGGGGACTGCACGCAGGAGGGGCAGCCGCGTTCGCACTCGCATGCGGCGATGGCGTCCCGTGTGGCGGTGAGCCACTGGCGCGCGCGGCGGAAGCCCCGCTCGGCGAAGCCGGCGCCGCCGGAGTGCCCGTCGTGGACGAACACCGTCGGCAGCCCGGTGTCGGGGTGCAGGGGCACGGACACACCGCCGATGTCCCAGCGGTCGCAGGTGGCGAACAGCGGCAGCAGCCCGATCGAGGCGTGCTCGGCGGCATGGGCGGCACCGGGCAGCTGGTCGAACGGGATGTTCGCATCGAGCAGCTGATCCTCCGTCACCGACCACCACACGGCGCGCGTCCGCAGCGTCCGGGGCGGGAGGTCCAGCTTGGTCTCGCCGAGCACCTCGCCGGTCGGGATCCGCTTGCGCAGGAATCCCACGACCTGGTTCACGACCTCGACCGCGCCGAAGTTCATCCGGGCCTCGCCCCATGCCTCGGTGATGTCGGTGGACAGCACGGAGATCGAGGTGATGTCGCGGGCGGCCGTCGTGTACGGCGGATCGGCTGCCTCGACCAGCGCGACCGAGGTCTCCAGGTCGAGGTCCCGGACGAGGTAGGTGCGCCCCTGGTGCAGATGGACGGCGCCGGTGTGGACGGTCGTGTGGGACGCGGCCGCGTCCACGGTGCCCAGCAGCCGCCCGGTCGAGGCCTCGACGATCTGGACGGGGTCGCCCCCGCCGCCGCGCAGGTCGACCTGGTCGGCGGCGCGCTCCCGCCGGGTCCAGTACCAGGCACCGTCCGCCCGCTGACGGAGCAGTCCGCGGCGCTCCAGCACCGGCAGCAGCGTCGCGGCGGACGGCCCGAACAGGCTCAGGTCGGCCTCGGCGATCGGCAGCTCGGCCGCGGCCGCGCACAGGTGCGGGGCCAGGACGTGCGGGTTGTCGGGGTCGAGCACGGTGGCCTCGACGGGGTTGTCGAACAGCGCCTCGGGATGGTGCACGAGGTAGGTGTCCAGCGGGTCGTCCCGGGCGATCAGGACGGCCAGGGCTCCCTGGGCCTCACGGCCGGCCCGGCCGGCCTGCTGCCAGAGCGAGGCACGGGTGCCCGGGTATCCGGCGATCAGGACGGCGTCCAGGCCCGACACGTCGACCCCCAGCTCCAGGGCCGAGGTGGAGGCGAGCCCCAGCAGTCGGCCGGAGTGCAGGTCGCGCTCCAGCGCGCGGCGCTCGTCCGCGAGGTAGCCGCCGCGGTAGGCCGCGACCCGCCCGGCGAGCGGGCTGCCCAGCAGGTCCTGGGCCTGGAGGGCGACGAGTTCGGCACCGCGACGGGACCGGACGAAGGCCACCGTGCGGGTGCCGGCGGAGACCAGGTCGGTCAGCAGGTATCCGGTCTCGGCCGTCGCCGTGCGGCGCACGGGTGCGCCCTGCTCGCCGACGTGTTCGGTGAGCGGGGGCTCCCACAGGGCGAACACCAGCGGGCCGCGCGGGGAGGCGTCCTCCGTCACCGCGACCGCCGGGAGGCCGGTGAGGCGCTGCGCGGTGACGGCCGGCTCCGCCGTGGTGGCCGAGGCCAGCAGGAACGTCGGCTCCGCGCCGTACCGGGCGCACAGCCGCCGCAGGCGCCGCAGCACCTGGGCGACGTGCGAGCCGAACACTCCGCGATAGCTGTGGCACTCGTCGATCACGACGTAGCGCAGGGTCTTCAGGAAGGTCGACCAGCGCGCGTGGGCCGGCAGGATGCCGCGGTGCAGCATGTCCGGGTTGGTCAGCACGTACGAGGCGTACTGGCGGACCCACTCGCGCTCCTCCACCGGGGTGTCGCCGTCGTAGAGCGCGACCCGGACACGCGGCGGTACGAGTTCGGCGGCACGCCTGCGCTGGTCGGCGGCCAGGGCCTTCGTCGGGGCTAGGTAGAGCGCGGTGGCACCGCGGCCGTTGCGGGCCTCCGTGCCGTCGAGCAGGTCGCTGAGCACGGGTGCCAGGTATCCGAGGGACTTGCCGGAGGCCGTACCGGTGGCGATCACGACATTCCGGCCGCTTTTCGCCAACTCCATCGCGGTGGCCTGATGGGCCCACGGCTCGTCCACGCCGAGCTCGCGCGCGGCCTCCCGGATTTCCGGACGGATTCCTTCCGGCCAGGAGGAGTGGCGTGCGGGACGCGCGGGAAGATGCTCCGTATGGGTGAGGCGGTCCGACCGGCCCCGGCTGGTGGACAGGGTCTCGAGCAGGGCTTCGGGCGAGTGATGACGGGGCGGCATGGGGATCCAGTGTGGCACCGGCGTGACGGAGAATCGCTGCAAGCCATCGTGCGGGCATGGCCGCAGGTGGTTGAATGAGCCCGTGACGGCCGCACGGCCGAGGGACGCACGCCGAGGCTCGTCTGCACCGGCTTGCCTCGCCCGGCCTGCGACCACGCGGTGACGGCCACCCGGCCGAGGATCGCAATGACGTAGCAAGGCAAGGTGCTGGAGGTTCCGTGGACCTGTCCCTGTCGACCCGTACGGTTGGCGATCGCACGGTCGTCGAAGTCGGCGGCGAGATCGATGTGTACACCGCCCCCAAGCTGCGCGAGCAGCTTGTCGAGCTCGTCAACGACGGCAACTACCACCTCGTTGTCGACATGGAGGGCGTGGACTTCCTCGACTCCACCGGCCTCGGCGTGCTCGTGGGCGGGCTCAAGCGGGTCCGTGCGCACGAGGGCTCGCTCCGTCTGGTCTGCAACCAGGAGCGCATTCTGAAGATTTTCCGGATCACCGGTCTGACCAAGGTCTTCCCGATCCACACGTCGGTGGACGACGCGGTCGCTTCCACCGACTGATCCGACGTCCCGTACCGGCGGGGCCGTTGATGCGGCCCCGCCGGTCGGACGGGTCCTGTACGGGCCTGTCCTCCGGGCGCGTCAGCGCCCGGCCGAGCCAGGGAGCAACCCCGGAGGGGGAGGAATGGCAACCGTCGAACTTCGATTCAGCGCGCTTCCCGAGCACGTGCGTACGGCCCGTCTGGTGGCCGCCGCAGTGGCCAGACGCGCCGGGGTCGACGAGTCGGTGCTCGACGAGGTCCGGCTCGCGGTCGGCGAGGCATGCTCCCGTGCGGTCGGTCTGCACCAGCGCGGGGACGCCCACGGGGCGATCCGCGTCGCTCTCACCGAGCAGGAGAAGCGTTTCCTCATCGAGGTCGCCGACGAGGCCGGCCCGACCCTGGTGCCGGCCCCCGCTGCGGGCGGCGGCACGGACAGCGCCGACGACGACGCGCTGGGCCTTGCCGTGATCACCGGGCTCGTGGAGGACGTCGAGGTCAGCAACAGCCTCGAAGGCGGCGTCATCCGGATGAGCTGGCCGATCTCCACCGCGCCTGTCGCGGTCTGACACCCACGTCGCCTGCACGCCGGGCACCTGCTTGCCCACGGCCCCGTGGTGCAGCCCTCGCGACGGCCGGGACATCCGGTGATGCCACCGCAATGCGACGCAGGGACGGGCGGCGACGGCAGGAGCCCCGGCATCAGGTGGCTGCGGCGCCTGAGGAGCGCGGTTGGCCCGCCAGGGTGGTGCCGCTCGGATGCGACGGCCTGTGCGCGCGTCCGGGCCGTGTGCAGAGCAGACCTCGGGTGTTCCGGGTGCCGGTGCCACCGGTGGGAGCACGTCCGGCGGGCAGCCGTGTAGGTTCGCAGATCGACGTCCGCGACCGAAAGGCCACCCGGTGAACAAGCGACTGCTGACCGTACCCGCGCTCGGCGCGCTGCTCGCGTTCGGCCCCGTCGCCTGCAGCGACGACAACACCGCGCAGCTCGACACGTGGGCGAAGAGCGTCTGCGACGCCGCCAAGGGCCCGATAGGCCAGTCGCGCGTCGCCCTGGCCGACACCGAGAAGATCATCCCCGGTGAGGTCCCCGTCGATCTGCAGAAGCGGCTGTCGGCCGACCTGGCGACTCTCGCCGGTGCCAACAACGGTCTGGCGGACGCCGTCGCCAAGGTCGGGGCCCCGAAGTCGGAGGACGGCGCCGCGTCCCAGACCTCCGCGGTCAACGAGCTCCGTCAGGCGGGGCAGGGCTACCAGGACGCGCAGAAGAAGCTGGACGCCCTGACCACGACGGACCAGGCACGGTTCGCGGACGGTCTGCGCAGCGTCGGCGACCAGGTCCAGCAGCTCGCACAGTTGTCCACCCAGGGCCTGAACCGGCTCCAGACCGGCGAGGCTGGCGATGCGATGAAGCGCCAGGCGGGGTGCAAGGCGAATGCCGCGCCGCAGCCGTCCGAGGCCACCGCCACGGCGGTCGAAGGCCAGGCCACCGAGACCGGCGGCGCCTCGGCGGCTCCGTCGGCGAAGCCGTCCGGGGGCAAGACCTCGTCGGCGCCCTCGGGCCGTGCGTCGGGTTCACCGGCCGCCACCTCGGAGGAGCCTGCTGGCGACGCGTCCGCGGAGGCCTCCCCGAGCGAGTCCTCGGGCTGACCCGGCAACCACCACCACCGGCGTGCCGGTGCTGGTGCTGGTGACGGCATGCCTGCCCCGCGCCGGGCGCCCTCGCCGGGTGCGCGTCTCGGGTGCTCGCGCCGGACGGATGCGGCGGCACGCCCCGGCGGCGGGACAATGGCGGGGTGACCAAGAGCCCAGTTCCGGACCCCACCCGCCTCGCCGCCTTCCGTGAGGCGCTGCTCGCCGCCCAGTACACGGCGGACGGCTGCCTCGACCTGCTCGGCCCCACCGCCTACGCGGCGCTCGCGCGCAGCGAGACCGTACCCGCCCTGCGGGCGACCCGCGGCGGCAGTCCGATCGAGACCCTGGTGCGGCTCTTCCTGCTGCAGGAGACCGTCCCGGAGGCCGCCGCCGCGGCGGCGCTGCCGGTCGACGACTGCCTGGCCGACGGGTGGCTCGTCCGGGACGGCGACGGGGTACGGGCGACGGTGGACGTGCGGCCGTACGCCAACGAGGTCGCCGGTCTGCCGAGCGCGGATGCCTGGGTCGTGTCGGACCTCGGCTGTGCGGTGGGCGGGGCGGGCGGCATCGGGGCGGGCGGGAGTTCGGGCGGTGTCGCGCGCAAGGACCTGGTGCTCGGCGTCGGCGGTGCGTCGACCACGCTCGCCAATCTGGCGGTGCGGCGTCCCGCGCGGTCCGTGCTCGACCTCGGCGCGGGTTCGGGGGTGCAGGCGCTGCACGCTGCCCGGCACGCCCAGCAGGTGACCGCGACCGACCTGAATCCGCGGGCCCTGCAGTTCAGCCGGCTCACGCTGGCGCTGTCCGGCTTCGACCAGGTCGACACGGCGGAGGGCAGCCTGTTCGAGCCGGTGGCGGACCGCAAGTTCGACCTGATCGTGTCCAACCCGCCGTTCGTGATCTCCCCCGGCAGCCGTTTCGTCTACCGGGACGGCGGGATGGCCGGCGACGACCTGTGCCGCAGCATCGTCCGCGGTGCCGCGGCGCACCTGGAGCCTGGCGGCTACTGCCAGCTGCTCGCCAACTGGCAGCACGTCAAGGGCGAGGACTGGCGCGAGCGCCTGGCCGGCTGGGTGGCCGGGACCGGTCTCGACGCCTGGGTGGTGCAGCGTCAGGTGCAGGACATCGCCGAGTACGCGGAGCTGTGGCTGCGTGACGGCGGCGACCACCTCGGCCGGGGCGCTGACTACCGGGCCCGCTACGGCGAGTGGCTGGACGCGTTCGAGGCGGCGGGTGTCGAGGGTGTCGGCTTCGGCTGGATCACGCTGCGTGCGGGCGGCGCGGCGGAGCCGACCGTCCGCATCGAGGACTGGCCGCACCCGGTCGAGCAGCCCCTCGGGCCGCACATCGAGGAGTGGTTCGCGCGGCAGGACTTCCTGCAGGCGCACGACGACGCCGCCCTGCTGTCGGCCCGCTACGTGCTGGCCGACGAGGTGGTGCAGGAGCAGGTCGGTGCGCCGGGCGCGGAGGACCCGGAGCACGTGATCCTGCGTCACAACCGCGGGATGCGGCGGGCGACGAAGGTGGACACCGTCGCCGCGGGCTTCGTCGGAGCCTGTGACGGGACGCTGGCGGCCGGCGACATCGTCGACGCGATCGCGCAGCTGCTGGACGAGGAGCGGGTGGTCCTCCGGGACCGGGTGCCCGAGTCCTTGCGGCTGCTCACCGAGCAGGGGTTCGTGGCCCCGCTCGTGGGCTGACCGGCCTGGCCGGGCTGACCGGCCGGCCCGGCCCGGCAGGAGGTTCGGCCGGCTACGCCCCGGCCCCGCCCTGGCTCCGCCCGGTCACGGGTGGAAGAGCTCGCTGACGGCGGTGATACGACCGGCGGAGTCGGTGGTGATGTCGTAGAAGCCGCCGTAGCAGGCGTACGGCTCGGCGACCGTGGTGTTGTGCGCGCACGCCTCGGCGTGCGCGGCGAAGTCGGTGAGCGGAACCCGCTGCGGGGCCATGACGCCGCCCATCGCGAAGAGTTCGGCGGTGGCGCCGGGGGCGAACGCGTAGCTGCGGGCGGTGCCCGCGGTGGCGTAGTAGCCGTCGTTCTCGATGTCCGGCCCGCAGACGAAACGGGTCGGCGTGGCCGAGACGCCGGTGGCGGTGGCGGCGACGACGCCGACGACCTTGTGCCCGGGGTGCTGGGCCGCGGTGGTGCAGTCCGCGGTGGGTGTGCCCGTGCCGGACGGCTTGGCGTCGGTGCTGCGGGCGGCACTGGGCTTCACGGTGGCCTTGGCGGACGGCGTGCCGCTCGGGGTGGTGCCGGTGCTGGTGGTGGGGGAGACCGGCGCCGGGGCGGTCGTCGAGGCCGTCGTACCTGCCGCGGGCGGGGCGGCGTCCGGGCCGGTGCCGTCCGGGTCGCAGGCGGTCAGCGCCAGGGTGGCGGCGGCGAGCAGGGCGGCGGTGGCGATCAGACGGTGTGCGGACATGGCGGCCCCCCGGGAATCGGCCGGTTCGGTGCCGGCCTGGTGTCGTCCTCCGGTCTACCCGCCGCCGCGGGTCGTCGGGCCTGCCGTAGCGGGGCTGTGACACCACGTCCCGGAGCCGTTACGTGCGGGTCGGGGTGGTGACACGGGGATCGGCTGCCCGGGCGCCCGGAGGGCCCCCTCCGGACGGGGCCTCCGGCCGGGCCCGGCGTCGGTCGCCGCCGGTCGCTGCCGATTGCCGCCGCCGGTCGCCGCCGCCGTGCGGACTCGGCAGCGGGTCGTTCACCTTCCCGTATCCCGGCCGTTCCCCGGTGTACGTCGAGCGTCGGTCCGGGGTTGTCCGCAGCCTGCCACGCTCCCGTCCACAGGCTGTGGGCGGGGCGGAGCAGGCAGGGGGCGGGACCGGTGGAGACGCCGACGGCGGTTGCGGCAGGGGCGGTTCTGACCCTTTTCGGCAGCGCGTTGCTGCTGTGGTGCGCCGCCGAGTTGCGCCTTCGCCACCACCTGCGCCGCCACGGCATACCGGCCACCGCCCGGGTGGTCGCCGACGGCGAGCCCTTCGGCGAGCTGTACGGCGACACGTACGGCGAGCTCGACAGTGCGCCGCTGCTCTCCTACACCGTGCTTCCCGCGGTCGGGATCCTGCCGGTCCACGACGTCCCGGACAGTGGCGGCGCCCACCTGGTGCGGGCCGCCGAGGCCGTGCTGGCCCGCCCGCGGGGCACCACCCCGCTGCGCCGCCCCGCACGGCTGGTGCCGGGGGCGATCGTGCAGGTCAGGTACGACGCGCGCCGCCCCAGCCGGGTGGTGCTGGCGGGTACGGAGATCCTCCCCGCGATGGGGAGCGACATCTTCTGGGCGCTGCTCGGCACGGCCGCGCTCGCGGGCGGCCTGAGCCTCTTCGCCTCGCTGCTGGCGCACTGACCGGTTCCCGGCGGCGGCGCCGTCCGCGGCGGGCCGTCCGGCGCACGGGTGCGGCGGCCCGGGTGCCTCCGGACGGTGCGCCGCACGCCGCGTGCACGGCGGGCCGTGCCGTGGGCGGTGCCCCACGGGTGGCGCGTTTCCGCCCCGGACCCGCCCCGGACCCGCCCGGGATCTGCCTCGGATTCGTCCGGGATCCGCCCGGGAGCGGGGGCGCACGTGCCCCGGATCCTGCCCGGATCGGTTGCGGAGCTGCCACGCGGAGCCGCTCCGGATGCATCGCTGCAGGTACGGTACGGGTGCGCAGGAGTGCCGGATGGCGGGAATTCGGTCCATGGCGCGTCCGGATTCGGCCTCGGCGGGCCGCCGGAGCCCCCTCCACGGGGCGCGCGGCCGCGTCGTCGGGTTACCGTTCGAGTGGCGTAGGTCGGCCTTGCCGGTGAAAAAGCAGGAACCGTCCGTTTGACAAGGGTGGCCAGGGTACGGTCACACTCCGCTGGTGGGCGTCGCGCAGCGACAGCCAGGACGGCGGACGGGACAGGCGGATCGCCTCCCCCGCTGCCCGCGCCGCCAGCACACGTAACGACCGGGAGAGAAGAGCGAAGGTGTCCCCGAGCAGCGAGACCGCGCACGGCATGCGACTCGTCATTGTCGAGTCGCCGGCCAAGGCGAAGACGATCAAGGGCTACCTTGGCCCCGGCTACATCGTCGAGGCGAGCGTCGGGCACATCCGCGACCTGCCCGGCACGGCGGCCGAGGTCCCCGACGAGTACACCGGCGAGGTGCGTCGCCTCGGCGTCGACGTCGACCACGACTTCGCCCCGATCTATGTGGTGAACGCGGACAAGAAGTCGCAGGTCACCAAGTTGAAGTCGCTGCTCAAGGAGTCCGACGAGCTCTTCCTCGCCACCGATGAGGACCGCGAGGGCGAGGCCATCGCGTGGCACCTGCAGCAGGTGCTGAAGCCCAAGGTGCCGGTGCACCGCATGGTGTTCCACGAGATCACGAAGGACGCCATCCAGGAGGCCGTCCGCAACCCGCGCGACCTCAACCAGCGCCTGGTCGACGCCCAGGAGACCCGCCGCATCCTCGACCGCCTCTACGGCTACGAGGTCTCGCCGGTGCTGTGGAAGAAGGTCATGCCGAAGCTGTCGGCGGGCCGCGTGCAGTCCGTCGCGACCCGGCTCGTCGTCGAGCGGGAGCGGGAGCGGATCGCGTTCCGCTCGGCCTCGTACTGGGACCTGATCGGCACCTTCTCGACCGGACGCGCCGCCGCGGACGCCGCCAACCCGGAGAGCTTCGGGGCCCGGCTGTCGGCCGTCGACGGCAGGCGGATCGCGACCGGCCGCGACTTCGGCGCCGACGGTCAGCTGAAGACCGCCAACACGCTGCACCTCGACGAGCAGGCCGCCCGCGCGCTGGCCGCCGGCCTGGCGCAGACGTCGTTCGCGGTGCGGAGCGTCGAGTCGAAGCCGTACCGCCGCTCGCCGTACGCGCCGTTCCGCACCACCACGCTCCAGCAGGAGGCCAGTCGCAAGCTGGGCTTCGGCGCGAAGCGCACCATGCAGGTGGCGCAGAAGCTGTACGAGAACGGCTTCATCACCTACATGCGAACCGACTCCACGACGCTGTCGGAGACGGCCGTCACGGCGGCCCGCACGCAGGTCACGCAGCTCTACGGTGCCGACTACCTGCCCGACGCGCCGCGGGTCTACGCGAGCAAGGTCAAGAACGCGCAGGAGGCGCACGAGGCGATCCGCCCGTCGGGCGACCGCTTCCGCACCCCCGCCGAGACCGGCCTGGCGGGTGACGACTTCCGGCTGTACGAGCTGATCTGGATGCGCACCGTCGCTTCCCAGATGAAGGACGCCGTCGGTCAGTCGGTGACCGTCAAGGTCGGCGGCCGGTCGGCCGACGGCCGGGACGCCGAGTTCTCCGCCTCCGGCAAGATCATCACCTTCCACGGCTTCCTCAAGGCCTACGTCGAGGGCGCCGACGACCCGAACGCCGAGCTCGACGACCGCGAGCGCCGGCTGCCGCAGGTCTCCCAGGGCGACCCGCTGGCCGCCGAGCGGCTGAACCCGGAGGGCCACGCCACCAAGCCGCCGGCCCGTTACACCGAGGCGTCGCTCGTCAAGGAGCTGGAGGAGCGCGAGATCGGCCGCCCCTCCACCTACGCGTCGATCATCGACACGATCATCGCGCGCAAGTACGTCTTCAAGAAGGGCACGGCGCTCGTCCCGTCGTTCCTCTCCTTCGCGGTGGTCAACCTCCTGGAGAAGCACTTCGGCCGACTGGTCGACTACGACTTCACCGCCAAGATGGAGGACGACCTCGACCGGATCGCGGCCGGCCAGGCCGAGTCCGTGCCGTGGCTGAAGCGCTTCTACTTCGGTGCGGGCGAGGGCGCGGCCGTCGCCGGCAGCGCCGCCGAGGCCGGCAACGGCGACGGCGACCACCTCGGCGGCCTCAAGGAGCTCGTCACCGACCTCGGCGCGATCGATGCCCGCGAGATCAGCTCCTTCCCGCTCAGCGAGGACATCACGCTGCGCGTCGGCCGCTACGGCCCGTACGTCGAGAAGGCCTCGGTCGCCGAGGGAGAGCCGGGCCGGCGCGCCGACGTCCCCGACGACCTGCCGCCGGACGAGCTCACCGTCGAGCTGGCGGAGGAGCTCCTCGCCAAGCCCAGCGGCGAGATCGCCCTCGGCACCGACCCGGAGAGCGGCAACCCGCTGATCGCCAAGGACGGCCGCTACGGCCCGTACGTCACCGAGGTGCTCCCGGAGGGCACCCCGAAGACCGGCAAGAACGCGGTCAAGCCGCGCACGGCGTCGCTCTTCAAGACGATGACGATCGACACCGTCACCCTGGAGGACGCGCTGCGGCTCCTCTCGCTGCCCCGCGTCGTCGGCAACGACGCCGAGGGGGCCGAGATCACCGCGCAGAACGGCCGCTACGGCCCGTACCTCAAGCGCGGCACCGACTCGCGGTCGCTCACCAGCGAGGACCAGCTGCTCACCATCACCCTCGACGAGGCGCTGGCCATCTACGCCCAGCCCAAGCAGCGCGGCCGCGCCGCTGCCGCCGCCCCGCTCAAGGAGCTCGGCAACGACCCGGTCAGCGAGCGTCCCGTCGTCGTCAAGGACGGCCGCTTCGGGCCGTACGTGACCGACGGCGAGACCAACGCGACGCTCCGCAAGGACGACGAGGTCGAGACCATCACCCCGGAGCGCGGCTACGAGCTGCTCGCCGAGAAGCGCGCCCGCGGGCCGGTGAAGAAGACGGCCAAGAAGGCGCCCGCGAAGAAGGCGCCGGCCAAGACGGCCGCGGCCAAGAAGACGGTGGCGAAGAAGACGGTCGCCAAGAAGACGGCGACGGCCAAGACCGCCACCACCGCGACGGCGGCGAAGAAGACCACCGCGCGGAAGACCACCGCGGGCAGGACCGCCGCGTCCTCGCCCGAGGAGGGCTGAGACGGACACCCGTCGCGGGCCCGTTCCCCCCGGGGTGCGGGCCCGCGGTGCGTCACAACCCTGTCATGACGGGCTTCCGGAACCCCACTCGTCCCTTTGGGCGTAGCGCCCGACCGCTACGCTGACCGTATGACGAGTGAGGAGCAGCCCACCGGCACGAGCACCGCCCCGTCCGAGCGCCCGGAGGTGCCGCCGGCCGGGACACCGGGTGAGCGGGCCCGGACACTGCTCGGCCTGCGACCCTACCGACGGCTGTGGACGGCGCAACTCGTCGGCGGCACCGCGGACCGCCTGGCGCTGCTGGTGCTCGTCCCGCTGACGGTGGTCGCCGCAGTACTGGGCCGCCAGTTCGGCGAGGGCTACCGCGCCCTGGCCTTCGCCGTCGCCGCGGTCTTCGCGGCCCGGCTGCTCGCCACCGTGATCTTCGGCGCCGCGCTGCTCGGGCCCGTCCACGCCCTGGTCGGCGGCCGTCTCGACCGCCGCTGGACCATGATCGGCGCGGACGTGCTGCGCGCGGCGCTGATCGCCGCCGCCCCCTGGTGGACCACCTGGACCGCCGACGCGGCCACCTGGGCCCTCCTCGGCACGGTCTTCCTGGCCGGCGCCGCCGAGCGGGTCTGGACGGTGGCCAAGGCCGCGGCCGTCCCCGCGCTGCTGCCGGCCGCCGACCCCTACGCCCCCGCCGAGAAGCGCCGGCCGGCCCCCGCGAGCCTGGACGCCGTCCGCACCCTCGACGCCCGTACGGGCTGGGGCACGGTGCCCCTCGCCGCGACCGCCCTCGTCGCCTTCACCCTGGTCAACAACGTCGTCGCCGCCGTCGGCTCCGACTGGCTGCGCAGCCACCAGGTGACCACGGCCGCCGTCGGCTCCGGCCTGCTGTTCGCCGCCTCCGCGGTCCTCCTCTTCCTCCAGGAGCTCCCCGCCGGCACCGCGACCGCGCCGCACTCCCCGCTGCAGGGCCTGCGCGCGCCGGTCGACGCCACACCCGGCCCCGCGCTGACGAAGGGCCGCACCGGCTCCGCCCCGTACTTCACCTTCGCGGTGGCCGCCGCCTACGCCGCCATGGCCGGGGTGGCCTCCCTCGGCCTGCTCACGGCCGTCGAGCACCGGGCCGGCCCGATCGGCTACGGCACGATCGTCCTTGCCGCCGCACTCGCGCCCGCCGCGGGCATCCGGCTCACCCGGGCGACCCTGCCGGCCTTCCCGCGGCGCAGGCTCCTGGCCCTCGCCCTCCTCGTGCAGGGCGTGGCGCTGATCCTGGCCGGGCTCGTCCTGGACTTCGTCCTCGTGCTGCTGCTCACCGTGCTGGCCGGCCTCGCCGCCGGACTCACGATCTCGGTGGGCCGCGCCCTCCTCGCCCAGGAGGTCGAGGAGGCGCGGCTGCCCAAGGTCACCGAGCACCTGTACGCCGTGCTCCGGGCCGTGGTCGGCGCCGCCCTGATCGGGGTGCCGCTGATCGCCGCCGCGTACGGCGAGGTCGAGCTCGGCGAGGTCGGGCCCGGCAGCTTCACCTTCATCCACGGCGGTGCGGCGCTCGCCGTCTCCACCGCCGGCCTGCTGACCCTGGTGCTGGCCGCCGTCGTCCTGCTGCGCACGGACGACCGGCGGGGTGTCGCGCCGTTCGGCAAGGAGCTCTACCAGGCCCTCCGGGCCGGTGCGGAGCCCGCGCCGCACCGCACCGGCACCGGCTGGTTCATCGCCCTGGAGGGCGGCGACGGCGCCGGGAAGTCGACCCAGGCCCAGGCCCTCGCCGAGTGGATCCGCTCCAAGGGCCACGAGGTGGTGCTCACCCGCGAGCCCGGCGGCAGCCCCGTCGGCCAGCGGCTGCGGGGCCTCGTGCTCGACGTCGGCAACACCGGCCTGTCGCACCGCGCCGAGGCGCTGATCTACGCCGCCGACCGCGCCGAGCACGTCGAGAACGTCATCCGTCCCGCGCTGGCCCGCGGCGCCGTGGTGATCACCGACCGCTACATGGACTCCTCGATCGCCTACCAGGGCGCCGGCCGCGACCTCGCCGCCACCGAGATCGCCCGGATCTCCCGCTGGGCGACCGGCGGCCTCGTCCCCGACCTGACCGTTGTGCTGGACGTCGACCCGGCCGCGGCCCGCGAGCGCTTCACCGAGGCGCTCGACCGGCTGGAGTCCGAGCCCACCGAGTTCCACGTCCGGGTGCGTTCCGGATTCCTGGCGCTCGCCGCCGCCGATCCGGCCCGGTACCTCGTGGTCGACGCCGCCCGGCAGCCCGAGCAGGTCACCACGGCGATCCGCCACCGCCTCGACCGCGAGCTGCCGCTCTCCACGCAGGAGAGGACCGCCCAGGCCGAGCAGGAGCGCCTCGCCCGCGAGGCCGCCGAGCGCCGCGTCGCCGAGGAGGCCCGGAAGGCCGCCGAGGCCGCCGAGGCCGACCGCAAGCGGCAGGCGCTCCTGGAGGAGCTGCGCGCCGAGCAGGCCGAGAAGGACCGCCTCGCACGGCTGGAGGCCGAACGGGCCGCTGCCGAGGAGGCGCGGAAGGCCGCCGAGGAGGCGCGGCTCCGGGCCGAGGCCGAGGCTGCCCGCCGGGCCGAGGAGGAGGCCGCCCGCAGCCGGGCGGAGGAGGCCCGGCTGCGCGCCGAGGCCGTCGCGCGGGAGCGCCTGGAGGCGGAGAACGCCGCCCAGGCCGAGCTCCAGCGCCAGCGTGAACTCCAGCGGGCCGAGCAGCGGCGCCGGGCGGAGGAGGCGCTCCAGCGGGCGGAGGAGGCGCGGCTGCAGGCCGAGTCGGAGGCCGCCGCTGCCGCTGCTTCTGCCGCTTCTGCCGCCGCTGCGGCTGCGGCCCACGCACCGACCGCGGAGCTTCCGCAGGTGCCGGACGAGGAGACCACGCAGGAGATCTCCGCACGGGAGCGCCGGGAGGCCGTTCGCACGGCCGAGACCGCGGTGCTGCCGGCCGTGCCGGCCGTCGACGAGACCGCGGTGCTGCCGGCCGTGCCCGCCGTCGACGAGACGGCGGTGCTGCCGAAGGCGGAGCCCGCGCCCAGGAAGGCCGCGGCCCGGCCGGACGAGACGGCGGTGCTGCCCACCGTCGACGAGACCGCGGTGCTGCCGCCGGTCGCCCCCGCCCCGGGTGACCGGGTGCCGCCGCGCCTGTGGCGGGAGGAGCCGCCCGCGGACACCACCCGCGAGCTGACGCCCGTCGACCGGCCGCGCCCCGCCTGGGCGGAGGAGACGCCGATGGACGACCTGCCGAGCCTGACCGACAGCCTGCTCGGATCCCGCGACGAGTGGGCCAGCTGGGAGTCGGCCGAGGACGAGGGCGAGGGCGAGGCCGGCGCCGTGGACGATGCGCAGCGGGGTCAGCGCGGCTGGGGACGCAAGCGCCGACGCGACTGACGTACCCCGCCGGGCGCCTTGCGGCGCAGGGGTCGTTCGTCTGCTGACGGGAAGTCGCCCGACGGGCCGTCAGATCGGGTGGCGCATGCCGGAGCGATGGGCGGGCACCGTGGTCTGAGAGACTGCGGTGCCCGTCCGCCGTCCGCCAGCCTGCCCGAGGGAAGCCCGCACCCGTGACCGTCGTCGCCACCGCCCCGCCCGTCGCCGCCCCGCCGGCCGCCCGTGCCCCCGGTGGCCGGCTGCCGGTGCTGGACGGGCTGCGCTTCGTCGCGGTGCTGCTGGTCGTCGTCTACCACTACGTGGCGTTCGGCTCCGACTGGGGCCGGCCGCGCGGGGAGATATTCCCGGTGCTGTACCGGCCGGCCGCCTACGGCTGGATGGGCGTGCAGCTGTTCTTCCTGATCAGCGGCTTCGTCATCTGCCTGAGCTGCTGGGGCCGCTCCACGTCGGACTTCCTCAGCTCGCGCGTGGTGCGGCTGTTCCCCGCGTACTGGTTCGGGGTGCTCGCCACGACGGCGGTGGTCGCCGCCGTCCCCGGGGGCACCGAGCCGCGGGCGATGCGGGACGTCCTGACCAACCTCACGATGATGGAGTACCCGCTCGGGGCGCCGTACGTCGACGGCGTCTACTGGAGCCTCTGGGTCGAGGGCCGGTTCTACCTGATCTTCGCGGTGGTCGTCGCCCTCGGCCTGACCTACCACCGGGTGCTCGCCTTCTGCCTGCTGTGGGCGGCGGCCGGCGTGCTCGCCGAGGCGGCGCCGGGCGAGCAGCTGCTGCAGGTGCTGGCGATGCCCGAGTACTGCTGGTTCTTCATCGGCGGCCTGGCGTACTACCTGATGCGCCGCTTCGGCCCCAACCTGATGCTCTGGCTGCTGGTCGGGCTCACCTTCCTGGCGGGCTGCCGGGCCGTGCTGCCGACGTACCGCTTCGTCGCCGCGCAGGCCGGCTACCCGGTGCCGGAGTGGGGCCTGGTGGTCGTCCTCGCCGTGTTCTACCTGCTGATGGCGGGCGTCGCCCTCGACTGGTTCCGCGGCGTGAACTGGCGCTGGCTCACCACCGCCGGAGCCGTCACCTACCCGCTGTACCTCCTGCACGAGTACATCGGCTGGGAGATGATCACCCGCTTCGGACACCGGGTCGACCCCTGGCTGCTGGCGGGCGGCCTGCTCGTCGCCATGACCGGCGCCTCCTGGCTGGTCCACCGGTACGTGGAGCGGCCGGCCGCCCGGTGGATGAAGCCCCGGCTGGCGGCCTCGTTCGCCGAGGTCCGGCTGCACCTGCCGGCCCCGCGGAACGGCGCCGCCCCTGCCGGCGCCGTCCGCAACGGCGCAGACCGCAACAGTGCCGACCGCAACGGCGCCGACCGCAACGGCGCAGACCGGGGGAGCGTGAACCCCGACGACCGGGCCGGTGCGGGCCGCAGCCCCGATGGCCAGGGCGCCGCGGACCGGGGCGGACCCGTTCGCGAGCCGGTGTCCGGCCACGGTGTCGGCGTGGGGCGTTAGGCTCGACGACGGACCCGGCGCACGGCCCGGGCCCGGACGCGGGCCCGCACGGGCAGGGCAGGGAGTACGGCGTGAGCGTGTGGGACGACATGGTCGGCCAGGACCGCGTGGTCGAGCAGCTGTCCGCGGCCGCCCGCGCCGCCCACGCCATCGCCGCCGCAGGCCGCGAGGGAGCGGCCGCCCCCGGCGGCAACGCCTCGCTGATGACCCACGCCTGGCTGTTCACCGGCCCGCCCGGCGCCGGCCAGACCACCGCCGCCCGCTCCTTCGCCGCCGCCCTGCAGTGCACCAGCCCCGACCTGGCGATGGGCGGCACCCCCGGCTGCGGCTTCTGCGACGGCTGCCACACCGTGCTCTCCGGCAGCCACGCCGACGTGAAGTACGTCCGCACCGACGGCCTCTCCATCGGCGTCGGCGACATGCGCGCCCTGGTGCTGCGCGCCGCCAGCTACCCCACCGGCGGCCGCTGGTCGGTCATCCTCGTCGATGCCGCGCACCGGCTCACCGAATCCGCGGCCAACGCGCTGCTCAAGGGCGTCGAGGAGCCGTCGCCGCGCACCGTGTGGCTGCTCTGCGCGCCCTCCGTGCAGGACGTGCTGCCCACCATCCGCTCCCGCTGCCGGCTGCTGGTGCTGCGGACGCCCTCCGCCGAGGCCGTCGCCGACATGCTGGTGCGCCGCGACGGCGTCGAACCCGCCGCCGCCCACCTCGCCGCCCTGGCCGGGCAGGGCGACATCGGGCGCGCCCGGCGCCTCGCCGTCGACGAGGAGGCCCGCACCCGCCGCGCCGACGTGCTGCGCATCCCGCTGGAGGTCGCCGACGTGGGCGGCTGCCTGGCCGCCGCCCAGCGGCTCGTCGACACGGCCAAGGCCGACGCCGATGCGCTCGCCGAGACCCAGGACGCCAAGGAGACCGACGACCTCAGGGCCGCCTACGGCGCCTCGGAGGGCACCCGCGCCCCGCGCGGCATGGCCGGTGCGGTCAAGGAACTCGAGAAGCGCCAGAAGAGCCGCGCCACCCGCACCCGCCGCGAGACCCTGAACGTCGCCCTGCTCGACCTCCTCGGCTTCTACCGCGACGTGCTCGCCCTGCAACTCGGCTCCGCCGGCCGCCTCGCCAACCAGGACCAGCGCCCCGCCCTCGAACGGATCGCCGCCGCCGGGCCCGCCGAGTCGACCCTGCGCCGCATCGAGGCCGTGCTGGCCTGCCGCGAGGCGCTGGACCGCAACGTCGACCCGCTGCTCGCCGTCGAGGCCATGACCCTCGCGCTCCGGGCCGGCTGACCCCGCGTCACCTCGCTCGTTCGAGTGAACGTCGGACCGCGCCCGCCCGGCCCGCGTCACCCCGCACGGCCCGTTGTGCACCCTGTGGACGGTCGGTCCGAACGCCGTGGTCCGGCGACCGTACTCCTCCCGAGGTGGTGCGCCCATGCCCCGTCCGCTCCTCGTCGTACCCCTGCTGACGGCCGCTGCGGCCGGGCTCTGGCTCGGCCGCTCCGCGCTCACCCGCTGGCGCGACGTGCGCTCCGCCCGCACCTACGAGCTCGCCGTGCCCCACCGGCCGGTCCTGGTCAGGGCGGGGGCCTCCGTGCTCTGCCTCGCCCTCGCCGCCGCCCTGGCCGCCGCCCTCGGAGCGGCGACCCTGCCGTACCGGCACGCGGTCGACCGGGTGCTCGGCGCCCGCCCCGCCGGGTCTGCCGTCGACACGGCGCCGCCGCCGTCCGCGCCCGCCACCGTCCCGCAGGCCGCACCCGAGACCTCGACCTCGCCCTCACCGACAGGCGCCCGGGCCCTGCCGCCCGTCGTCACCGCCTTCACCTCCATCGGCCACCCCGCCGACGGCGACCTCCTGGAGGCACAGGTGGCCGGCCCCGACGGCCGCCCGCGCACCGTCCGGGTCTGGCTGCCCGCGCAGTACCGCACCGACCGGCAGGCCAGGTTCCCCGTGATCGTGCTGCACTCCGGCACCCCCCGGAAGACCGCCGACGCCGAACTGCCCGACGTCTTCGACGGCGTGGCCTCCGCCGTCGCCCTCGGCCGGGCCCGCCCGTTCGTCGTGGTCGCCCCCGAGGCGCCCAGCGGCACCGAACGCCCCTGCGAGCTGGTCGCCGCCGCCCCGCAGGCCGTCGCCGACGACGGCGCGCTGCGCACCGCCGTCGAGGCCGCCTTCCGCACCCTGCCCGCAGGCCCCGGCGGCTGGGGCGTGCTCGGCATCGAGGCCGGCGCGCCGTGCGCCGCCGCCGCGGGCCTCGCCCGGCCCGACCTGTACGGTGCCGCCGCCGCCGTCTCCGGACGCTACGATGCGCCCACCCTCGCCGAGACCGGCGCCGAGGCGCCCGCCGACGCCACCACCCGCCTGCTGCTCGCCGCCGCCAAGGCCGACGGCGCCGGCGTCACCGCCGCCAAGGGCCTCCGGGCGGCCCTGCACGACGGCAAGGGCCCCGCGGCCCGGGCCGACGTCCGGATCTCCGACATCGTGCAGGACTACACGCACGAGCGGGAGCGACTGCGGCTCGTCCGGGTGGCCGTCCAGTACCTCGCCGAGAGCCTCGGCCCGGCTCCGGCCCCGGCCCCGGCCAAGGCCGGCTGAGGGCCGCCGGCGTTCCGCCGTTGCTGTTCCGCCGTCGCTGTTCCGCCGTCGGGCGGGTGTCGCCGGGCCGGTCACCGGGGCGGTGCCGGATACGCTGGGAACGCCCGAGCGATCACCGCCGGGCCCCGGACAGCCGCACCGCCACCGTGCACGACCGCCGTCCGTACCGTGCAGCACCGTGCAGCGTCCGAGGGAGACCCACACCATGCGAGCCACCCGGCGGACCCGCCCCACCACCGCCGTGCTGGCCGCCACCGCAGCGGCCGCCGTGCTCCTGGCGGGCTGCACCTCCGGCAGCTCCCCGGCACCGGGCCCGCAGGCCTCCACCCCCTCCGCGGACGGCACCCTCCCCGTCTCGAACGCCGCCCCGCTGGAGCCACTGCCCACCGGTGTCCCGGCCGCGCTCGCCCCGTACTACGCGCAGAAACTCGACTGGAAGACCTGCGACGGCGAGTTCCAGTGCGCCGAGTTCACGGTGCCGCTCGACTACGAGCACCCCGGCGACGGCGACATCACCCTGACCGCCGCCCGCCAGACCGCCACCCCCGGCGGCAAGCGGCTCGGCTCGCTGCTGCTCAACCCCGGCGGCCCCGGCGGATCCGCCGTCGACTACCTGGAGGGCGTGGCCCGCACCTACGACCCCCAGGTCCGCGCCGCCTACGACCTCGTGGGCCTCGACCCGCGCGGCGTCGGCCGCTCCACCCCCGTCCGCTGCCTGAGCGGCCCCCGCATGGACGCCTACGCCGCCGCCGACATCACCCCCGACGACCAGGCCGAGGTCGACGCGCTCGTCGCCGTCGACAAGGAGTTCGCGGCCGCCTGCAAGGACGGGTCCGGCGGGGTGCTCGCCCACGTCTCCACCGTCGAGGCCGCCCGCGACATGGACGTGCTCCGGGCCCTCCTCGGCGACGACCGGCTGCACTACCTCGGCAAGTCGTACGGCACGTTCCTCGGCGCCACCTACGCCGGCCTCTACCCGGACAAGGTCGGCCGCATGGTCCTCGACGGCGCGATGGACCCCTCGCTCGACGCCCGCGCCGGCAACCGCACCCAGGCCGGCGGCTTCGAGACCGCCTGGGCCGCCTTCGCCAAGGACTGCGCCGGCCGTGACGGCTGCCCCCTCGGCAGCACCGAGCAGGAGGTCGGCCGCCGCCTCACCGAGCTCTTCGCGTCGATCGACGCCAAGCCCCTCCCGACCGACTCCGGCCGTCCGCTCACCGAGGCGCAGGCCACCACCGGTGTCATCCAGGCGATGTACGCCGAATTCCTGTGGCCGCAGCTGCGCAGCGCCCTCACCGACGCCGTCGCCGGTGACGGCACCGCGCTCCTCGCCCTCTCCGACGAGTACTACGAGCGCGCCGCGGACGGCAGCTACCCGAACCTCATCGCCGCCAACATGGCCGTCAACTGCCTCGACCTGCCCGCGCCGTTCACCGGTCCCGAGGGCGCCCGCGCCGCCGAGCAGGACTTCGCCCAGGCCTCCCCGCACTTCGGCCGCGACATGGCCTGGATGGCGCTCTCCTGCACCTACTGGTCGCACCCGCCGACCGGCGAACCCCACACCGTCCCCGCGGCCGGCGCCGCCCCGATCGTCGTCGTCGGCACCACCCGCGACCCCGCCACCCCGTACGCCTGGGCGCAGTCGCTGGCCGCCCAGCTGGAGTCCGGCCGGCTGGTCACGTACGACGGCGACGGCCACACCGCGTACGGGCGGCGCAACACCTGCGTGGACGGCGCGGTCAACCGCTACCTCCTCGGCGGCGAAGCCCCGGAGGACGGGACGCACTGCGCCAAGTAATCCCCGTCGAAGGAGGACGCTGCTGGCGGCTAGCATGAGTCGCCCCCCGTGTCCGCCCGTCCCGACAGGAGCGCCCCCGTGCTCGGAGTCAACGACCTGGCGACGTACGTCCTCGGCGCCCTGCTGATCGTCGTGCTGCCCGGCCCGAACTCGCTCTACGTCCTCTCCGTCGCCGCCCGCAAGGGCGTCCGCACCGGCTACCGCGCCGCCGCCGGCGTCTTCGTCGGCGACTTCACCCTCATCAGCCTCACCTCGCTCGGCGCCTCCTCCCTGCTGGAGGCCAACCCCGCGGTCTTCGCCGTGGTGAAGTTCGGCGGCGCCGCGTACCTGCTGTGGATCGGCTTCGGCATGCTCCGGTCCGCCCGGCAGCTGTGGAGCGAACGCCGCGCGGCCGCCGGGCCCGCCGCCCCCGACACGGCAGCACCCCCCGAGAGCACCGAGCGGCCCTTCCGCCGGGCCCTCGTGATCAGCCTCCTCAACCCGAAGGCGATCCTCTTCCTGCTCTCCTTCTTCACCCAGTTCGTCGACCCGGCCTACGGGCAGCCGGTCTTCTCCTTCGCCCTCCTCGGCGGCATCCTGCAGTGCTTCAGCGTGCTGTACCTCTCCGTCCTGATCATGGCCGGTACGACGCTCGCCACGGCCTTCCGCCGCCGCAAGCGCCTCTCCGCAGGCCTCACCAGCAGCGTCGCCCTGCTCTTCGCCGGCTTCGCCGCCAAGCTCGCCGTCTCCTCCGCCTGACCCGCACCGGGCCGGTACGGAGCACCCCCGGAAACTGTGTAGACTTGCCCGCGTTGCCGATGCGATCCTCGACCTCACGGTCGGGCTCCACCCGGCAACGGTGCCGCCTTAGCTCAGCTGGCCAGAGCAACGCACTCGTAATGCGTAGGTCGCGGGTTCGAATCCCGCAGGCGGCTCTGCGAAACCCCAGGACTCACTCGCCGTGACCTGGGGTTTTGTGCTTCCCGGCGCGCGACGGACGTGGGCGGGTGCCGGTGGCGCGACCGCACCGGCTGGTCGGCGGAGACAGCCGTGAGGGGGCCGGCGGTGCCAGCCCCCTCCATGCTGTGCGGTGCGGGTCAGTCGCGGGTGCCGGCCATCTCGATGGCGCGGCCGCGGGTGGTGTTCCAGGCGGAGAGGACGGCGGCGACCACGGCGGTGGCGGCGCAGAGGGCGACGGCCTGCCAGGTGGAGCCCCACGGGACGATGACCGGGACGCCGTCGATCAGTTCGGTGAGCGACAGCCGCTGGGTGGCGATCACGGCGGCCCCGGCGACGGCGGCGAGGATGGTGCCGATGACGGTGGCGAGGAGTGCCTCGGCGGCGATGACGCGCAGGGTCTGGGCGCGGGTGGCGCCGGCGAGGTTGAGGGCGGCGAGTTCGCGGCGCCGGCCTGCCGCGGCCATCACCAGGGTGTTGGCGACGGAGATCAGCGAGTAGCCGACGGAGATGCCGAGGATGACCGTCGCGGCGGTCTTGGTGTCCTCCTTGAGCTTGGACGTGAGGGTGTCGAAGTAGACGGGCACGGGGGCGACGCGGACGGCCTGGTCCTTGAGGGCGGCGGCCACGCCGTCGGGGGTGGTGCCGGCGTCGAAGCGGAGCCAGGCCCGGGTGGGCAGGGCGCCGGACGCCCGGTCGGCGGAGAGGTAGGTGTCGTCGCCGGCCAGGCCGGTCTGGACGATCGCGGCGATCTTCAGCTTGGTGGAGGTGTTGTCGGGCATCCAGACGGTGAGGGTCTGGCCGAGCGTCAGGTCGTTGCCCTCGGCGGTCTTCCGGTCGATGACGATGAAGTCGTCGCCGAGGTGGTCCACCGAGCCTTCGAGCACCCGGGGCCTGAGCACGCCGGCGGAGCCGAGGGCGGTGGGGGCGACGGCCTGGCCGTTGAGCGAGTCGACGACCTTGCCGTCCTCGGTGCCGATGTAGACGTGGGCGGAGCCGACGACGTCGGCGCGGACGCCGGGCAGGGCGGCGAGTGCCGCGGTGGCGGACCGGTCGAGGGTCTTCCCGCCGGCGGGCAGCACCAGGTAGTCGGCCCTGGTCTGCTGGCGGACCTGGTCGACCTTGGTGTGGTCGCCGGCGGCCTGCATGCAGATCATGGCGGCGGTCAGGCCGACCGCGACCACGATCGGGGTGACGGTGGCGGCGGTGCGGCGGCGTCCGTTCAGGGTGTTCTGGCGGACGATCAGCGGGCCCGCGCCGAACCGGGACAGCGGCCAGGTGGCGATCCGGGCGACGGGCTGCAGCAGGACCGGGGCGAGCAGGGCGAGGCCGCCGACGTACAGCAGCGGGACCATGCCGTACTTGCGGGGGTTGACCGCGTACGTGGGGCTGTCGCCGGCGATGCTCCAGCCGGTGACGACGGCGCCGGCCAGCAGGCCGATGCCGAGGATCCAGCGGATCGGGGTCATGACCTTCGTCGAGGCCGCGGAGTCGCGGAGGGCGGTGACCGGGCGGACCCGGGAGGCGCGCAGGGCGACGGCGGCCGCGCCGAGCAGGGCGGAGCCGACACCCATGAGGAAGGCGATGACGAGCGGGATCGGGTTGAGGCCGATGTGGAACCAGCTCGGCGCGACGCCGTTGTCGACCATCCAGGTGTTGAGCCGCCCGGCGCCGACCGGGCCGAGGACGCAGCCGACGAGGGCGGCGGCCACGCCGATGAGGGTGGCCTCGGCGATCACCATCCGCCGGACCTGCTGCGGGGTGGCGCCGACGAGCCGGAGCAGGGCCAGCTCGCGGCTGCGCTGCTCGACCACGAAGGCGAAGGTCGCGATCACGATGAACACCGCGACGGAGACCGCGATGCCGCCGGTGGTGGCCGCCATCGACTGGGCGTTGATCAGGGCGTCCGCGCCGCCGGACGGGTCCGGGTCGGCCTGGCTGCGGTCGTCGCCGGACAGCACGAGCTGCCCGGTGCCGACGGCTGCCCGGACGGCGGCGGCGTCGCCCTGCACGGCGAGGGCGTTCACGGCGGGGGAGAGCCGGGCGGCCTCGGTGTCGGTGAAGAAGACGGCGTCCTCGAACCAGGTGGCCGGGGTGACGCCGCTGACGGTGTAGGGCCGGGGCCCGGCCGGGGTGGCGACGAGGACCTCGGTGCCCACCCGGTCGGCGGCGGCACCGGTCAGCACCACCTCGCCGTCGGCGGAGGGCGCCCGGCCCGCGGTCAGGGTGTACGGGGTCAGGGCGGCGGCCGACCAGCCGTGGCCGACGGCCTCGGACGGGCCGTCCTTCCACGGTGCGTCGAAGGTGCGGTCCTCGGTGACGGTGCCGGCGGTGGCGGCCCTGGCGACGGCCGCGGCGGGGACGGCGGCCGGCAGCTCCATCGGGTCGCCGCGCGGATCGGCGGGGACGACGACGGTGCGGGCCTGCGCGAACCGCTGCGGGCCTTCGTGGGGGGTGCCGATGGTGGCGGTCAGGGCGAGCGCCATCATCGCGATCATGCCGGTGCCCAGCGCCAGGGCGATGAAGGCACCGACGAAGCTGACCCAGCGGGTGCGGACGGTGGCGAGGGCGATGCTCAGCACGGTGCGCCCTCCGGCGTCTTCGCGGCCTGCTCGTCGCCGCCGGCCGCGTCGGCGTCGTCGGGCTCCAGGTGGGCCATCCGGCGGGCGACCGCGTCCACGGTGGGGTCGGTGATCCGGTCGACCACCCGGCCGTCGGCGAGGAAGACGACGCGGCCCGCGTAGGAGGCGGCGACCGGGTCGTGGGTGACCATGATGATGGTCTGCCCGTTCTCGGCGACGATCCGGCGCAGCAGGGCCAGCACGTCGCGGGAGGTCTTGGTGTCGAGGGCGCCGGTCGGCTCGTCGGCGAAGAGCACCTCGGGCCGGGTCACCAGGGCGCGGGCGATCGCCACGCGCTGCTGCTGGCCGCCGGAGAGCTCGCTGGGCAGGTGTCCGGCGCGTCCGGTGAGGTTGACGCCGGCCAGCACCTGGTCCACTTCGGCCGGATCGGGCCGCCGGCCGGCCAGCTTGAGCGGCAGTTCGACGTTCTGCCGCGCGGTGAGCGAGGGCAGCAGGTTGAAGGACTGGAAGATGAAGCCGATCCGGTCGCGGCGGAGCCGGGTGAGCGCGGTCTCGGACATCCGGGACGGGTCGGCCCCGGCCAGTGACACGTGGCCCGAGTCGACGCGGTCCAGGCCGGCCGCGCACTGCAGCAGGGTGGACTTGCCGGAGCCGGACGGCCCCATGATCGCGGTGAAGGTGCCCGCCGGGAAGTCCAGGGTGACGTCGTCGAGCGCGACGACCTGGCTGTCGCCGCTGCCGTAGCTCTTGCACGCCGCGGCCAGGCTGACGACGGCGGAGCCGGTCACCGGTGCGCCGGGTCCACTCTTCTTCTTGTCGAACACATTCCCGCCTTCGATAGAGGTGCGTCAGCCCGCTGGTCGGTCCGGGCCGGCGTACCCCGGACCAGGCCGACAGCACGCGGTCTTTACTTCTACGGCATGCCCCTATATCGCGCCGATAGATCCGGCCAGTTCGAACGGCCCCGGGCCGATGGGCGCTTGATAGCGGTCGTATAGCACGCCCCCCCAGGCTGAACGCTGTTCGAACCGGCTGCGAGACCGGTGGGCCGCCGAGGCGCCGCACTCGCTGGACAGGGGTGAGGAAGTGAGCCAACAGCGTTTCCCCGACGGGGCCGTGGACGTCTGGCTGGGGGTGCCGGAGGAGGCCGACGAGCGTGCCCTGGCCGTCCTGTCGGGTGCCGAGCGGAACCGCGTCCACCTGCTGCGGGGCCGGGCCGCCGCCTCGTACGCGGCCGCGCACGTCGGACTCCGCCGGATCCTGGCGGGCTATCTCGACGTCGAGGCCGACCAGTTGAAGCTCGGCCGCACGCTGTGCCCGGAGTGCGCGGACCCCGCGCACGGGCCGCCCGCCGTCGTGTGGCCCCCCACCGCGCTGACCTTCAACCTCTCGCGCGCGGACGGCTTCTGGCTGCTCGGCGTGGGCGAGGGCCGCCCGCTCGGCGTGGACCTGGAGGCCGAGCCGCGGATCGACCCCGAGCTGACCGCCCCGCTGGCCTTCACCGAACGGGAACTGGCGCACCTGCGCGCCCTGCCCGCCGCGGACCAGCGGGCCGTCTTCCTGCGGTGCTGGACGCGCAAGGAGGCGGTGGTGAAGGCGGTCGGCATCGGGCTGGCCGCCGACCTGTGCCGGATCGAGGTGCACCCGGACCGCCCCGGACCGGTGACCGTCCGGTACGGCGTGGACCCCGGACCCACCGCCTGGACGCTGCAGGAACCGGACTTCGGGCCGGACCTGCACGCCGCGCTCGCCCGGGTGGAGGGCTCCACCGGCCCCGTCCGCACCTTCCGCTACGGCGGCGACCCGCTGCCGGCGGCCGCCGAACGGGCCGCCGCCTCCGCCTGACAGGGCGGGTGCAGGCCGAATATGGCCCGCCCGGACAGGATTCCGAACGGGCCAGGAATTGCCGACGTCCCAACCCGCGAAGCGACTTCAGGAGATCCCGATGAGCGAGCAGAACACCGACACCCGCACCTTCCTCGTCGTCCTCAACGACGAGGAGCAGTACTCGATCTGGGCCGCCGGCCGGGAGATCCCGGCGGGCTGGCACGCGGAGGGCACCGAGGGCACCCGCGAGGAGTGCCTCGCCCACATCGACCAGGTGTGGACCGACATGCGCCCGCGCAGCCTGCGCGAGCGGATTGCCGCCAGCGGGGTCTGACCCCCGCCCCGCCGGACGCGTCACCTCCCCGACCCGCCCCACCACCGGACCGACCCCCCGCGGCACCGCCCGCCGGGGGGTCGACGACCCGCCGAGCACGACCTCTCCACGGACCAGGAGCTCCCTGAGATGAATTCCGAGTCGCAGCCGGGTGCGCCGAAAGACGAGCCCGACCTCATCAGTTCGCTCGTCGCGCGCCAGGCGTCGCTGACTCCGGATGCGGTGGCCGTCGTCGACGGCGACCGTGCGGTCACGTACGCGCAGCTGGACGCCCGAGCCAACCAGCTCGCCCACCACCTGATCGGCCTCGGGGTCGGCCCCGACACCCCGGTCGGCGTCTGCCTCTACCGCGGGGCGGACCTCGTGACCGCCCTGCTCGGCGTGTGGCGCGCCGGAGGCGCGTACGTGCCGCTCACCCCCGACCTGCCGCCGCGCCGGCTCGCCCAGCTGCTCTCCGGCAGCGGCGCGCGGCTCGTGCTGACCGAGACCGAGACGGCCGGCACGGTGCGCGGCGCCGGTGCGCGGCCCGTCATCGTGGACGCCGTCCGGGAGGACCTGGACCGGCTGCCGACCGCACCGCCGGCGTCGCCCGCCCGGCCCGACGGCGCGGCGTACGTGATCTACACCTCCGGCTCGACCGGCGAGCCCAAGGGCGTCGTGGTCAGCCACGCGGGCATCGCCAACCGGGTGGCCTGGGCCGTCGACACCTGCGGCCTGGGCGCCGCCGACCGCGTGCTGCAGAAGACCACGGTCACCTTCGACGCCCACTGCTGGGAGGTCTTCGCCCCGCTGACCTGCGGCGGCGTGGTCGTGCTCGCACCGGTCGGCGCGGAGAGCGACCCCGCCGCGATGCTCCGGGCGGTCCGCGAGCACCGGGTGACGGTGCTGCAACTCGTCCCGTCGGTGCTGCGCCTGCTCACCGAGGAGGACGGCCTCGCCGGGTGCGACGCCCTGCGGCTGGTCTTCTCCGCGGGCGAGCCGCTCCACCACGAGCTGGTGGCCCGGCTGCTCGAACGGCTCGGCCGGCCGGTCGAGGTGTGGAACACCTACGGTCCCACCGAGTGCTCGATCGACATCACGGCGCACCGCGTCGACACCGGCCGGACGACCGGCCCGGTGCCGATCGGCCGCCCCGTCACCGGCATGCGGGTGCTCGTCGTCGACCGCAACGGCACGCCGGTCGGCCCCGGCACCCCCGGCGAGCTGCTGGCCGGCGGCGTCGGCGTGGCCCGCGGCTACCTCGGCCGGCCCGGCCAGACCGCGGCGGCCTTCGTGCCCGACCCGTTCGGCCCGGCCGGTGCACGGCTGTACCGCACCGGCGACCGGGTGCGCTGGCGCCGCGACGGCGTGCTGGAGTACCTCGGCCGCATCGACGACCAGGTCAAGGTGAACGGCGTCCGGATCGAGCCCGCCGAGATCGAGCACGTGCTGCTCTCCCACCCGCAGGTGGCCGGCGCGGCCGTCGCCGCCTACGAGGCCCCGGACGGCGGCAAGCGGCTCGCCGCCTACCTGGTCGCCCGCGAGGAGCTCGACCTCACCGAACTGCGCGGACACCTCGCCCAGCGCCTCGCCGGCCCGCAGGTGCCCGGCGCGTTCGTGCTGCTGGAGAAGCTGCCGCTCGGCCCGACCGGCAAGGTCGACCGCCGTGCGCTGCCCGCCCCCGGATCCCTCGACGCGGCCGGACGCCCGGTGCACCGGGCGCCGGTGACCGCCGCCGAGCAGGCCGTCGCCGCCGTCTGGTGCGAGGTGCTGAAGCTCGACCGGGTCGGCCTCGACGACGACTTCTTCCAGCTGGGGGGCACCTCCCTCCAGCTGACCCGGCTCGTCTCGCGGCTGCGCGCCGCCACCGGCTCCGCCGTGCAGCTGCGCGGCTTCTTCACCGCCACCAGCCTCGCCGCGCAGGCCGAGCTGCTCTCCGTCAGCCTGCCGCCCGGCCCGCGCCCCGTCTCCCGCGGCGGCACGCTGCCCCTCTCCTTCGGCCAGCGCCGGCTCTGGTTCTCCGACCGGATGAACCCCGGCGGGCCCGAGTGGGTCGCCGCCGTCGTGCTCCGCCCGGAGGACGGTGCCACCGCCGCCGAGGTGCAGGGCGCCCTCGACGCCCTCGTCGAGCGGCACGAGGCCCTGCGGACCCGCTTCCCCGTGGTCGACGGCGAGCCCGTCCAGCTGATCGACCCGCCGGCCCCGGTCGAACTGCGCACGGCCGACGCGGCGGACCGCGAGGAGGCGACGGCCGTGTTCCACCGGCTCCTCGGCGAGGAGCAGAGCCGCGGCTTCGACCTCGCGGAGGGCCCGCTGCTGCGCGCCGTCCTGGTGCGCCGCGCGGACGGCGGCCCGCTGCTCGGCATCGCCCTGCACCACATCGCCACCGACGGGTGGTCCACCACCGTGCTGGAGCGCGAGTTCCACGTGCTGCTGGCCGCCGCCCGGACGGGCTCGGCCGCGGCACTGCCGCCGCTGCCGGTGCAGTACGCCGACTACGCCGTCTGGCAGCTGGAGCAGCTCTCCGACGAGGTCCTGGACCGCGAACTCACCCACTGGCGGGGCGAGCTGGCCGGCCTGGAGCCGGTCGAGCCGCCCGTCGACCGGCCGCGCCCCGCGGTCCGCGACGGCCGCGGGTCGGTCGTGCCGTTCGCCGTCCCCGCCGAGGTCGCCGGCCCGCTCCTGGAGCTGGGCCGCCGCAGCGGCGCCACGCCGTTCATGACGCTGCTCACCGCGTACGCCACGGTGCTCGCCCGGCACACCGGCCGCTGGGACCTGCCCGTGGGCACCCCGGTCTCCGGCCGGGACTGCCCCGAGGTGGAGCAGGTGGTGGGCTTCTTCCTCAACAGCCTGGTGCTGCGCTGCACCCTGGACGCCGGGCGCTCGTTCGAGGAGGCGCTCGCCGCGGTGCGCCGCACCGCGACCACCGCGTTCGCGCACCAGCAGCTGCCCTTCGACCGGCTGGTGGAGGAGCTCGCCCCCGAGCGCGACCTGTCCCGTACGCCGCTGTTCCAGGTGGCCTTCGACCTGCACGACGGCGAGTTCAACGGCCTGATCGGCGCCGACGACGACCTCGACCTGCTGAAGCGCATGTGGCAGGCCACCCACACCGACCTGACGCTGGTGCTGCGGGTGCAGCCCGACGGCTCCCTGGCCGGCGGCCTGGAGTACGACACGGCCCTCTTCGAGGAGGCCACGGTCGTCCGGCTGGCCGCCCACTTCCGCCAGGTGCTGGCCGCGGCCGTCGCCGCGCCGCACGCCGCGCTGGCCGACCTGGAGCTGCTGAGCCCAGGGGAGGCCGCCGACCTGACGGCCTGGAGCACCGCCCCCGGCGAGCAGCCCGCCGGCTCGGTGCTCGACGCGTTCGAGCGGTGCGCCGCCGCCACGCCGGACGCGGTCGCCGTCGCCGGCCCGGGCTTCGGCCTCACCTACGGCGAGCTCGACGCGCGGGCCAACCGGCTCGCCCACCACCTCGCCGCCTGCGGCGCCGGACCGGAGCGCCTCGTCGGCGTGCTGCTCGACCGCGGGCCGGACCTCTTCACCGCCCTCCTGGCGGTCTGGAAGACCGGCGGCGCCTACCTGCCCCTCGACCCGTCCTTCCCCGCCGAGCGGATCGGCCGCATGCTCGCCGAGGGCGCTGCCGCCGTCGTCGTCACCGGCCACGGGCACGCCGCGGCCGTCGCCGCGGCGGGCGGGCCCGGCACGCCGCACCCGGTCGACCTCGACCGGGACTCCGCCGCCGTCGCCGCCCGTCCCGCCACCGCCCCCGCCGTGCCGCGCGACCTGGACGGCCTCGCCTACACGATCTTCACCTCCGGCTCCACCGGCCGCCCCAAGGGCGTCGCCGTCACCCACCGCGGCCTGGCCAACCACGTCGGCTGGGCGGCGGAGGCGCTCGCCGGGGCGGGGCAGGGCGGCAGCGCGCTCTTCTCCTCGCACGCCTTCGACCTCGTGGTGCCCAACCTGTGGGCGCCGCTCACCGTCGGGCAGCGCGTCTGGGTGCTCCCGCAGGACCAGGACGGCACCCGGCTCGGCGCCGACCTGCTCGCCGCGGGCCCGTTCAGCTTCCTCAAGCTGACCCCCGGACACCTGGACATCCTCACCGACCAGATGACGGACCGGCAGGCCGCCGGTCTCGCCGGCGTCGTCGTGGTGGCCGGCGAGGCACTCTCCGGGGCGCTCGCCGACCGCTGGGCCACCAGGCTCGGCGCCGGCCGGCTGGTCAACGAGTACGGCCCCACCGAGGCCTCCGTCGGCACCAGCATCCTGCCGGTGACCGCCCCGGTCGCCGTCGCGACCGTGCCGATCGGCCGCCCGCTGCCCGGCATGGTGATGCGCGTCCTGGACGCGTCCCTGCGCCCCGTGCCCGTCGGGGTCCGCGGCGAGCTGTACGTCGGCGGCACCGGTGTCGCCCGCGGCTACGTCGGCCGGCCCGGCCTGACCGCCGAACGCTTCCTCCCCGACCCGTACGGGCCGCCCGGCGCCCGCCTCTACCGCACCGGCGACCTCGTCCGGGTGCTGGACGGCGGCGTGGTCGACTTCCGCGGCCGCAGCGACGACCAGGTGAAGATCCGCGGCTACCGGGTCGAGCCGGGCGAGGTCCGCGCCGTCCTGCTCGACCACCCCGGCGTGCGCGACGCCTTCGTGCTGCCGGTCGCCCGGCCCACCGGCGACACGGCGCTCGCCGCCTACGTCGTCGGCACCGCCGACGGCCTGGCCGCGCACTGCGCCCGCCGGCTGCCCGACTACATGGTGCCCGGCACGTTCACCGTCCTCGACGCCCTGCCGCTGAACGCCAACGGCAAGGTCGACAAGGGCCGGCTGCCCGAGCCGGGCCGGGACGGCACCGACGGGCCGGTCGCCCCGCGCGACGAGGTCGAGGAGGCCGTCGCCGGCCTGTGGGCCGAACTCCTCGGCACCGACCGGACCGACCTGATCGGCGTCCACGACAACTTCTTCCACATCGGCGGCAACTCGATCCTCGCGATCCGCCTCGTCGCCCAGCTGCAGGACCTCTTCCAGCTCGACCTCCCCGTCCGCGCGCTCTTCGAGGCGCCGACCGTCGCGGGCCTCGCCCGCGAGATCGAGACCCGCGTCCGCGCCGAGATCGACCGGCTCTCCGACGCAGACCTGGCCGCCGCCACCGCCTCCCTCCCGAAGGAGCACCACGCATGACCGCCGACGCCCTGCGCGAGCAGCTGCTCCGTGAGCGGCTGGCCGGCCGCCGCACCCGCCGCCCCGCCGCCGACGCCGTCGGCCGTGCCGACCGGACCGCCCCCCTGCCGCTCGCCCACGGCCAGCAGCAGATGTGGTTCCTCCACCGGATGGAGCCGGAGAGCAACGAGTACCTCGTGCCGTTCGCCCTGCGGCTGCACGGCCCGCTGGACCGCACCGCCCTGCGGGACGCCTGGCAGCACACCCTCGACCGGCACGAGATCCTCCGCACCCGCTACGCGGAGACCGGCCGCGAGCCCGTCCAGGTCGTCGACGCGCCCGCACCGGTCGAGCTGGAGCTGGTCGACCTCTCCCGGCTGCCCGTCGACCGCCGCGAGGCCGAGGCGTACGCCCAGGCCGCCGAGGCGCTCGCCGCCCCGTTCGACCTGGCCGAGCAGTGGCCCGTCCGGGGACGCCTGCTGCGGCTCTCCGAGCAGGAGCACGTGCTCGCCGTGGTCTTCCACCACATCGCCTGCGACGCCTGGTCGACCGGTGTGTTCGGCGCCGACCTGAGCGAGTTCTACTCCGCCGCGGTCGAGGGCCGTGCGGCCCGGCCGGAGCCGGTCGCCGTCCAGTACGCCGACTACGCCGCATGGCAGCGCGGACACCTCACCGGTGCCGAACTCGACCGCCAGGTCGGCTACTGGCGGGAACGGCTCGCCGGCACCGCCCCGACCGACCTGCCCACCGACCGGCCCCGTCCGGCGATCCGCAGCCACGCCGGCGGCGAGCACACGTTCCCGCTGGACCCCGCCCTCACCGGCCCGCTGCGCTCCCTCGCCGCCGCGCACGGCACCACCCCGTACGCGGTGCTGCTCACGGCGTTCCAGGCGCTGGTCGCCCGCTGGACGGGCGTTCAGGACGTGCCGGTCGGCACCGTCGTGTCCGGCCGGCACCGCGCCGAGCTCCAGCACCTGATCGGCTACTGCATCAACAACGTGGTCGTGCGCGGCCGGTGGAGCGGCGACCCGGCCTTCGCCGACCTGCTGGACGGCACCCGGACGGCACTGCTGGAGGCCTTCGACCACCAGCAGGTGCCGTTCGCGCAGCTGGTCGCGGAGCTCGCCCCCGAGCGCGACCTCTCCCGCACGCCGCTGCACCAGGTCGCGTTCACGATGCACGAGGAGCGCCTCGGCGCGTTTACCTTCAGCGGCCTGCGGGCCGAGCGGTTCGGCGAGGGCGACGGCGTCGCGAAGGTCGACCTCACCCTGCAGGTGCTGACCGGCGCCGACGGCTCGCTCAGCGGCCAGTTCCTCTACGCCACCTCGCTGTTCGACCACGCGACGGTCGAGCGGTTCGCCGGCCACTTCGGCCGCCTGCTGGCCTCCGCGCTGGCCGGCCCGCACCGCCGCCTCTCCGAACTCGCCCTGCTCGGCGAGGCGGAGCTCGCCCTCGCCGCCGAACGGCCGACCGCCGCGCACGACGTACGGGAGACCGCGCACGCGCTGTTCGAGCGCTGGGCCGCCGAGACCCCGGACGCGCCCGCCGTCACCGCCGGCGGCACCACCCTCAGCTACCGCGAGCTCAACGAGCGGGCCAACCGGATCGCGCACTTCCTGCGGGACGCGGGCGCCCGGCCGGACCAGCTCGTCGGCGTCTGCCTGGAGCGCGGTGCCGACCTGCTGCCCGCCCTGCTGGGTGTCCTCAAGTCCGGCGCCGGCTACCTGCCGCTGGACCCGGCCGCCCCCGCGGACCGCCTCGCGTACGTGCTCGCCGACGCCCGCGCCGAGCTCCTGCTCACCGGCGCCGGCCTGGCGGGCCGGTTCGACGGCTTCGCCGGCCGCGTGGTGGCCGTCGACGGGCCCGGCGCGTTCGCCGGCCGGCCGGTCACCGACCCGGAGCCGGCCGCCGTGCCGGACAACCTGATCTACACCATCTACACCTCCGGCTCCACCGGCCGCCCGAAGGGCGTCGCGCTCTCGCACGCCAACGTGGTGCGGCTGATGGCCACGGCCGCCGGGCACTACGGCTTCGGCCCGGGCGACGTCTCCTCGATGACCCACTCCTACGCCTTCGACGTCTCCGTCTTCGAGATGTGGGCGGCGCTGGCCTTCGGCGGCACCCTGGTCGTCGTCCCGACCGAGGTGACGCGCTCCCCGGAGGACCTGCTGGACCTCCTCGTCGCCGAGCGGGTCACCGTGCTGTCGCAGACCCCCACCGCGTTCCGCGGGCTCGTCGCGGCCGCGGCCGGCGGCGACCCGCGGATCGACGCGCTCGCCGTGCGCACCGTCGTCTTCGCCGGCGAGAAGCTGGAGATCCCGGAGCTCGCGCCCTGGGCCGAGCGGGTCGGCCTCGACCGCGCCGTGCTGGTCAACATGTACGGCATCACCGAGACCACCGTGCACACCACCTACCACCGGATCGGCGCCGCCGACGTGGCCGGTGCCGCGGGCAACGCGATCGGCCGCCCGCTCGCCGACCTGGCGGTGCGGCTGCTCGACCGGGACGGCAACCTCGTGCCGGTCGGCGTCCCCGGCGAGATCCACGTGGCCGGCCCCGGCGTGGCCCGCGGCTACGTCAACCGGCCCGGCCTGACCGCGGAGCGCTTCGTGCCGGACCCGTACGGGCCCGCCGGCTCCCGGATGTACCGCTCCGGCGACCTCGCGCGCCGCACCCCCGACGGATCCCTGGAGTTCCTCGGCCGGATCGACGACCAGGTGAAGATCCGCGGCTACCGGATCGAGCTCGGCGAGATCCAGGCCGTGCTGGCCGCCCACCCGGCCGTCCGGCAGGCCGCCGTCCTGGTCCGGGAGGACCGGCCCGGTGACCGCCGGCTGGTCGGCTACCTGGTGGCCGCGGACGGGCACCGCCCGGAGCCCGCGGAGCTGGCCGCGCACGCCGCGCTCGCCCTGCCCGGCTACATGGTCCCGTCGGCGTACGTGCTGCTGGAGTCGCTGCCGCTGACCGTCAACGGCAAGCTCGACAAGCGGGCCCTGCCCGAGCCCGGCCGGGCCGCCCTGGGCGGGCGCCGCGGGTACACCGCGCCGCGCACCCTCGCCGAGCAGCGGATGGCCGCCGTCTGGCAGGGCGTCCTCGGGCTGGAGCGGGTCGGCGTCGACGACGGCTTCTTCGACCTCGGCGGCGACTCGATCCGCGCGGTCGCCCTGGTCGGCGCCCTGCGCGCCGAGGGCTTCGACGTGGCCGTCCGCGACGTCTTCCTGCACCGCACGGTCGCGGCGCTGAGCGGCTGGGCGGCGGGCCGCGCGGTGCTCGGGGAGGAGCACGGCGTCGAGCCGTTCGCGCTGCTGCGGCCCGCGGACCGGGCGGCCCTGCCGGACGGCGTGACCGACGCCTACCCGCTGTCGCAGAACCAGATCGGCATGCTCGTCGAGATGCTGGCCGACGACGGCCGCAACCTCTACCACAACGTCACCACGTTCCGGATCAACGACCCCGCGCCGTTCGACGCCGACGCGTTCCGCGCGGCCGGGGCGACCGTGGTGGGCCGGCACGAGATCCTCCGCACCGGGATCCACCTCACCGGCTACTCCGAGCCGCTCCAGCTCGTCCACGCCGACGCGGTGCTGCCGTTCGGCAGCCGCCGGCTGACCGGCCTCGACGCCGCCGGACTCGCCGCCGACCTGCAGCGGTTCACCGCGGAGCAGCGCGCCGAGCTGTTCGACCTCGCGACGCCGTCGCTGATGCGCTTCTTCGTCCACGACACCGCCGACGGCGGCTACTGGATCTCGGTGACCGAGTGTCACCCCATCCTGGAGGGCTGGAGCCACCACTCGCTCCTGATGGAACTGCTCGGCGTGTACGCGCAGCTCCGCGAGGGCACCCCGCTCGACCCGTACGTGCCGGCGCCGGTCCGCTTCGCCGACTTCGTCGCGGCCGAGCGCCGCTCGCTGGAGTCCGAGGAGGACCGGGCGTACTGGCGGCAGGTCGTCGAGGGCGCCGACCGCTTCGAGATCCCCGCCGGCTGGGGCGACCCGGCGGCCGGGGACGACGCGCCGAAGATCCGGACCGAGGTCTCCTGGGCCGACCTGGAGGACGGCCTGCGCGCCCTCGCCGGCACGGCCGACGCCTCGCTGAAGAGCGTGCTCGTCGCCGCGTACGGCGCGGTGATGAGCCGGCTCACGGACTCCGCGCAGGTGTACGTCGGCCTGGTCTGCGACGCCCGCCCCGAGGCGCTGGGCGCCGACCGGGTGTACGGCATGTACCTCAACACCGTGCCGTTCACCGTCGACCGGGCCGCCGGCAGCTGGCTCGACCTGGTGCGCCGCACCTTCGACCGCGAGGTCGCGATGTGGCCGCACCGCCGCCACCCGATGCCCGCCATCACCCGTGCGGCGGGCGGCGGCCGCCGCCTGGTCGACGTCTTCTTCAACTACCAGGACTTCCACCAGCTGGACTCCGGCCTGATCGGCCTGGAGGGCAGCGACGACAGCCCGACCGAGTTCCCGCTGACCATCTCCTCCCGGGCCGGCCACGTCATCCTCACCGCCGACCCGCGGGTGCTGTCCGCCGCCGCCTGCGGGCGGATCGCCGGGATGTTCCGCGAGGTGCTCGCCGCGATGGCCGCCGACCCGTACGGCGACGCGCAGGCCGCCTGCCTGCCCGCCGCGGACCTGGCCCTGCTGGAGTCGGTCGCCGTCACGCCCGGCCGCCCGGCCGCGCGCTCCGCGCTCGCCGCCGTCGAGGCCGCGCTCGCCGCGGACCCCGCCGCCGTCGCCGTGCGGCTGCACGGGCCGGACGCCCGCGACCTGACCAACGCCGAACTCGGCGCCCGCGCCGACCGGCTGGCCCGCCGGCTGCGCGCCGCCGGCGCCGGGCCGGAGAGCGTCGTCGCGGTGCAGCTGCCGCGCGGCGTCGACCTGCCGGTCGCGCTGCTCGCCGTCTGGAAGGCCGGCGCCGCCTACCTGCCGATCGACCCGCAGACGCCCGCCGCCCGGGTCGCCCGGCTGCTGGCGGACGCCGGGGCGGTCGCCCTGGTCGCCGCCGCGGCGACCGGCCACGCCGTGCCGACCGTGACGGTGCCCGTCGACGGCGCGGACGGCGCCGGGCTGCCCGCCCTGCCGCCGCTGCCCGAGGACGGGGACCGGCTGGCGTACGTCATCTACACCTCCGGCTCCACCGGGCGCCCCAAGGGCGTGCAGATCGGCCACCGGGCGCTCGCCGGATACCTGGAGTTCGCCGCCGCCGAGTACCTGGACACCACCGGGGGCGGTGCGGCGCTGTTCTCGTCGGTCGCCTTCGACCTCGTCGTCCCCACCCTGTGGGTGCCGCTCGCGCACGGCCGCCCGGTGCACCTGCTGCCCGAGGACCTCGACCTCGCCGACCTCGGCCGGGCCCTGGCGGACGCCGGTCCGTTCGACTTCCTCAAGCTGACCCCCGGCCACCTGGAGATGCTGGAGCGGCAGTTCGAGCAGCTCGCGCCGGGCACCGGCCCGGTCACCCGCACCCTGGTGGTCGGCGGCGAGGCGCTCTCCGCCCGCACCGCCGCCCGCTGGTGCGAACTCCTCGGCGGCGCCCGGGTCGTGAACGAGTACGGCCCGACCGAGGCCACCGTCGGCAACGCCGTGCACACCGTCACCGGCCCCCTCGCGGCGGAGACCGTGCCGATCGGCCGGCCGATCCCCGGCACCTCGATGCACGTGCTGGACGCACACCTGCAGCGCGTCCCCGCCGGCGTCGCCGGCGAGCTGTACATCGGCGGCGGCCACCTGGCCCGCGGCTACCTCGGCCGGCCCGGCCTGACCGCCGGATCCTTCCTGCCCGACCCGTACGGCCCGCCCGGGGCCCGCCTCTACCGCACCGGCGACCTGGTGCGGATCCTGCCCGACGGCGAGGCCGACTTCCTCGGCCGCCGCGACGACCAGGTGAAGATCCGCGGCCACCGGGTGGAACTCGCCGAGGTCGAGGCCGTGCTGGCGGGCCACCCCGGTGTCGCCGAGGCCCGGGTCGTGGTGGCCGACGGCGCGCTCGTCGCGTACGTGGTCGGCGACGGCACCGGCCTGGCCGGCCACGCGGCGCGCCTGCTGCCCGCCTACATGGTGCCCGGCGCGTTCGTGGAGCTCGACCGCATGCCGCTCACCGCCAACGGCAAGCTCGACCGGGCCGCGCTGCCCGCGGCCTCCACCGCGGCCACGGCCGCCGGCCGCACGGTCACGGCGCCGCGCACGGCGCTGGAGCGGCGGATCGCCGAGCTCTGGCAGAGCGTCCTCGGCACCGCGGAGACCGGCGTCGACGACAGCTTCTTCGAGCACGGCGGCGACTCGATCCGCGCGGTGTCGCTGGTCGGCGCGCTGCGCGCCGACGGCCTCGACGCCTCCGTCCGCGACGTCTTCGCGCACCGCACGGTGGCCGGCCTGGCCGCGGTGCTGGAGAGCCGCGGCGCCGTCGTGGCCGACCGCCTGGTGGAGCCGTTCCGGCTGGTCGGCGCCGACGACCTGGCCCGGCTCCCCGAGGGGCTCGCCGACGCCTACCCGCTCTCCCAGAACCAGCTCGGCATGCTCGTCGAGACGCTGGCCTCGGACGGCGGGAACACCTACCTCGACGTCGCGTCGTTCCTGATCGGAGACGACCGCCCGTTCGTCATGGACGCCTTCCGTGCCGCCGTCCGGACGGTCGGCGCCCGGCACGACATCCTGCGCACCTCGTTCGACCTGTCCGGCCTGTCCGTCCCCATGCAGCTGGTGCACGCCGAGGCCGACATCGAGACCGGGCTCTCCGACATCAGCGACCTCCCGGAGGACCTCCAGAAGATCGAACTGGAGTGCTTCGTCGCCGACGAGCAGAACCGGGTGTTCGACGTCTCCGCACCGCGGCCGATGCTCCGCATCTTCGTCCACGTGCACGGCGACGACGCGTGGCGCTGCACCTTCACCAAGAGCCACGCCACCCTCGACGGCTGGAGCTACCACCTCTTCCTGCGCGAACTCGTCGCCGTCTACCGGCAACTGCGCGACGGCGTGCCCGTCACCGGCGGCGAGCCGGGCGGCGCCCGCTTCGCCGACGCGATCGCCGCCGAACTCGCGGCCCTCGCCTCCGGGGAGACCCGCGCCTACTGGCAGCGCGTCGTGGACGGCAACGCCCGCCTGGAGCTCCCCGCCGCCTGGCGCGGCGACCCCGCCGAGCCGGCCCGCCGGGTCCGTTCCGGCCTGCGCTTCGCCGACCTCACCGACGGCCTGCGGGCCGCCGCCGCGGCGGCCGGCGTCTCCCTGAAGAGCGTGCTGCTCACCGCGCACCTGAAGGTGCTCGGCCAGCTCACCCACGAGACGCCGTTCCAGACCGGCGTGGTCTGCCACACCCGGCCCGAGGCGCCGGGCGGCGAGCGCCTGCTCGGCATGCTGCTCAACACCGTCCCGTTCGCCTTCCGGCCGGGCGCCGCCACCTGGCGCGAGCTCGTCCGCGAGGTGTACGAGGCGGAGTCGGAGATGTGGGCGCACCGGCACTTCCCGATGCCCGCGATCCAGGCCGACCTGGCCCAGGGCAGCCGGCTCCTCGACGCCTTCTTCTCCTACCTGGACTTCGGCGACCTGGAGGCCGAGGAGATCACCTCCGGCACCACCGGCCTCAACGCCAGCTCCACCGAGTTCGGCCTCGGCGTCACGACGCTGGACGACATCCTCACCATCCGCACCGACACCCGCACCATGACCCAGGCGAACGCGGACCGGCTGGCGGGGATGTACCGGGCGGTGCTCGCGGCGATCGCCACGGACGTGGACGGTGACGCGCGGGCGGTGTACCTGCCGGAGGGCGAGCGGGTCTGGCTGGACGCGCAGGCGCCGGGGCGGGCCGCGGAGTTCGGCGTCCTGACGGTGCCGGAGCGGATCGTGCTGCAGGCGGCGGCGACGCCGGATGCGGTGGCGGTGGTGTCGGGTGGTGCGGAGGTGTCGTACGCGGAGCTGGTGGCGCGTGCGGACGTGGTCGCGGAGCGGCTGCGGGCGGTGGGTGCGGGTGCGGGGTCCGTGGTGGGTGTGGTGCTGGACCGCGGGGTGGACCTGCTGGCGGGTCTGCTGGGTGTGTGGCGGGCGGGTGCGGCGTACCTGCCGCTCGACCCGGCCTACCCGAAGCGCCGGCTGGTGCAGACCCTGACCGACGCCTCGGCCGTCGCCCTGCTGACCGAGAGCCCCTACGACACCGTGCTGGGAGAGCTGTTCGATGGTCCTGTCGTACCTGCGGCGGCGGACGCTGCTGCTCTGGACGCGTCGGCCGCAGCGCCGGCCCCTCTCGACCCGGCCCCTGTCGACCCGGACGCTCTCGCCTATGTGATCTACACGTCGGGGTCGACGGGTCGGCCGAAGGGTGTGGAGGTGACGCATGCGGGTCTGGTGAATCATCTGGCGTGGGCGGCTGAGGAGTTGTGTGTGTCGCCGGGTGGTTCGGCGGTGTTCTCGTCGGTGGCGTTCGATCTGGTGGTGCCGAACGTGTGGGCGCCGTTGCTGGTGGGTGGGCGGGTGCGGATGCTGCCGCAGTCGTTGGAGCTGGACCGGTTGGGTGCGGAGTTGCTGGCGGGTGCGCCGTATTCGTTCCTGAAGCTGACGCCGGGTCATCTGGAGGTGTTGTCGCACCAGGTGTCGGCGGTGGAGGCGTCGTCGTTGGCGGGTGTGGTGGTGGTGGCCGGTGAGGCGTTGCCGTCGGTGCTGGCGCGTCGTTGGGTGGGCTGGCTGGGGGAGGGCCGGCTGGTGAACGAGTACGGGCCGACGGAGGCGTCGGTGGGTACGTGTGTGAATCCGTTGTCCTTGCCGGTGGGTGAGGGGGTGGTGCCGATCGGTCGGGCTCTGCCGAACATGTCGATGCGGGTGCTGGATGCGTGGTTGCAGCCGGTGCCGGTGGGTGTGGCGGGGGAGTTGTTCGTGGGTGGGGCGGGGGTGGCGCGTGGGTACGGTGGTCGGCCGGGGTTGACGGCGGAGCGTTTCGTGCCGGATCCGTTCGGTCCGGTGGGTGCGCGTCTGTATCGGACGGGTGATCTGGCGCGGGTGCTGGCGGACGGGTCGGTGGACTTCCTGGGGCGTCTGGATCACCAGGTGAAGATCCGGGGTCACCGGATCGAGCTGGGTGAGGTGCAGGCGGTCCTCGCGGCCCACCCGCAGATCCGCGAAGCCGCCGTGCTGGCGCACGGTGACGACACCGACCGGCACCTGGTCGCCTACGTCGTGCCGGCCGGGGTCCTCGACACCGCCGCGCTCCGCGCCGACCTCCAGCGGCACCTGCCGGACCACCTGGTGCCGGCCGTCTGGATCACGCTGGACGCGCTGCCGCTGAACGCCAACGGCAAGCTCGACACCCGCGCCCTCCCGGACCCGGACGCCCGCCCCGAGCAGCCCTTCCTGGCGCCGCGCACCGCGACGGAGGAGCGGCTGGCCGCCATCTGGCGCCAGGTGCTCGGCCTGGAGCAGGTCGGCGTGGACCGCAGCTTCTTCGAGCTCGGCGGCCACTCCATCCTGATCATCCAGGTGGTCTCGGAGGCACTGAAGGCCGGCCTGCCGGTCTCGCTGATGATGCTCTACAAGAACGAGACCGTCGCCGACCTGGCCGCCGCCGTGGACGCCGTCCTCGCGGCCCAGCAGGACACCGCCGGGCAGGAGGCCGCCCGCGAGGAGACCGCCCGGCAGGAGGCCGCCGCCCAGGAGCAGGCCCGCAAGGACGCCAAGCGCTCGGTCAAGCAGGCGATCAAGCAGGGCGTGCTGAAGGGCGGCGCCCGCCGCTCCGAGGTGGCCCCGGCGGACGTCCTCCGGATGCTCGCCGCGCACCGGATCCCCGGTGCGAGCGTGGCGGTGCTGCGCGACGGCGAGCTGGTCTCCGCCGACGGCTACGGCCTCGTGCACGCCGACCGCGCCGAGCCGGTCACGGCCCGCACGGTCTTCCCGGTGGGCTCGGTCTCCAAGCACCTGACCGCGCTGACCGTCCTGCGGCTCGCCGAGGAGGGCGTGGTCTCGCTCGACCGCGACGTCGACGACCACCTGACTGGCTGGCGGATACCGGGCGGGGGCGCGGGCATCACCCTCGCCCACCTGCTCGGCCACCTCTCCGGCCTGACGGTCGTGCCGAGCGGCCGGTACCCGCGCGGCAGCCGGCTGCCCTCCCTCGCCGGGCTGCTCGCCGGCACGGCCGAGGGCCACCCGGCGGTCACCCGGGAGCTCGCGCCCGGCACGGCCTTCCGCAAGGCCAACGTCCACTACTCGGTGGTGGAGCAGGTGCTGGCCGACGCCACCGGCGAGGACTTCGCGGCGCTCGCCCAGCGGCTGGTGATCGATCCGCTCGGCCTGCGCGACACCGGCTTCCGGCAGTCGTTCCCGGAGGACCCGGGCCGGGTGCCGGCGCTCGGCCACGGCGCGGACGGCCGGCCGCTGGCGGGCGGCTGGGACGTCCGGGTGGACGTCGCCGCCGCGGGCCTGTGGTCCACCGCCGCCGACCTCGCCACGGTCGCCCTGGAGGTGCGCCGCTCCGCACTGGGCCGCCCCCGGGCGCTGCTCGGCGAGGAGAGCGCCCGCCGCCTGCTCGCCCCGCACCCGGCCTCGTTCTACGGCCTGGGCACGGTGGTCGACGCGACCGGTGACGGTCCGTGGTTCGGCCACGGCGGCGAGCTCGACGGCCACCGGGCGCTGACCCTGTGCCGGCTGGACCGGGGCACCGGCTTCGTGGTGCTGGCCAACGGCGGTGGCGCCGACCACCTGCTGGGCCTGTTCACCGAGGCGGCCGGGCTCCCCGACGCGCCGCACTGACACTCCCCGGACGGGGCCGGGCGATCCCCGGCCCCGTCCTCCCCCGCAGTCCCGATCCGGCCACCCGTGCCCAGGAGTCCCCATGACCGCACGCCATCTGATCTCCCTGGACGACCTCACCGACGACGACCTGCACTGGATCACCGCCCGCGGCGCGTCCTTCTCCGCGGGGCTGATCCCGCAGGAGCGCCCGCTCGACTCCGCCGTCGTCGGCGTGTACTTCCGCAAGACCTCCACCCGCACGCGGACCGCCTTCTCGGCCGGCGCGCAGCGGCTCGGCGGCCAGATCGTCTCCTTCGGGCCGGACGACCTGCAGCTCAACACGGGCGAGACCTCGGAGGACACCGGCGAGGTGTTCTCCCGGATGCTCGACGTGCTGGTGGCCCGCACCAGCGGCGACCCGGCCGAACTGCGCGGCTGGGCCGGCCAGGACCGGATGGCGGTGGTCAACGCGATGAGCGCGGACGAGCACCCGACCCAGGCCCTCGCCGACCTCACCACCCTGCTGCGGCAGTTCGGCCGGATCGAGGGCCTGCGGGTGCTGTACGTCGGGGAGGGCAACAACACCGCCGCCGCGCTCGCGCTCGCGCTGTCGCGCTTCCCCGGCACGGTGCTGGAGCTGCGCACCCCGCCCGGCTACGGGCTGGCGCCGGAGGTGCGGGAGCGGGTGGCCGCGGCGGCCGCGCGGACCGGCGCCCGGGTGACCGAACTGCACCACATGGACGGGCAGCAGGGCGGCTTCGACGCCGTCTACACCTCGCGCTGGCAGACCACCGGCACCAGCAAGCCCGACCCGGACTGGCGGGAGGTGTTCCGTCCGTTCACGGTGACGGCCGGGCTGTGGGAGCACAGCCCGGACGCGGTGTTCATGCACGACCTGCCCGCGCACCGGGGTGAGGAGGTGGAGCCGGAGGTGCTGGACGGTCCGCGCTCCATCGCCTTCGACCAGGCGGCCAACAAGATGTACAGCGCGATGGCGGTGCTCGAGTGGTGCCGCCGCGACGCGGCGGACGACGACACGGTGACCGGCACGGCAGGGAAGGCGGCGGCACGATGAGCATGCTGAAGGAGACCGCGGCGACGACCGCGGCACAGACCGGCGCCGGGACCGAGCCGGCCCCGGTGCCGCCGCTGAAGCGCAACCGGGACTTCCGGCTGCTGTGGCTGGGCGCCGGCGTCTCGCAGTTCGGCGGACGGCTCAGCGCGGTCGCCTACCCGATGCTGATGGTCTGGCACGGGCACTCGGTCACCCAGGCCGGGATGGTCGCCTTCGCGGCGCAGCTGCCCAACCTGCTGGTGCAGCTGCCGGCCGGGGTGCTGGTCGACCGCTTCGACCGGCGCCGGCTGATGATCCTGTGCGACCTCGCGGCGCTGCTGGCGATGGGCGCCCTGGTGACCTCGCTGCTGCTGGGCGTCGTGTGGGTGCCGCTGGTGATGGCGGCGGCGTTCGTGGAGGGCAGTGCGGCGATCTTCTACCGGCTGGCCGAGCGGGCGGCCGTCCGCAACGTCGTGCACAAGGACCACCTGTCGAGCGCGCTCTCGCAGAACGAGTCGCGCGGGCACGCCGCCGGGCTGCTCGGCAACCCGGTCTCCAGCGCGCTGTTCACCGTGCTGCCGTGGCTGCCGTTCGCGCTGTCCGGGCTGGGCCGGATCGCCGCGTACCTGGGCCTGGTGGCGATCCGCACCGAGTTCCAGCAGCCGCGCCGGCCGGACCGCCGGCGCGACCTGCGGGCCGAGGTCGCGGAGGGCTTCCACTGGCTGTGGGGGCAGCGCTTCATGCGGGCCGCGGTGGCGCTGGTGGCCGGCACCAACGTGCTGTTCCAGATCATGGGCCTGACGCTGGTGGTGACGGTCGAGCGGGCCGGCGGTTCCCCGGCGGTGCTCGGCGGCATCGGCATCGTCTCCGGCATCGGCGGCATCCTCGGTGCGCTGTCCGGCTCGTGGTGGATGAAGCGCTTCTCGCCGGCCGCCATCATGACCGCGGCCTTCGCGCTGTGGGCGGTGCTGATGACGTCCGTCGCGTTCACCGCGAACCCGTTCGCGCTGGCCGCGCTGTACGCCGGGATGAGCGGGGTGGGTGCGGCGATGAACGTCACCGCGGGCGTCTACCAGGCCCGGATCTGCCCGGACGAACTCCAGGGCCGGGCGGCGAGTTTCGCCGTCCTGGCGTCCTCCGGCGCGAACTCCCTCGGCGCCCTGTCGGCGGGCTTCCTGCTGGCGGCCCTCGGCCCCGCGCACACCGCGCTGGGTGCGGGCGCGGTGATGGCGCTGATCGTGGTGGTCGCGCTCGCCAGCCCGGCGGTCCGCAGCGGCCGGGAGGTCATCGGCTAGGGGCCGCCCGGCAGCCGTCCCACCGGGCCCGTACGGGCGCCGGCCGCATTCCGCGGCCGGCGCCCGTTCGCATGCCCAGGATCCTTCGTGCAGCAGGGATACCGGGAAAAAATAGGCGGCTCCGGGAGGGTCGGAGGTGCACGGCCCCTACTGGAGAGAGAAAACGGATGAACGCGGATCTGAACTGGCGGCCGCTGGAGATCGGACCGTCCGACATCGGCGCCGACGCCACCGCCGCCGGCCTGGCCGACCACCTGCACCGGCACGGCGACCTGGAGAGCCTGCTCGTCCAGGAGAAGGCCGTGGTCTTCCGCGGCTTCGGCGTGGCCCCCGGCGAACTCGACGGCGTCCTCGACCTGCTGCTGCCCAACCGCCTGGCGTACGTGCACGGCAACTCGCCGCGCACCAAGGTCGGCAAGAACGTCTACACCTCGACCGAGTACCCGCAGGAGTACACCATCTCGATGCACAACGAGATGTCGTACGCCCACCAGTGGCCCGCCCGCCTGGCGTTCTACTGCGAGATCGCGGCCGCGACCGGCGGGGCCACGCCCGTCGTCGACGGCGTGCGCTGGCTGGAGGCGCTCGACGACGAGGTCCGCGAGGCCTTCGCGGGCGGCGTCCGCTACACCCAGAACCTGCACGACGGGTACGGCCTCGGCAAGAGCTGGCAGCAGACCTTCGAGACCGACGACCGCGGCGCCGTCGAGGACTTCCTCGCGGGCGCCGAGGCCGGCTGGGAGTGGAAGAACGACGGCACGCTGCGCGTCACCCAGCTGCGCCGCGCCACCACCCGGCACCCGGTCGACGGCACGGAGGTCTGGTTCAACCAGGCCGACCAGTGGCACGCGGCCGGCCTGGGCGACGAGACCGCCGCCACGCTGGCCCGCATCCTGCCCGCCGAGGACCTGCCGCAGTCCGTCACCTTCGCCGACGGCTCGCCGATCCCCGCCGAGTACGTGCTGCAGATCCGCGACCGCGGCCTCGACGCGGCCGTCGACGTCGACTGGCGCACCGGCGACCTGCTGCTGATCGACAACGTCATGGTCGGCCACGGCCGCCGCCCGTTCACCGGCAGCCGCCGCGTCCTCGTGGCGATGAGCAACAGCGCCGCCGACGCGGCCCGCGCCGCCGAGCTGCGGACGGCGGTGAGCGCGGCATGACGACCACGGCCGAGGCGCCGGCCCGGACGCTGCTGCCGCACCTGGTGGAGTACGTCCCGGGCGGTCCGGACCTGCTCGGGCTGATCGCCGACCGCCGAGCCGAGCTCCGCCGGCAGCTGCTGGCCGACGGCGCGCTGCTGCTGCGCGGCTTCCCGGTGGGCGGCGTCGCGGGCTTCGAGGCCGCCGTGCGGGCGCTCTCCGGCGAGCCGCTGAAGTACGCGGAGCGCTCGTCACCGCGCTCCACCATCGCCGGCAACGTCTACACCTCCACCGACTACCCGTCGGACGAGGAGATCTTCCTCCACAACGAGAACTCCTACCAGGCCAGCTGGCCCCGGCTGCTGTACTTCTACTGCGACGTGCCCGCCGAGACGCTCGGCGCCACCCCGCTCGCCGACGTCCGCGAGGTGCACCGGCTGATCGACCCGGCGGTCCGCGAGGAGTTCGAGCGGCGCGGCTGGCAGGCCGTCCGCACCTTCCACCCGCAGTTCGGCGTGCCGTGGCGCTCGGTGTTCAACACCGACGACCGGGCGGCCGTCGACGCGTACTGCGCCGAGCGCGGCATCCGCACCGAGTGGACCGGCGAGGACGGGCTGCGCACCGTCGCCCGCCGCGAGGCCGTCCACACCCACCCGGAGACCGGCGAACGGGTCTGGTTCAACCACATCACGTTCTTCCACCACTCCACGCTGGCCGACGACGTGGCCGAGGGCCTGCTGGAGCTGTTCGGCGAGGAGCACCTGCCGAGCAACACCTACTACGGCGACGGCGCACCGATCCCGCGCGAGGTCACCGACCACCTGCGGGACTGCTACCGCCGGGCGTCCCGGCGCTTCGACTACCGGCAGGACGACATCCTGGTGGTCGACAACATGCTGGCCGCCCACGGCCGCGAGCCGTTCACCGGCCCGCGCCGCATCGCCGTCGCGATGACCGACCTGTACGACCCGGCCGCCGCCCCCGGCGCCCCGGGCGACTGAGGAGCCGGACCCCATGCTGTCGCCGAGGCCCGCCCCGGGCCGTTCCCCCTGGCTGCGCACCTTCGTGCCCCGGCCGGCCGCCGCGGTGCGGCTGGTGTGCTTCCCGCACGCCGGTGGTGCCGCCAGCTCCTTCCGCGAGCTCGCCGCACGGCTGCCCGACGGGATCGAGCTGACGGCCGTCCAGTACCCGGGCCGGCAGGACCGGTACCTGGCGCCGTTCGTCACCGACATGGCGGCGCTCGCCGCGGAGATCCACCAGGAGGTGGCCCCGCGGATCGACCGGCCCACCGCGTTCTTCGGCCACAGCATGGGGGCCACCGTCGCGTACGAGACCGCCCGGCTGCTCCGGCCGCGCTTCCCGTCGCCGCTGCTCGCCCTCTTCGCCTCCGCCCGCCGCGCCCCCGACGCCTGCCGCCCCACCGGCCTGGACTTCGCCGGCGACGACGAGGCGGTGCGCACCTTCATCCAGGAGCTCGGCGGTGCCGGCGCCGACCGGCTCGGCGAGGAGGAGCTGTGGCAGCTCACCCTCCCGATGCTGCGCAACGACTTCCTGCTCGCCGACGCGTACCGGTACGCGCCGGGCCCGCCGCTCGGCTGCCCGGTGATCGCGGTCGGCGGCGACCGCGACACCCGCTTCACCCCGGACGACGCCCGCCGCTGGTCCGGGCACACCGTCGGCGCCTTCGAGCAGCACGTGCTGCCCGGCGGCCACTTCTACACCGAGGAGTGCCCCGAACGCCTCGCGGCCCTGCTCACCGACGCCCTCGCCCGGCACGGCGCACCGATCGCCGCGCCCGCCGACCGACTTCCCGTGGAGAGCTGAGATGTCCCACCCGAACCCGCTGCGCCTGCCGCTCACCGCGGCCCAGGCGGGCGTCTGGGCCGCGCACCGACTCGACCCCACCGGGCGCCGGTTCACCATCGGCGAGTACGTGGAGATCCCCGAGCGGATCGACCCGGAGGTGCTCGGCCGGGCGTGGCGCACGGTCGTCGGCGAGTGCGAGGCGCTCCAGGTGCACGCCGTCGGCGAGGACGCCGCGGGCCGGTGGCAGACGGTCGACCCGGCCTCCGCGCCGCCCGTCGCGTTCCTCGACCTCAGCGGGCACGACGACCCGGAGGGCGCCGCCCGCGCCCGGCTGCACGCGGACCTCGACCACCCGGTCGACCTGGCCCGCGGGCCGCTCTCCTCGGCCGTCCTGCTGAAGATCGCCGACGAGCGGTACTGGTTCGCCCACCGGTACCACCACATCGTCGCCGACGGCATCGGCTACTCCCTCGTCCTCGGCCGGCTCGCCGCCGTCCACCGGGCCCTGCGCGCCGGGCGGCCCGTCGGCCCCTCGCCGTTCAGCCCGCTGTCGGTGCTGGTCGAGGAGGACGCCGACTACCGCACCTCCGACCGGTACGAGGAGGACCGCCGCTACTGGACCGAGCGCCTCGCCGACCGTCCGATGCCCGCCCGGCTCACCCGCCGTGCCGTCCGGACGGCCCCGCCCGCCGGACTGGCCGGCTGGGAGCAGGCGCAGCGGATCCGCACCGAGGCCACCCTCGACCCCGCCGCCATGCGCGCCGTCCGGGCCGCCGCCCGGGCCGGCCGCACCAGCTGGCTCACCGTCGTGATCGCCCTCACCGCCGCCTACCTGCGCCGGACGACCGGGCAGTCGGACATCGTGCTGGCCCTGCCGGTCGCCGCCCGCACCACGGCCGCCGCCCGCCGCACCCCCGCCATGGTCACCAACACCGTCACCCTGCGGCTGGACGTGCCCGCCGGGCAGACCCTCACCGGGCTGCTCCCCGCCGTCGACGCCGAGGTGCGCGCCGCGCTCGCCCACCAGCGCTTCCGCCACGAGGACATCCTCGCCGAGCTCGGCCTCTCCGGCAGCGACGTCGGGTTCCTCGGCAGCATGGTCAACCTGATGTCGCACGACCCGGCGCTCAGCTTCGGCGACCGGCCCGTGGTGCCGCACAACCTGTCCTCCGGTCCCGCGCCCGACCTGACGATCTCCGTCCAGGACCGGGCCGACGGCGGCGACGGCGCCCGCCTCGCCTTCGACGCCCACCCCGGCTTCTTCGACGCCGGCGAGCTCGCCGCCCACCGCGACCGCTTCCTGCGGCTGGCCCGCGCCGCCCTCGCCGCGGCCGACACCCCCCTCGGCGACCTCGACCTCCTCGGCGCGGACGAACGGCAGCAGCTCCTCACCGGCTGGAACGACACCGACCGCCTGCTGCCCGCGGTCTGCCTGCCCGAGCTCTTCGCCCGCCAGGCGGCCGCCACCCCGGACGCCGTCGCCGTCTCCCAGGACGGCCACCACCTGACCTACCGGCAGCTCGACGCCGACTCGCTGGCCCTCGCCCGGCAGCTCGCCGCGCGCGGCGCCGGACCGGAGACGTACGTCGCCGTCGCCGTGCCGCGCTCCCCGCTCTCCGTCACCGCGCTCCTCGCCGCCGTCCGGGCCGGCGCGGCGTACCTGCCGCTGGACACCGGCTACCCCGCCGACCGGATCGCCCACATGCTGGCCGACGCCGCGCCCGTCCTCGTCCTCACCACGGCGGAGGCCGCCGACCGACTCCCCGAGGGGGCCCCGCGCCTGCTGCTGCCCGCCGCGCCCGACCCGGAGCCCGCCGGCACGGCCCTCCCGGAGCCCGACCCGGCCAACCCCGCCTACCTCATCTACACCTCCGGCTCCACCGGCCGCCCCAAGGGCGTCGTCGTGCCGCACACCGGGGTGGTCAACCTCGTCCTCGACCACCTCGACCGCCTGGCCCTGGGCCCCGGCAGCCGGGTCACCCAGCTGCTCTCGCCGGGCTTCGACGCGTCCGTGCAGGAGATCTGGCCGTGCCTGCTCTCCGGCGCCGAACTCGTCCTCCCGCCCGCCGACGGCCTGCCCCTCGGCGCGGACCTCGTCGCGTTCCTCGCCGACCGCCGCGCCACCCACATGACCCTCCCCCCGGTGCTGCTGAACGCCCTGCCGGAGGCCGAACTCCCCGACCTGCGCTCCGTGGTGGTCGGCGGCGACACCCTCGAACCCGAGCTCGTCCGCCGCTGGTCGGCCGGCCGCAGCCTGCGCAACCACTACGGGCCGACCGAGATGTCCTGCACCGTCTCCGGCAGCGACCCGCTCACCGGCGACGAGACCCCGCCGATCGGCCGCCCCATCGCCAACACCCGGCTGCACGTCCTCGACGACGCGCTGGGCCTCGTCCCGGCCGGCGTCACCGGCGAGCTGTACGCCACCGGCGCCGGCACCGCCCGCGGCTACCTCGGCCGCCCCGGACGGACCGCCGAACGCTTCCTGCCCTGCCCGTACGGCCCGCCCGGCGCCCGGATGTACCGCACCGGCGACCTCGTGCGCCGCCGCGCCGACGGCCGGCTCGACTTCCTCGGCCGCGCCGACGGCCAGGTCAAGGTCCGCGGCTACCGCATCGAACTCGGCGAGATCGAGGCCGTCCTGGGCGCCGCCGACGGCGTCGCCGAGGTCGTCGTGACCGCGCACGGCGACCGCCCGCAGGACCGCCGGCTCGTCGCCTACGCCGTCGCCGGGCCCGGCACCGCCCTCGACCCCGTCGCCCTGCGCGCCCGGGCCGCCCGCCTCCTGCCCGACTTCATGGTGCCCGCCTCGGTGGTGCTGCTCGCCGCCCTGCCCGTCACCCCGCACGGCAAGCTCGACCGGGCCGCCCTGCCCGCCCCCGACTTCGACTCCCGGACCTCCGCCCGGGCCCCCCGCACCCCCGCCGAGCAGCAGCTCTGCACGCTCTTCGCCGAGGTCCTCGGCGTGGCCTCGGTCGGCGCCGACGAGTCGTTCTTCGACCGCGGCGGCGACTCCATCCTGGCCATCCAGCTCGTCGCCCGCGCCCGGCAGGAAGGGCTGCGGCTGAGCGCCGGCGAGGTGCTCAGGCACCGCACGCCCGAGGAACTCGCCGTGGTCGCCCGGACCGACCGGGAGGCCGCCGCCGAACCCGCCGACGCGGGCACCGGCCCCGTCAGGCCGACCCCGATCGTGCGCTGGCTCGCCGGCCTGGCCGGACCCGACGGCACCGCGCGCGTCGCCGGGTTCAACCAGTCCGTCCTGCTGCGCACCCCCGCCGACGCCGACACCGACACCCTCACCGCCGCCCTCCAGGCGCTCACCGACCACCACGACGCGCTGCGCATCAGCCTCGGCGCCGACTGGTCGCTCACCGTCCGCCCGGCCGGCTCGGTGCCCGTCCGGGTCCGCACCGCCACCGGCGACCCGGCCGCCGAGGCCGCCGCCGCCCGCGACCGCCTCGACCCCGCGGGCGGATCCGTGCTGGAGGCCGTCCGGTTCGCCGACCGCCGCGAACTCCTCCTCGTCGTGCACCACCTGGCCGTCGACGGGGTGTCCTGGCGGATCCTGCTGCCCGACCTCGCCACCGCCTGGGAGGCCGCCCGGGCCGGCACCGCGCCCGTCCTGCCGCCGGTGCCCACCTCGCTGCGCACCTGGGCCCGCCGCCTCGGCGCCACCGCCACCGGCCGCCGCACCGAACTCCCCGCCTGGCAGGAGATCCAGGCCACCCCCGACCCCGGCTCAGGCCCGCTGCCCGCAGGACCGCAGCGGCAGCTGCGCCTCACGCTCGACCCGGCGCTCACCGACCGGCTGCTCACCTCGCTGCCCGCCGCCCTGCGGGCCGGCGTCGACGAACTCCTGCTCACCGCCCTCGCCGTGGCCGTCCGCCGCTGGCGGCGCGAACGCGGGCAGGACGGCGACGCGGTGCTGCTCGACCTGGAGGCGCACGGCCGCCGGGAGAGCGCCGTCGGCACGCCCGCCGCCGACCTCTCCCGGACGGTCGGCTGGTTCACCGCCCTCCACCCGGTCGCGCTGCGGCCGGGCCCGGACGGCGATCCGGCCCGCTCGGTCAAGCTCGTCAAGGACCAGCTCCGCTCGCTGCCCGGCGACGGCCTGGGCCACGGCCTGCTGCGCCACCTCGACGGCGCCGACGGCCTCGGCACCACCCCCGAGCTCGCCTTCAACTACCTCGGCCGGCTGCCCGGCGACCGCGGCGCAGACTGGGACCTCCTGCCCGGCGACGGCCCGCTCGTCGACGGGTTCGACCCCCGGATGCCCGCCGCGCACGCCCTGGAGATCACCGCGGTCGCGTACGACGGCGCCCGCGGCCCCGAGCTGCACGCGGCCCTCGCCTGGCCCGGGGGCCGCTTCACGGAGGCGGAGACCGCGCGGCTCGCCGAACTGTGGCAGCAGGAGCTGGCCGCCCTGCCCGCCGCCGCCGGACGACCCGGCGCGGACGGCCTCGTCCCGAGCGACGTGCCGCTCGTCGACGTCGACCAGGACCGCCTCGACGCCCTGGCGCACGACCACCCCGGCCTGACCGACGTCCTGCCGCTCACCCCGCTGCAGGAGGGCTTCCTCTTCCACACCCTCATCGACGGCCGGGAGAGCGACGCCTACCTGACCCAGCTCGTCGTCGACCTCGAAGGCCCGCTCGACGCCGCCCGGCTGCGGGCCGCCGCGCAGCAGCTGCTCGCCCGCCACCCCGCCCTGCGGGCCGGCTTCTCGCACGAGGGCCTGGCCGAGCCCGTCCAGCTCGTCCGCGACGGCCTCGACCTGCCGTGGGACGAGGCCGACCTCGCCGGACTGCCCGAGGACCGCCGGGCCGCCGAGTCCGAGCGGCTCACCGCCGCCGAGAAGGACCGGCCGTTCGACCTGGCCCGCCCGCCGCTGCTGCGCCTCCTGCTGCTGCGGCTCGGCGCCGGGCGGCACCGGCTGGTCGTCACCAACCACCACATCCTGTGGGACGGCTGGTCCACGCCCGTGCTGCTGGGCGAGCTCTTCGCGCTGCTCGCCGACGGCGCCGTGCTGCCGCCGGCCCGCCCGGTGGGGGAGTACCTCGGCTGGCTCGCCCGGCAGGACACGGCCGCCGCGGAGGAGGCGTGGGCGGGTGCGCTCGCCGGCCTCGACGGCCCGACGCACCTGGTGCCGGAGGCCGCCGGGAGCGAGCCCGTGCCGCAGCTCCAGCTGCGCACGGAACTCCCCGAGGACCTCACGGCCCGCCTCACCGAGCGGCTGCGCGGCCTCGGGGTGACCGTCAACACCCTGGTGTCGGCGGCCTGGGGCATCTTCCTCGCCCGGACGACCGGCACCGAGGACGTGGTCTTCGGCACCTCCGTCTCCGGGCGTGACGCCGAACTCGCCGGTGTGGAAACGATGGTGGGCATGCTCACCAACACGCTGCCGGTGCGGGTGACGCTCCGCGACGACGAGACGCTGGGCGCGCTGCTGGTCCGCCTCCAGGAGGAGCAGAACCGGCTCGCCGCCCACCACCACCTCGGCCTGTCGGCGATCCAGCGCCTCGCCGGCGTCGGACCGCTCTTCGACACCACCACCGTCTGCCTCAACTACCCGCTGGACCTCGACGCGTTCGACGCGCTGCCCGGCGGCCTCCGGACGACCGGCCTGGACGCCAGGGACGGCACCCACTACCCGCTGCGGATGGCGGTCGTCCCCGGCCCCCGGCTCCGGCTCTGGCTCGGCCACCGGCCCGACTGCTACGGCCCCGAGGAGGCCGGGGAGCTGATGGCGAGGTTCCGCCGGCTGCTGGAACGGGCGGCCGACGACCCCGGCACGGCCGTCGGCGACATCGACATCCTCACGGCCGAGGAGCGGACGAACCTGCTCGTCGCCTGGGGCGGCTACGGCACCTGACGGACGACCGCCCGTACCCACACCACCGAGAGAGACGGCCATGACCACCGACTTCTTCGGCCACCGCAACATCGGCGAGGCCCTCGCCGCGCGGGTGGCCGCGCATCCCGACCGGATCGCGCTGACCATCGACCAGGGCACCACCGGGCCCGAACCCGAGTCGCTGACCTTCGCCGAGCTCGACCGGCGGGCCCGGCTGCGGGCCGCCGAGCTGGGCGGGCGGCTCGCACCGGGGGAGCGGGTCCTGCTCGCCCTGCCGACGTCCACCGCGTTCGTCGAGGTCTACCTGGGCTGCCTGCTGGCCGGACTCGTCGCCGTCCCGGTGCCCGTGCCCGGCGGCTCGGCCCACGCCACCGCCCGGGTCGCCGCGATCGTCCGCGACTGCACCCCCGGCCTCGTCCTCACCACCCCGCGCGACCAGCTGGAGCTGTGCGAGTGGTTCTTCACCCAGGACCTCGCCGTGCCGGTCGAGGCGGTCGCCCCCGTCGCCGCCGGCACCGCGCCCGGCGGCGCGCTCCCGGAGACCGGCCGGGAGACCCTCGGGGTGCTCCAGTACAGTTCCGGCTCCACCGGCACCCCCAAGGGCGTCATGCTCACCCAGGGCAACATCCTGGCCAACGCCCGGGCGTACGCCACCGACTGCGGCCTCGGCCCGGACGACCGCTTCGGCAACTGGATCCCGCTCCACCACGACATGGGCCTGTTCACCCAGCTCTCCACCGCCCTGCTGCTCGGCGCCTCCAGCGTCCTCATGCCGCCCGCCGAGTTCGTCAAGCGGCCCGTCGAGTGGCTGCGCCTGATGGACCGCCACCGGACGACCGTCACCGCCGCGCCGAACTTCGCCTTCGACCTGTGCCTGCGCCTCGTCACCGACCAGCACCTCGCCGGCCTCGACCTGTCCGCGCTGAAGTTCCTCGCCAACGGCTCCGAGCCGATCCACGGACCCACCCTCACCGCCTTCGCCGACCGCTTCGCCGCGGCGGGCCTGGCCCGGACCGCCGTCTCCCCGGGCTACGGACTCGCCGAGGCCACCGTCTTCGTCTGCGCGAAGACCCCGGGCCCGGAGCCGACCGTGCTCACGGTCGACCCGGCGGCGGCCGAACGGGGCGAGATCCGGCCCGCCGCGCAGGGCCGCCAGCTGGTCGGGCTCGGCACCCCCGGCGGGTTCGAGGCGCGCATCGTCGACCCGGAGAGCCGCCGCCCCGTGCCCGACGGCACGGTCGGCGAGCTGTGGCTGCACGGCGACAGCGTCGGCGCCGGCTACTGGAACCGGCCCGAACTCACCGGGCCCGTCTTCCACGCCCGCATCGACGGCTCCGGCGACGACCGCGGCTGGCTGCGCACCGGAGACCTCGGCTCCCTCGTCGGCGGCGAACTGTTCCTCACCGGACGGCTCAAGGAGATGCTGGTCGTCCGCGGCCGCAACCTCTTCCCGCAGGACCTCGAACAGGAGGCCCGCGCCGCGCACCCCGCACTGGTCGGCTTCTTCGGTGCGGCGTTCTCGGTGCCGGCCCCCGACGAGCGGATCGTGCTGGTGCACGAGGTCAGCCCGCGCGTCCGCGACGCCGAACTGCCCGCCGTGGCCTCCACCGTGAAGCAGGCGCTGACCGCCGGCCCCGGCGCCCCGCTGCGCAACGTGGTGCTCGTCCGCCGCGGCTCGGTCCGCCGGACGACCAGCGGCAAGGTGCAGCGCACCGCCATGCGCGAGGAGTTCCTCGCCGGGTCGCTCTCCGTCGTCCACGCCGAACTGGAGCCCGCCGTACGGCTGCTCGTCGCCGCCGCCGAGCCGGTGGAGCTGGGAGGCGCCGCATGACCGGCCGGCCCGCCGCCACCGTCCGCCCCGCCGTGGCCCTCGACGCCCGGCTCGCCCGCACCCTCCCCACCGGGCTGCTCGCCGCCCTCGACCGCGAGGAGGAGTTCCCCGCGGGGCCGCTCGCCCTGCTCGACGACGCCGGCCTGCCCGCCCACTACGTGCCGGCCGAGTACGGCGGCCTGCTCGACGACCACGAGGAACTGCTCACCCTCTGGCGGACCCTCGCCCGCCGCGACCTCACCCTGACCGTCGCCCACGGCAAGACCTACCTCGGCGCGGCCCCGGTCTGGATCGCCGGCGACGAGCAGCAGTGCCGCGCCCTCGCCGCCCGCATCCTCGGCGGCGCCCGGGTCGCCTGGGCGCTCTCCGAGCCCGGCCACGGCGCCGACCTGCTGGAGGGCGACACGACCGCCGTCCGCGAGGAGGACGGCTGGCGCCTGGACGGCGTCAAGTGGCCCGTCAACAACGCCACCCGCGGCAGCCACCTGACCGTCCTCGCCCGGACCGGACGGCCCGGCCACCCGCGGGGCCACAGCCTGCTGCTCGTCGACAAGGACGCGCTCGCGCCGGACAGCCACCGCCCGCTGCCCAAGGCACGGACGCACGGCATCCGCGGCGTCGACATCTCGGGCATCGAGTTCCGCGGGGCCCGCGTGCCCGCCGACGCCCTGCTCGGCCCGGAAGGCGGCGGCACGGAGACCGTCCTGCGCGCCCTCCAGCTGACCCGCACCCTGTGCGCCGCGCTGTCGCTCGGCGCCGGCGAGCAGGCGCTGCGGCTCACCGCCCGCTTCGCCGCCGAGCGGATCATCCAGGAGAAGCCGCTCGCCGCCCGGCCCCACGTGCGGGCGGTGCTGGCCCGCTGCGCCGCCCTGCTCGCCGCCACCGAGGCCGCCGCGATCACCGGTGTCCGCTCGGCGCACGCCCTCACCGGCGAGCTCAGCGTGGTCTCCGCCGTGGTCAAGAGCCTCGCCCCGACCCTCGTCGACGGCGTGATCGGCGAGCTCGCCGAGGTGCTCGGCTCGCGGTCCTTCCTCACCGAGGAGTACGCGGGCGGCGCCTTCCAGAAGATCTGGCGCGACCACCAGATCGTCGCCATCTTCGACGGCTCCACCCCGGTCAACCGGAACGCGCTGGCGCTGCAGTTCCCCCGGCTGGTCCGCGGGTTCGCGGCCGGCACCGCCGACCCCGACGGGCTCGCCGAGACCGCCGCCGCCGGCACCGCGCCGCGCCCGCTCGACCGCTCCGCGCTCGCCCTGCTCTCCCGGTCCGGCTGCTCCACCGTGCAGTCGCTGCCCGCACTGGCCCAGGAACTGGAGGCGTCCCGGGCGCCCGCCGCGCTGCTCGCGCAGGTGCAGGCCCTGGTCACCACCGCCGACCAGCTGCACTGGCGGCTCGCCGAGGTCGGCCCGGCCGCGCACCCGGCCGCGGAGGCGTACGAGCTGGCCGCCGCGTACGAGCTGCTCTACGCGGCGGCGGCCGCCCTGCGGCTGTGGCACGCCAACAGCGCCCGGCACGCCGGCGAACCGCTCTGGCAGGACGCCCTGTGGATCCGCGCCGTGCTGCGGGAGCTGCTCGTCCGGCTGGCCGTCCGGCTCGACCGGGAGCCGCCGGCCGCCGCCGGGGACGACGACCTGATCACCGACCGGCTGGTGGAGGCGGTCGTCCGCGCCGCGGGCGACGGCACGCCGGTCACACCGTTCGGCACGCCCCTTGCGACGGAGGACCAGACGTGACCACCGCGACCGCCACGGCGACCCCGGCCGACCTGCTGGACACCGCGCTCGGCGACCCGTGGGACGCCGCCAACCCGGTCGGGTTCACCGGCATCCTCGCCGCCGACGAGCAGCAGGAGATGTTCGCCGAGGGGGAGCGCCGCCTGGACGCGTTCCGGCTGAACGCCGAGTTCGTGCCCGCCCGGCACGGCGGCCGGCTCACCCGGGTCGACCGGCTCGCCGCCGTGCTGCGCACCCTGTGGCGCCGCGACCCCTGCCTCGGCCTGGGCTACGGCTTCAGCTCCTTCATCGCCTCGGTCAACCTCTGGAGCGCCGGCGACGCGGAGCAGCAGCGCACCGCCGCCGGGCTGCTCCTCGACAACCGCAAGATCGCCTCGGTCTACCACGAGCTCGCGCACGGCAACGACTTCGCGCACGCAGAGTTCTCCGCCCGCCCGGCGGAGGGCGGCGGCTGGGTGCTGAACGGCACCAAGGAGGTCGTCACGAACTTCCGGCGGGCCGACGCCCTGGTGGTCTTCGCCCGGACCGACGACGCCCGGGGCAGCCGCAGCCACAGCCAGTTCTTCGTCCGCAAGGAGGGTCTGCCCGAGGGCTCGCTGACCCACCTGGAGCGCTTCCCCAGCTCGGGGATGCGCGGGGTGCAGCTCGGCGGCGGACGGTTCACCGACTGCCCGGTGCCGGCGGACGCCCTGCTCGGCGCCCCCGGCCGGGGCATCGAGACCGCCCTGAAGTCCTTCCAGCTCACCCGCAGTGTCATCCCCTCGATGTGCGTCGGCCCGCTCGACACCGCGCTGCGCGCCGCCGTCTCCTTCGCCCTGGAACGCCGGCTGTACGGCGGCACGGCGGCCGACCTGCCCTACGTCCGGACGGTGCTGGCCCGCGCGTTCGCCGACCTGCTGGCGGTCGACGCCTTCACCACGGTCGTGGTCCGGGCCCTGCAGGTGCTGCCGGAGGAGACCGCCGTCCTCGCCTCGGCGTCCAAGTACCTGGCGTCCCGGATGCTGCTCGACACCCTGGAGGAGCTGCGCACCGTGCTCGGCGCGCAGTCGTACCTGCGGGAGGGCCCGTACGGGATCTTCCAGAAGATGGCCCGCGACGTCGCCCCGGCGACGTTCGGGCACGCCTCCCGGTCGGCCTGCCTGGTCACCGTCCTGCCGCAGCTGCCGCGGCTGGCCCGGCGCTCGTGGTTCACCTCCCCGGCGGCGCCGGCCGCGCTCTTCGACCTCGACGGCGACCTGCCGGAGCTGGACCTCGACCGGCTCGCCGCCGGCTCGCCGCGCAGCGACGGCCTGGCCGCCACCCTGGTCGCGCTCGCGGAGGAGTGCCGCGGCCCCGGCCCCGTCGGCCGGCTGGCCGCGCGGTTCCGCGACGAACTGGCCGTGCTCCGCGAGGAGTGCCTGGCCCTGGCCCCGCGCGACATCACCATCGACGCGTCGCCGCACGCCCACGCCGTCGCGGGCCGCTACACCGTGGTGCTGGCCGCGGCCGCCGTGCTCGGCGTCTGGTGGCACGGCCGGCGCGGGCCGCGTCCCGAACTCCACGACGACGCCGCCCTGGTGGCGGCGCTCGACCGGCTCGACCGGCGGCTGCCCGGCCGCGCGGTGCTCACCCCCGCCGAACGCGCCGACGTGGAGCGGCAGCTGTTCGACCAGGCCGTCGCCCGTTTCGGGCAGCGCCGGCTGTTCGACTTGACGGCCCGGCACGTCCCCGGCTAGGGAACGCCCGCCCGTCACCCGTACCCGCCATCCGTCCCGGACCCCAGGAGACCCGCATGTCCGCACCCGCCGCCGTCCAGTCCCCCGAGCAGATCCGCGTCTGGCTCGCCGATCGCGTCGGCTACTACCTGCAGCGCCCCGCCGAGGAGATCGACCACGCGGTGCCGCTCACCGAGTACGGCCTCGACTCGGTCTACGCCTTCGCCCTCTGCGGTGACATCGAGGACACCCTCCAGCTGTCGGTCGACCCGACGCTGGTCTGGGACGTCAACACCGTCGACGCCCTGGCCGGCCACCTCTCCGGCCTCGCGCAGGGTGTCTGACCCGCAGGTATAGCCCGTCCACCAGACGTCGTACAGGCCCCGCCGCGAGGCTGGACCCACCGACGGAACGCGGCGCACCGCCGTGAACCTCCCGAGGAGCACCCACCGCATGCCCACCCTGACCGCCCCCGCCCGCCTCGTGATCGACAAGGAGTTCCTGGCCGGCTTCCTGCCCCGGCTGGCCCGGCCCGCGGAGGAGCTGGACGCCGCCTACCCCGACCCGGCCGAGCTGCTGGAGGCCGTCGCCGACCTCGGCCGCCGCGCCCTGGACGACCCGGACGCGTTCTTCACCCAGCAGGACCTGCTGTACCGGATCTACGGGGTGCACACCAAGCTCCCCACCGGACCCACCGCCGAGACGTCCACCGTCCTGCACGCCGTCACCCGCCGGCTGGAGCAGGACACGGCCGCCGCCGAGGACGCCTGGATCGACCCGGCGCTGTACGACGGCATCCCCGACGACCCGGCGGCGTTCATCGGCTGGCTCAAGGGCGTCGCCCGCGAGCACTCCGTCTTCAAGCACCCCTACTACCACCGCTTCCTGCGCAACGAGGCCACCCCGGAGGACCTGCGCAGGTTCGTGCTCCAGGAGTCCTCCGTCGACTCCCGCTTCGACGACCTGCTGGCCACCATGCAGGTCGGCACCGACGGCGTCACCAAGATGGAGATCGCCAAGAACTTCTGGGACGAGATGGGCAACGGCAACCCGGCCGAGGTGCACACCGTGCTCTTCGACCGGATCGTCCGCCACTTCGGCATCACCGACGAGGAGCTCACCGGGCACCTCTCCGCGGAGGCCCTGCTCGGCGGCAACCTCGCCGTGCTGATCTGCCGCTACCGCGGCCTGTTCGCCGAGGCCGTCGGCCACCTGGCGATCGCCGAGTGGCTCGCCCCGGACCGCTTCTCCCAGGTGCTGCACGCCTGGCAGCGGCTCGACCTGCCGCCGGACGGCATCACCTACCACAAGCTGCACATCGGCATCGACGCCCACCACGCGAGCGCCTGGTTCGCCCACGTGGTCAAGCCGATGGCCCACAGCCCCGAGGCCAGGCGCGCCATCACCCGCGGCGCCCTCTGGCGGCTCAACTCCTCCGGTCGCTACCTCGACCGCATCCTGAAGCTCGCCTGATGCCGGGGCGGTCCACCGCGGCCCCGCCGCGCGGCCGGATCGCGCTCGCGCTGCTCGCCGTGTGGGTGCTCTGGGGGTCGACCTTCCTGGGCATCCGCGTGGTGGTCCAGGCGGTGCCGCCGCTGCTCGCCGCCGGCGTGCGCTTCACCCTCGCCGGGGCGCTGCTGCTGGCGGTGCTCACCTGGCGGTGGCACGTCCGGGGCGAGCCGGGCCCGTGGGTCCGGATGCGCGGCCGGACGCGCCGCACGGCCCTGCTGGGCGTGCTGCACTTCCTCTGCTCGAACGGTCTGGTGAGCATCGCCTCCGAACGGCTGCCGTCCGCCGCCGCCGGGACGTACTTCGCCACCGTGCCGCTCTGGGTGCTGGCCGTCGGCGCCGTCTCCGGCCGCCGCGGCACCCGCGCCGACCTGTACGCCGCCCTGCTCGGCCTGGTCGGGGTGGCCACCCTGCTGGGCTTCGAGCCCGGCGCCCTGCTCCCGTCGCTGCTGGTCCTGCTCGCCGCCCTCACCTGGGCGGTCGCGGGCCGGCTGGCGGCCCCGCCCCCGGCGGGCGGCGGGGCCGACCCGGCCCCCGCCCCCGGTGCCGCGCTCACCAGCGCGGTGCAGATGCTCACCGGCGGCCTCGCCCTGCTGGTGGCCTCCGCCGCCGCCGGCGAGTGGCCGCGGCTGCGGCCGCAGGCGCTCGGCGCCGCGGTGTGGCTGGCCGAGGCGCACCTGGTGCTGCTCGGCTCGCTCGTCGGGTTCCTCGCCTACACGTGGCTGACCGCCAGGGTCGACCAGCGCCTCACCAGCACCTACTCGTACGTCAACCCGCTCGTCGCGGTGGGGCTGGGCGTGGCCGTCCTCGGCGAGCGGATCGGCCCGGCGACCGTCGCCGGCACCGCCTTCCTCACCGTCGCGGTGGGCTGGACCGTCCTCGGTTCCGCCCGCCGCACCCGGGCCGCCGCCCCGGCGCCCGCCGCGCCGCAGCCCACCCCGCCCGTCCCGTCCCCCTCCCTTCCGCAGCGCCTACCGCCACTGCCGCTACCCGTCAGGAGCCCTTGATGAGCGTCCGTACCGCCGAGTCCGTCCGCGACCGCCTGGCCGACACGCTGAGCCTGATCAAGAAGCGCGACGTCTCCGCCGAGCTGGACCAGGACGACAACTTCATGCGGGTCCTCAACCTGGACTCGCTGGACGCCGTCGAGCTCACCGTCCGCCTCGGCAGCGACTTCGGCATCGAGTTCGGTGCCGAGCCGGACGACCTGGACGCGCTGGAGAGCCTGACCGCGCTGGTCGCCCTCGTCGAGCGGCGGGCCGCCCGATGACCGCTCCGGCGGAGGCCGTCACGCACAGCCTGACGGCCGCCCTCGGCCGGCACGACCCGTCCAGGCCGGCCCTCGTCGGCCCGGACGGCGCCCTCGGCTACGGCGAACTCCACGACGGCGCACGGGCGGTGGCGGCCGGCCTGCAGGCCCGCGGCCTCCGCCCCGGCACCCGGGTCGCCGTCCACGGCGAGAAGAGCGTCGCCACCGTCACCGCGATGCTCGGGGTGCTGATGGCGGGCGCCGCGTACGTGCCGCTCGACCCGTCCGCCCCCGAGGACCGCCGCCGCATGCTGCTCGCCGACGCCGGCAGCCCCTGGCTGCTGGCCCGGGAGGTCCGCGCCGACCGCCTCGCCGCGCAGCGGCTGCCCGTGCCGGTGCTCACCGTCGACGAACTGCTCGCCACCCCGGCCCCGGACGGCTGGCAGCCGGTGCGGCCCGCGCCGGCCGACCTCGCGTACGTGCTGTACACCTCCGGCTCGACCGGCCGGCCCAAGGGCGTGCAGATCCACCACCGCGCCCTGGAGGCGTTCTTCGAGGCCGTCGACCCGGTGCTCGGCATCGGCCCGGACGCCGTCTGCCTCAACACCACCGCCCTGCACTTCGACGGCTCGGTGGCCGACCTGCTGCTGCCGCTGCTGCGCGGCGCCGTCGTCCACCTCAGCCCGTCCGTGCTGCTGCCGCCCGCGGTGCTCGGACTGATCGCCCGCGAGCGGATCACCCACCTGACCGCCGTCGGCTCCACGCTGACCCTGCTCGCCCAGCACGGCACCGGCCTCGCCGGCCACGACCTGGGCGCCCTGCGGCGGATCCTCACCGGCGCCGAGGTGCTCAACCCGGCCACCGTGCAGGCCTGGCTGCACGCCGCCCCCGAGCTGGTGGTCGTCAACGGCTACGGCCCGACCGAGACCACCTGCGGCGTCGCCTTCCAGCCGATCGCCGAACGCGAGCCCGGCCGCACCGAGCCCTACCCGATCGGCCCGGCGCTGCCCGGCGTGCGGATCTCCTTCCTCACCGAGGACGGTGCGCTGAGCGCCGACGGGCCCGGCGAGATCCTCGTCGCCGGCGAACAGGTGATGACCGGCTACCTCAACCGCCCCGAGGAGGAGGCCGCCGCGTTCCTGCACCGGGACGGCGTCCGCCACTACCGCACCGGCGACATCGGCGCCCGCCGCCCGGACGGCGTGCTCGTCTTCCGCGGCCGCCGCGACGACGAGGTGAAGATCCGCGGCTACCGGATCAACCTCAACGAGGTCCGCCGGGTGCTGGAGACCCACCCGTCGGTCGGCCGGGCCTTCGTCGCGGCCGTCCCCGACCCCCGCGACGGCCTCACCCTGGCCTGCGCCGTCCTGCCGCCGGACACCCCCGCCGGCCCCGCCGAGCTCGGCCCGCTCCCCGAGGAGCCGACCGCCGCCCTGGTCGCGCACGGCTCCGCCGCCCTGCCCCGCTACATGGTGCCCCGGCACTTCCGCCGGCTCTCCGCCTTCCCCGCGCTCTCCAACGGCAAGCCCGACGTCAAGCGCGTCCGCGCGCTGCTGCACGAGGCGGTGGCCGGATGAGCCTCGCCACCGCCGCCCGCACCGGCTGGTTCACCCCGGCCGAGGACGACCTGCGCGCCCGCCTCACCGCCCACCTCGCGGAGGCCGTCGCGCCCCGCGTCGACGACTGGGAGCAGCACGGCGCCGTACCGCTGCGCGAGGTGCTCCGCGGCCTGGCCGGGCACGGCTTCCTCGGCATGCGCTTCCCGGCCGCCGTCGGCGGCGGGGGCGGCACCGCCTGGGACCACGTGGTGCTCGCCGAGTGCCTGGGCGCACTGCCCTCCGACAGCGTCGGCATGTCGGTCACCGTGCACAACGACATGGTCGCGCCGATGATCGCCGAGGCGGGTTCGCCGGAGGCCGTCGACCGCTTCCTGCGGCCCGCACTGGCCGGCGAGTGCCTGCTCGGCCACGCCGTCTCCGAGCCCGGCGCGGGCTCGGACGTCGCCGCGGTCGCCACCACGGCCCGGCCGGTGCCCGGCGGCTACCGGGTGAGCGGCGTCAAGCGCTGGGTCGTCGCGGGGCTGTACGCCGACGCGTTCGCCGTGCTCGCCCGGCTGCCCGACGCCCGTGCACCGTTCGGCCACGTGCTGCTCATGGTGCCCGCCGAGGCCGACGGGCTCGCCGTGACCCCCGGCGGCCCCACCCTCGGCCTGCGCGCCGCCGGCGTCGCCGGGGAGGTCCTGCTCGACGACGTGTTCGTGCCCGCCGGGCACCGGCTCGGCGGGCACGGCCTCGGACTGGTCACCCAGATGCGGCAGTTCGAGCCGGAGCGGATCGTCTCCGCCTGCCGCGCCCTCGCCGTCGCCGACACCCTGCTGCTGCGCACCGCCGAACGGCTCCGCGACCGCGTCACCTTCGGCGCGCCCGTCGCGACCCGCCCGGACGTCGCCGGCCGCCTGGCCGCCCTGCGCGCCGAGGTCGAGGCGGTCCGCCAGCTCGCCTACACCGGCATCGACCGCTGGGTGACGGGCGGCGACCACCGGGCGCTCTCCGCGGCGGTGAAGCTCCGCTCCAGCCGCCTCGTCCGCACCGTCGCCCGCACCTGCCTGCACCTGCACGGCGCCCACGGCCAGCTCGTCGACGCACCCGTCAACCGGGCGTTCCGCGACACCCGGCTGTTCTCCATCTCCACCGGATCGGACGAAATGATGCTCACCACCCTCGCCCGCCTCCAGGGGTGGCCCGGTGCATGACCCGACGACGACCGTCCGGGCCGCCGGGGGTGCGCTCACGGGGCCCGCCCCCCGCAGCCCCGGGCAGGCCGCCGACCCCGGCTTCCGGGCCCGGCTCGACGGCTTCCTCACCGCGCAGCGGGCCCTGCTCGACGACGCCCGCTGGGAGCACGGCACGCCGCCCGTCACCGACCTGCTGGCCGCCGCGGGCAGCGCCGGACTCTTCCGCGACGCCTGGGCCGCCACCCCCGCCGACCGCCCCCGGGCCCTGTGGCACGCGGCCGAACTGCACGCGGCCCTCGCCCGGGTGGGCAACGGCGCCCCCGGCGCCGCCGTCCTCACCCACCTGGACGTCGCCACCCGCCTGCTCGGCGCCCTCCCCGCCGCCGACCCCGCCCTGGTCGCCGACGCCCTGGCCGGCCGCACCACCAGCGCCCTCGCCGCCACGGAACCCGAGCACGGCAGCGACCTGGCCCGCCTCACCACCCGCGTCGACCGGGCGGGCGACCGGCTCACCGTCACCGGCGGCAAGTGGTTCATCAGCAACGCCCCCTTCGCCGACCACCTGCTCGTCCTCGCCGACGACCCCGGCGCGGCCACCGGCCGCCCCGGCCCCGCGCTGCTGCTCGTGCCGGCCCGCGCCCCCGGCGTCCGGACCACCCCCCTGGACGGCCTCGGCCACCACGGGCTGACCGGCAGGGTGGACCTCGACGCCGCGCCCGTCACGACCGTGCTCGTGCCCGGCGGCCACGGCCTGCTGGTGCTCATGCGCCACTGGCTGCACGAACGCGTGATGCTCGCCGTGCGGATGGGCGAACTGGCGGCGGCCGTCCTCGACCACGCCGTGGCCGACGCCACCGCACGGCACACCTTCGGCACCCCGCTCATCACCAACCAGCACGTCCGCTTCACCCTCGCCCGGCTCACCGCCGAGACCGAGGAGGTCCGGGCCGCGGCCCGGCAGGGCGTCCGGCTACTCGCCGCCGGCAGCTGCCCGGCCGCGTACGCCGCCGCCTGCAAGCACCGCGCCGCCGCCGTGCTCCGCGAGGTCGCCGACGAGGCCCTGCAGCTCGCCGGCGGCGACGGCTACCGCACCGGCCACCCGGCCGGCCGCGCCCTGCGTGACGCCCTCGGCCTGGCACTGGCCGGCGGCACCGACGAACTGATGCTCCAGCAGATCGACCGAGGGTGAACCCGATGACCGAGACCACCGCCGGCCCCGCCTGGGACGCCGACCGCTACGACCGCCAGTTCGGCTACGTCTCCTCGCTCGCGAAGGGCGTCGTCGACCTCCTCGGCCCCGTCCCCGGCGAGCACGTCCTCGACCTCGGCTGCGGCACCGGTGAACTCGCCGCCGAGATCGCCGCCCGCGGCGCGCACGTCACCGGCGCCGACAGCGACCCCGCCATGGTCGCCGCCGCCTCCCGCCGCCTGGGCACCGAGGTGCTGCTCGCCGACGGCCACGACGTACGGCTGCCGCAGCCCGTCGACGCCGTCTTCTCCAACGCCGCGCTGCACTGGATGACCCGGCCCGGGGAGGTCGTGCGCTCGGTGCACCGCGCGCTGCGCCCCGGCGGCCGCTTCGTCGCCGAGCTCGGCGGTGCCCGCAACGTCGCCGGCATCCTCGCGGCCGTCCGCACCGCGCTCGCCGAGCACGGCCTGGCCGAGGGCATGCGGATGCCCTGGTACTTCCCGAGCCCCGCCGAGTACGCCGCCCTCCTGGAGGCCAACGGCTTCCTCGTCGCCCGCACCGAGTACTTCGCCCGGCCCACCGAACTCGCCGACTGCCCCGGCGGCGTCGCCGACTGGGTCGCGATGTTCGGCTCCACCCTGATCGACCACGTGCCCGCCGACCTGCTGCCCGCCGTGCTGGCCCGCGTCAACGAGCTGGCCGCGCCCGCCCTGTACCGCGACGGCCGCTGGTACGCCGACTACCAGCGGCTGCGGTTCGTCGCGATCGCCGAGGAGCGCACCCCGTGACCACCGCCGTGACCACCGCCGTCCTGCCCGACGCCGCCGCCGGATTCGGCACCGCCGCCTTCCTCCGCGACCCGTACCCCGTGTACGCGGCGCTGCGCGCCGCCGGCCCGCTCGTCCGGTCCGAGACCCACCGCACCTGGTTCGCCACCACCCACGAGGCGGTCGGCGCCGTCCTGCGCGACCGGCGGGCGAGCGTGGAGAGCCCGTTCCGCGCCACCCGCGTGCTGTTCGGCCGCACCGTCACCGACGTCGAGGGCGACGAGCACGTGAAGCTGCGCTCGCTCACCAACCGCAGCTTCTCCGCCGCCGCGATCCCCGGGCACCTGGAGGAGCTGGTGCCGGCCGCCGTGCACCAGGTCGTCGACGCGCTCGGCGACAGCGGCACCGCGGACTTCGTGCCCGCGTTCGCCAACGCCGTGCCGATCCGCGTGATGTCCCGCATCATCGGCCTGCACCCGGACGACGTACCGGAGTTCCAGCGGTGCAGCGACGCGGTCATCGCGTTCATCGACTCCGCCGCCCCGCCCGCCCGCCGCGCCGCCCTCACCGCCTGGCAGCGCATGCAGGTGCTGCTGCACGCCAGGATCGCCGAGCTGCGGCCCGCGCCGGACGCCTCCGTCATCGGGCAGCTGCTCACCGCCGCGGCCGAGGGCGCCGACGTCGACGACGCGGAGATCGTCCGCCAGATCGGCCTGCTGATCCCGGCGGCCATCGACACCAGCAACCGGCTGATCGCCAACGTCCTGCACGTGCTCTGCTCCCGGCCCGCGCTCCTGCGCGAGGTGTACGCCCGGCCGGAACTGATCGACCCGGTGGTCGAGGAGACGCTGCGCTTCGAACCGCCGATCCACTCCACCGTCCGGATCTGGGGCGGCGGCGAACTGCTCGGCACCGACATCCCGCGCGGCTCCCTGCTGACCGTGCTGCTCGGCTCCGCCAACCGCGACGGCGCCGTCTTCGCCGACCCGGACACCTTCGACCCCGCCCGCCCGGCCGCCTCCCGGCACCTCGCCTTCGGCGCCGGCCGCCACCAGTGCATGGGCCGCCGGATGGCCCTCGCCGAGGTCCGCACCGCGCTGCGGATCCTCCTCGAACGCCGCCCCGGCCTGCGCTTCGCCGACCCGGACCCGCAGCCCGTCGAGGGCCTCAGCTTCCGCTCGCCCGCCGGCCTCCTCCTCTCGTACGGGAGCCCCCGATGACCACCGCACCGACCCTGGACGTCCCCGGCGTCACCCGGCACCGCTCGGCCGCCACCGGCCTCGACTGGGAGGCCGTCGACAGCCTCTACTACGACTGCCACGTCGTCAGCCTCACCCAGCTGCTGCCGCCCCGGCTGCTCGCCGCCTTCCTGCTCGTCGCGGGCGCCCCCGCCCTGAAGGCCGAGTGGGGCGGGCTGTCCTGCCGCAACCTGCTCGACAGCGAGGTCGCCCGCGACGCCCTGCTGCTCGGCGAGTGGGGCGTGGAGAAGCACCACCTGCCCGTGCACGGCGACATCGAGGCCACCCTGCGGGCCGCGGTGCGCGAGCACGGCCACTGCATCGCCCGGGTGGACAGCTACTACCACGAGCACTTCCCCGAGTACCACCTGCTGCAGCACCGCACCAACGGCCACAAGGTCACCGTCGTCGACTTCGACGAGGAGAGCTACACCGGCATCGACAACGTCGGCGTCCGCTCGCTCGTGCTGCGCTTCGACCGCGCGCTGTTCACCGAGTCGATCCGCTCCAACCTGGTGCACGTCTACGACAAGTACGACTCGCTGTACCGCCTGAAGGTCGGACCGGACACCGAACTCGCCCTCGCTGACGGCACCGTGGCCGTCCGCGAACGCGCCGCCGTGACCGCCCTGCTGGCCGACCGGGCCGGCCTGGACACCGAACTCGACCGCTACGGCGCAGGGTTCGCCGCCGACCTGACCGGCCCCCCGATCCGGCGGCACGCCCAGCTCGACAACACGTACCACACCGCCCTGATGGTGGAACGCGCCTACCTCGCGCTCGCCCAGGCCCACCTCCGGACCACCGGGCCCTGGGCCGGACTGCCGGGCGGCGGCGCGCCGTTCCTGGCCGGCCTGGACCGCGCCGCCAAGGGCTGGCGGATGCTCAAGATGCTCTGCCGCAACGCCCTCGACGGCGGCACCGCCACGGACACCGCCCTGCTCGCCGCCTTCGGCCGGATGCGCGCGGCGGAGAGCGCCGCCACCGCGGCGGCCGGCTGATGGACACCCGGCCGCTGCTCCACACCCTGCCCTCCGGCGGCGGTTCGGCCGCACTGTTCGCCGGCTGGGCCGACGCCCTGCGCGACCGCGTCGAGGTCGTCCCGATCGAACTCCCCGGCCGCGGCGCCAGGTTCGCCGAACGCCCGCCGGAGCAACTGGCCGGCTACGTCGACGCGCTGGTCCGCGACCACACCCCGCCGCCCGGCCGCCGCTGGGCGGTGCTCGGACACAGCTTCGGGGCGCTGCTCGGCGCCGCCTGGGCGGCCCGGGCGCACGCGGCGGGCCGCGGGCCCGCCCTGCTCGTGGTCAGCGGCGCCGCCCCGCCCTGGCTGCACTCCACCGCGGCCGCCCTCGACCTCCCCGAGGACGAACTCTGGCCGGCGATCCACCGGCTGGGCGGCCTCCCGGCGGGCGTGCTGGCCAGCCCCGCGGCCCGGCTCCTGCTCGGCCGGGCGCTGACCGCCGACATCCGGGCCGCCGCTCGCCACCGCCCGGACGGCCCCGTCCCGGTCGGCTGCCCGGTGCTGGCCGTCCAGGGCGCCGAGGACCCGCTGGTCACCACCGCCCTCGGCCTCCGCTGGGCGGAGATCGCCGACGGCCGCTTCACCCACCACGAGCTGCCCGGCGGCCACTTCTACCGCACCGGGCTGGACGACCTGCTCCCCCTGCTCGCCGAGACCTTCGCCCCGTCCGCCGTGCGCTGACGACACCCACCAGGAGAACCGATGACCATTCAGCTCGAACTCGCCGTCGCCAACGCCCAGCTCGACGACCTGGTCGACTTCTACCTCCCGCAGCGCGCCGACGAGCCCAGCCTGTTCGAGATCTGGGAGCGCGGCGAGGCCCGCGGCGACTCGGTCACGCCGTCCACCTTCTCGCCCGAGTACCGCACCTGGATGCGCGGCGTGCTCGTCGGCGAGCTGCGCCGCCACAGCGCCACCGGCATGCTGAGCCTGGGCAGCGGCAACGCCGCCGTCGAGAGCGACGTCCAGCGTGACGGCTACCGCGTGCTGGCCGTCGACGCGATGGCCGAGGCCGTGGCGATCGCCCGGTCCAAGGGCATCGAGGCCGTCCGCGCCGACATCACCGTGTGGACCCCCGAGGAGCACTGGCCGGTCGTCTACATGGACGGCCTGCTCGGCCACCTCCTCGTCGACGGCGGGCTGCCGGTGCTGTCCCGGATCCGCAGCTGGCTGGCGGCCGGCGGCCACGGCACCCTCGTCGCCTCCAACGACTCGACGAGGAACGGCGAGCCGGTCCAGCAGGCGCCCGGCGTCACCGGCTTCCACTGGCTCTCCGAGGAGTACCTGCGCGACCAGGCGCTGGCCGCGGGCTTCGCCGAGGTGGAGGTGGAGACCTTCCACTACCGGCGGCCGCTCTCCGGCGACCGCGCCCGCTCGGTCATCGTCGCCCGGGTCTGACCGTCCGCCCCTGTTGCGCATCCCCTCCGGAAGGAGCCACCCCATGCCGATCAGTGAAGACTTCGGGCGCCGCCTGCTGCCCGTGCTGCCGGCCGCCGTCGAGCACTTCGGCACGCCGTTCCACGTCTACGACGAGCAGGGCATCGAGGAGACCTGCGACGCGTTCGACGCGGCGTTCCGGCACCTGCCCTACACCGAGTACTTCGCCGTGAAGGCCCTGCCGAACCCGGCCGTGCTGCGGTTGCTGGCCGACCGCGGCTTCGGGTTCGACTGCAGCTCGCTGCCGGAGCTGGCGCTGGCCCGGGAGGCCGGTGCCGCCGGCGACCGCATCTGCTTCACCTCCAACAACACCAGCCGGGAGGAGCTGGCGGAGGCCCTGGCCGCCGGTGCGCTGCTGAACATCGACGACGAGGCCGTGCTCGACAAGCTGGCCGACCGGCCGGACGTGCCGGAGACCCTGTGCTTCCGGGTGAACCCGGGGGCCCGGCAGCGGCCCGCCGGCACGCCCGGGGCCGGGGACGCCTTCCTCGGCAACCCCGAGGGGGCGAAGTTCGGCGTGCGCGCCGACCGGCTGACCGCGGTGGTCGCCAGGGCGCGGGCGCTCGGCGTGCGCAGCTTCGGGCTGCACATGATGCTGGCCTCGAACTCGCTCACCGCCGCGCCGGTGCTGCACACCCTGGACCTGCTGCTGGAGCACGCCGTCGAACTGCACCGCGAACTCGGTGTCACGGTCGGTTCCGTCAACCTCGGCGGCGGCCTCGGCATCCCGTACCGGCCGGGTGAGCGGCCGCTCGACCTGGCCGCCCTCGGCCGGGCCCTCGACGTCCGGCTCGACACCTGGTCGCGGGCGCACGCCCTGCCCCGGCCGCGCGTCGCCTTCGAGTCGGGCCGCCTGATCACCGGGCCGCACGGGGTGCTCGCCACCCGGGTCGTCAACCGGATGACCAAGTGGCGCGAGTACGCGGGCGTCGACGCGGGGATGAGCTCGCTGATGCGGCCCGCGCTCTACCCGACCGCCTACCACCACATCACCGCGCCGTTCACCGACGCCCCGCCGGAGCAGGTCGACGTGGTCGGCTCGCTCTGCGAGAACAACGACCGCTTCGCCGAGCGCCGGGAGCTGCCCGCCCTGGCCGAGGACGACCTGCTGCTCGTGCACGACACCGGCGCCCACGGCCACGCGATGGGCTTCACCTACAACGGCCGCCTGCGGCCGCAGGAGCTGATGCTCCGCCGGGACGGCAGCGTGGAGCTGATCCGCCGGGCCGAGGAGGAGCGCGACCACTTCGCCACGCTCGACTTCGCGCCGGACCGGATCGGCGCCCCGGCGCTCGCCGGGGCCGCGGGATGACCAGGGAGGACCTGCTCCGGCTGGCGGCCGGATCGGGCCTGCCGGTGCTCGACCTCTCGCTCGGGGTGCCGGCCGACCCGCCGCCGCTGCTCGCCGGACCGGTGCCGCCGCCGGCCCCCGCGGCCTATCCGGCGAGTGCGGGCAGCGACGCCCTGCGGGCCGCGGCCGCCGGCTACCTGCACCGCCGTTTCGGGGTGCGGGTGCCCGCGGAGGCCGTGGCGGCGTGCGTGGGCACCAAGGAGTTCATCTCCACGCTGCCGCTCTTCCTCCGCGAGATCGAGCCGGACGCCGGCCGGGACACCGTGCTGATCCCCGCGCTCTGCTACCCGACGTACGAGTACGGCGCCCGGCTCGCCGGGCTGCGGGTGCACCGGGTGCCCGTCGACGGCGGGCTGCGGATGCGGCTCGACCTGCTGCCGCCCGCGGTGGTGTCGAGGGCGCTCTGCCTGTGGGTGAACAGCCCGGCCAACCCGACCGGCACGGTCGAGCCGCTCGACCGGATCGCCGCCTGGGGCCGCCGCCGCGGTGTGCCGGTGCTCTCCGACGAGGCGTACACGGAGGCCACCTGGGTGCACGCACCGCGCACCGCGCTGGCCGGGGGCCTGTCGGGGGTGCTGGCCGTGCACAGCCTCTCCAAGCGGTCGAACGCCCCCGGTCTGCGGGTCGGCTTCTACGCCGGTGACCCGCGGCTCGTGGCGCAGCTGGTGCCGCGCCGCCGTGCGGCCGGCCTGATGGCCGGTGCCTCGGCGCAGGCCCGTGCCGCCGTGCTGCTGGCCGACGACGTGCACGCCGAGGAGCGGCGCGCGCTCAACGCCCGCCGGGTGGCCGGTCTGGTCGAGGTCCTCGGCCGTGCCGGGCTGCCGTGCCGGCACCCCGGCGGCGGCCTGTTCGTCTGGGTGCCGGCGCCCGGCGGCGACGGCGCCGCCTTCGCCCGCACCCTGGCCGGCACCGCCGGCCTGGTCGTCATGCCGGGGGCCGAGTACGGCCCGGGCGGCTGCGGCCACGTCCGTGTCGCGGCCGTCCTGGACGCCGACGCCGTCGCTCCCCGGCTGGCGCTCCTGCGGCAGCCGGCCCGTACCTGACGGGCACGTCCGTGCCCGCCCGCCCCGTTCCGAAGGGACCGTCCATGTCCAGCCTCATTCCCGCCGAGATCGACCGGCTGTGGGAGCGCCGTGACGGCCTCGGCCCCGCGGACACCGGTGCCCGGGACACCGTGGTGGCCGCCGTCGACCTGCTGGACCGGGGCGCCGCCCGGGTCGCCCGGGTCGACGCGGAGAGCGGCGCCGTACGGGTCGACGAGCGGGCGCGGCGCGCGATCCTGCTCTCGTTCCGGGTGCTGGGGATGACCGAGGGCGAGGTGGGGCCGTTCCGCCACCACGACCGGATGCCGCTGAAGACGCGGTTCGACGGGGTGCGGGTGGTGCCCGGGGCGATCGCCCGCTGGGGCAGCCATCTGGCTCCCGGCGTGGTGCTGATGCCCTCGTTCACCAACATCGGGGGCTTCGTCGACACGGGCACGATGGTGGACACCTGGGCCACGGTGGGCTCCTGCGCGCAGATCGGGCGCAACGTGCACCTGGCGGGCGGGGCGGGCATCGGCGGGGTGCTGGAGCCGGCGGGCGCGGTGCCGGTGGTGGTCGAGGACGAGGCGTTCGTCGGCTCGCGCGCGATGGTGGTCGAGGGGGCGCGGGTGCGGCGCGGTGCGAAGCTGGGTGCCGGGGTGATCCTCACCGGCAGTACCCGGGTGTTCGACGCCGTCTCGGGGGAGGAGCTGCCGCGCGGCGAGGCGCCGGCCTGGTCGGTCTGTGTGGGCGCGACCCGGACGAAGTCGTTCCCCGGCGGGGACTTCGGCATGCCGTGCCTGCTGGTGATCAAGCGGCTGGCGGAGGGCGAGGTGCACGACAAGCTCGCGCTGGAGGCGCTGTTCCGCGAGCACGGCCTGGCGTTCTGAGCGTGGGCGGGCCGCCGGCCCGCCCCCTGCCCCGTTCGTGTGGTGCTGCCCCCGTGGTGCGGGGTCAGGAGGCGAGCTGCTGGGGCATCCTGGTCCTCACCTCCCCGGTCAGGACGGCCTGGTAGGTGCGGGCGAGGAGGAGTCCGGGCTCGACCCCGAGCTCCTCGGCGAGCATCCGCCGGCCGTCGATGTAGGCGGTGAGGGCCTCGGCCTGCCGGTCGGAGCGGTAGAGCGCGGTCATCAGCAGGGCGCGGAAGCGTTCGCGCATCGGGTGGTGGGCGACCAGGCCGGTGAGCTCGGAGACGAGCTGGCGGTGCCGGCCGAGGATGAGCTCGGCCTCGATCCGGGATTCCAGGGCCTCCAGCCGGTACTCCTCCAGACGGGGCCGTTCGGCGAGGACGAGGTGGTCGGTGGCGTCGGCGAGCGCCTCGCCGCGCCAGAGCGCGAGTGCCTCCCCGAGCAGGGCGGCGGCGGGTGCGAAGTCCTGGGCGTGCAGCGCCCGGTGGCCCTCGTCGGAGAGCCGGGTGAACTCCCGGTAGTCGTAAGGAACGTGCTGGGCCATCAGCTGGTAGCCGGTGCGGATGCGGATCAGCGGGACGTCGGGGCCGAGCCGGCGGCGGATCCGGGAGGCGTACGTGTGGATCTGCGCGGGGGCGGTGCTCGGGGGTCTGCTGTCCCAGAGCATCCGGCCGAGGCGCTCGTCGGAGAGCGCGCGGCCGTCGCTGAGCAGCAGGGCGGCGAGCATGGTGCGCTGCTTGCTGCCGCTGAGCGCGTCCTCCTGTTCGGCGGTCCGGATGCGGACCGGTCCGAGGATCCGGAACTCCATGGTGCCTTCTCTCTGCCGAATGTCCGTCGGCCGCTTCGGCCGACGCCGGAAGGCTAGGAGGGGGCCGCATCGGCCGGATATCGGTCGGATATCGGTCCGCGGTGGGGGGAAATGTATTCAGGTCCATGACAATGAATGGTGCGAACGGCCCTTTCCGCCCATGCCCTCCCGCATGAGGATGTCCTGAATACTCGTTCGATACGGAGTACCGGCGGACCATCGGTGAGGCTATGGTGATGAGTTGATGGGACTGCCCCCCACGGGACGGTCCCATTGGTCTGCCACGGGGGCAGGTTGAGGAGTGTCGTCATCGACCGGGGGGCCATGTCGTGCTGCTGTCGTTCGGGGTGCTGGGGCCCTTGTCTCTCACCGTCGAAGGCAGACAGCTCTCCGTCGGAGGCTCCAGACAGCGCACCATCCTCGCCCTGCTGCTCCTCTCGCCGGACCGCACCGTGCCCGTCGACGCCCTGGTCGACGCCGTCTGGCAGGGCAGCCCGCCCGCCACCGCCCGCACCCAGGTCGCGATATGCATCGCCGCCCTCCGCAAGGCCTTCAAGGCCGAGGGCTGCGCGGACGAGGTCATCACCACCGCCCACCCGGGCTACCGGCTCAACACCGCCGGCCACCGCCTCGACCTCCTGGAGTACCAGCGCCTCACCGCCGAGGCCGCCGCCGCGGCCCGCGAGGGCCGCACCGCCGCCGCCGCCGAGGCCTGCCGGCTCGCGCTCGACCTGTGGCGCGGCCCGGTGCTCCCCGGGGTGGCCGGCCGCCGCGTCGAGGACGAGGCGCAGCGCCTGGAGGAGCAACGCCTCGCCACGTACGACGAGTTCGCGATGCTGCAGCTGGAGACCGGCCGGCACCGCGAGCTGATCCCGCAGCTCGCCGCCCTCGTCAGGGAGCACCCGCTGCGCGAGCGGTCCCGCCAGTCGCTGATGCTGGCGCTCTACCGCTCCGGCCGGCGGGCCGAGGCGATGGAGGTGTTCCGCGAGGCCCGGCGTCTGTTCGTCGACGAGCTCGGCCTCGAACCGGGCCCCGGCCTGCAGGAGTTGCACGACGCCGTCCTGCGCGACGATCCCGGCCTGGCCGCCCCCGCCGAGCCGCCCGTCCCCCGCCCGGAGGCCCGCGTGCCGCTCCAGCGGGTCTCGCCGGAGGCCGGTCCGGGCGGCGGCGCCGACCGGAGCGGCGAGGACGGCGGGCAGGACGAGGACGGCGGCGACCCGGCCCTGCCCTCGCACCGGCCGCGCGAGCAGCGGGTGCCGCCGCCGTCCGACCTGCCGCCCAACGTCCCGGCGTTCACCGGGCGCCGTGCCGAACTGGACCTGCTCGACGGGATGCTGGCCGAACGGACCGACGACCAGCCGCCGGCCGTCGGCTTCGTCACCGGGGTCGCGGGGGTCGGCAAGACCGGGCTCGCCGTCCACTGGGCGCACTGCGCGGCCCGGCAGTTCCCCGACGGCCGGCTCTTCGTCGACCTCTGCGGCCACGACCCCGACCACGAGCCGACCGCCGCCACCGAGGTGCTCGGCCGCTTCCTGCGCAGCCTGGGCGTGTCCGGCGACCAGATCCCGCCGGACCAGACCGGCCGCGTCTCGATGTACCGGAGCCTGACGTCCGGCCGCCGGATCCTGGTGGTCCTCGACAACGTCCGGACGTTCGCGCAGATCCGGCCGCTGCTGCCGGCCAGCGGCGGCTGCGCGGTCGTGGTCACCAGCCGCGACCCGCTCGAACAGCTGGTGCTGCGGCACGGCGCCGTCCGGGTGCAGCTCGGGATGCTGGCGCCCGAGGAGGCCGCCGAACTGCTCGCCCGGATGGTCACCGGCGACCGGCTCGCCGCCGACCCCGAGCAGTCCCGCCGGCTGGCCGAACTCTGCGACCGGCTGCCGCTCGCGCTGCGCATCGCCGCCGCCCGGCTCGCCTCCAAACCGCACTGGACGGTCCGTCAGCTCGTCACCCGGCTCGCCGACGCCCGGCGCCGGCTCGACGAGCTCAGCATCGGCGAGTCCCAGGTGCGCGCCGGATTCGCCCTCAGCTACCGCCACCTGCCGAGCGACGCCGCCCGGCTCTACCGCCTGCTCGGCGTGCTGGAGGTGCCGGACTTCACCGCCTGGGTCGGCGCGGCCCTCCTCGGCTGCGACGCGTACGAGGCGGAGCGGCTGATCGAGACGATGGTCGACGCCCAGCTCATGGAGGTGGTCGGGTCGGACCCGACCGGCCAGCTGCGCTACCGCTTCCAGAACCTGCTGCGGCTGTACGCCCGCGAGCTCGCCCACCAGGAGGAGGACCCCGGGGACCGGGCGGCGGCCCTGGACCGCGCCCTGGCCGGCTGGCTCACCATCGCCGAGGTCGCCCACCGCAAGGAGTACGGCGGCGACTTCTCGCTCGTCCACGGCTCCACGCCGCGCACCGACATCGATCCGGACCTCCTGGGCGAGCTGACCACCGCGCCGCTCGACTGGTTCGAGGCGGAGCGGCTCTCGCTGATCGCGGTCGTCGAGCACGCCGCCCGGCTGGCCCAGCGGGAGGGCAGGGGAGCCGGGCGGGGCCTCGACGAGCTGGCCTGGGACCTGACGCTCTGCCTCGGCGTGCTCTGCGAGACCCGCAACTACGCGGAGGAGTGGCGGCGCTGCTGCGACCTCGCGCTCGCGGCCGTCCGGGCGTGCGGGAACCTGCGCGGCGAGGCCGCCGTGCTGGCCGAGCTGGGTGGCCTGCACGTCCAGCAGCTCCGGATGGAGGAGGCGCGGAGGTGCCTGGATCCCGCGCTGGAGCTGTTCGAGCGGATCGGCGAGAAGCACGGCTGGGCGCTGGCCCTCGCGCGGCTCTCCGCCGCCGACCGGCACCTGGGCGACTTCGTGCGGGCGGAGAGCCGGCTCCGCGAGGCCAGGGAGGTCTTCCACCAGATCGGCGACGTCTCGTCGGAGGTCCACGCCCTGAACAACCTCGCCCATCTCGCCCTGGAGCAGGGCCGTTCGGAGGAGGGCGTGCGGCTCGGCGAGGACGCGGTGCGGCTCGCCCGGCAGCTCGGCGAGAGCCGGGGCACCGCGCAGGCGATCCACCGGCTCGGCCGGGCCTACCTGGCGGTCGGCAGGCTCGCGGAGGCCGAGGAACTGCTCGCGGCGGTGGCGCGGATCGTCCGCGCCAAGCAGGACCTGGTGGGCACCTGCTACGCCCTGCTGGGCCTGGCCGAGGCGCGGCTGCGGCTCGGGCGGCCGGAGCAGGCGCGGGAGGGGCTGGCGGAGGCCCTCGGCGTGCTGGCGGAGGTCGACAGTCCGCTGGTGGAGGGCCGGGTGCACTTCGTGAACAGCGAGGTGCAGGAGGCCCTCGGCCGGCCGGAGGAGGCGCGGTGCAGCCTGCTGCTGGCCCGCGACGCCTTCGACCGGGCGGGGTCGCGGCCGTGGCGGGAAAAGGCCGTCGCAGCACTGCACGCCGTCAATCCTTGAGGCCGCCCCGATATTTTCTCCATTATGTTTTTCTGATAGGCCGCCGACATAACGTCGCCCGCATGTCAACTCTTTCTGTCCCGCCCTTCTCCGTGATCGGCGGCGCCGACGTCCATGCGGTCCTGGAGGGCCGGCACAAGGAGACAGCCGACCTGATCGAGGCGGCCTACCGGCTGCACGGCCGGGGGGAGACCGTCAATCCGCCCTCGTACTTCCTGACGTTCCCCGACCGTCCGACCTCGCGGATCATCGCCCTGCCCGCCTCGGTGGGCGGCGAGTTCGCGGTGGACGGCATCAAGTGGATCTCCAGCTTCCCGGAGAACGTCGCCGGGGGAATCCCGCGCGCCTCGGCCGTCCTCATCCTCAACGACCGGCAGACCGGCTACCCGCTGGCCTGCCTGGAGAGTTCGATCATCAGCGCGACCCGCACGGCCTCCTCCGCCGCGCTCGCCGCCGACCGGCTGTCGGCCGGCCGGGAGCGGCCCCGGCGGATCGGCTTCGTCGGCACCGGCCTGATCGCCCGGCACATCCACCAGCACCTCGCGGGCACCGGCTGGACCTTCGACCGGGCGGGCGTCTTCGACCTGTCCGCGGAGCACGCCGCCGGCTTCGCCGGGTACCTGGGCCGCAGCGGCGGATCCGGCACGGTCACCGTGCACACCGGCGTCGAGGACCTGATCCGCGACAGCGACCTCGTCGTCTTCGCCACGGTGGCGGGCACCCCGCACGTCACCGACCCCGACTGGTTCTCGCACAACCCGCTGGTGCTGCACGTCTCGCTGCGCGACCTCGCGCCGGAGGTCGTGCTCGCCGCCACCAACATCGTCGACGACGTGGAGCACTGCCTGAAGGCCGACACCTCGCTGCACCTGGCCGAACAGCGGCTCGGCCACCGCGACTTCGTCCACGGCACGCTGTACGACGTGCTCACGGGTGCGTACACGCCGCCCGCGGACCGGCCGGTGGTGTTCTCCCCGTTCGGCCTCGGCGTGCTCGACCTGGCCCTCGGGCGGCATGTGTACGACGCCGTCCGGGCGGCGGGCGCGGGCACGGTCGTCGACGGGTTCTTCCACGAACTCCGGCGCTACGGATGAGCCGCACGACGTCCGCAGGGCCGCATTCCCCCGGGTATCCCCTCAGGAGGCACCGTGCCGGTCATTTCTAGCCCACAGGAATTCAACGAGGACGAGCTCTTCCTGGACCTGCGGTCCTCGCTCGGAATTCCGCTGTACCTGAAGTGCGAGGGGCTGAATTTCGCCGGATCCATCAAACAGAAGGCCGCCGTCGCGATGGTCGAGGCGGCCGAACGCGCCGGACTCCTCGCGCCGGGGTCGATCCTCGTCGAGTCGTCGTCCGGCAATCTCGGCGTCGCCCTCAGCATGGTCGCCGCGAGCCGCGGCTACGGCTTCCTGTGCGTCACCGACTCCCGCTGCAACCTCGCCACCCGGCGGCTGATGGAGGCGTTCGGCGCACAGGTCCACACCGTCACCGACCCGACGCCCGACGGCGGCCTGCTGGGCGCCCGGCTGGACCACGTCCGCCGGGTGGTCGCGGCGGACTCCCGCTACGTCTGGCTCAACCAGTACCTCAACCCCAACAACTGGCAGGCGCACTACCGGACGACCGCGCCGGCCATCGCCCGGCAGTTCCCCGGTCTCGACGTGCTCTTCGTCGGGGCGGGCACCACCGGCACCCTGATGGGGTGTGCCCGCTGGTTCCACGAGCACCGGCCGCACGTGCGGATCGTCGCCGTCGACAGCGTCGGTTCGGTGGCCTTCGGCGACGAGCCCGCCACCCGGATGATCCCGGGCCTGGGCGCGGGCGTCCGGCCGCCGCTGCTCGACGAGTCCTTCGTCGACGAGGTGATCCACGTGGCGGAGGCGGACACCGTGCGGATGTGCCACCGGCTCGCGGCCCGCGGCTTCCTGCTGGGCGGCTCCACCGGCACGGTGGTGAGCGCCGCGGCCGGCTGGCTCGCCGGCCAGGTGTCCGAGGGGCGCGGCCTCACCGCGGTGGGCATCTCCCCGGACCTCGGCGAGCGCTACCTCGACACCGTCTACCAGACCAACTGGGTGCAGGAGCTGTACGGCCCCGAAGCCCTCGAATTCGCCGCCGGGGTCGTCCCCGAACCGGCCTGACCCGTCCGACGACGAACCGAGAGGAGGTGGTGTCCGATGGCCGAGGCGACCGCGGTGCTGCCGCGGGCGGACCTGCCCGCGGCCGGCCCGCCCACGGCCGGCGCCACCGAGGCACCCCGGGCCGAGGCACTGCTGCGGGGACTGCTCGCAGGCGCCCGCCACCGGGTGATCGAGCACCCGCCGGAGGGCCGCACCGACCTGGCGAGCGCGCTGCGCGGCCACCCGACGGGCCAGGCCGCCAAGTGCATCGTGGTGCGGGTGAAGCTGACCGGCCGGGCGGTGCGCTACGGGCTCGCCGTGGTGCGCGGCGACGACCGGGTCGACCTGGAGGAGGTCCGGCGGATCCTGGGCGGCAGCAAGGCCGCCTTCGCGGACCGCGCCACCGCCGAACGGATCACCGGCTGCGTCAGCGGTTCGGTGATCCCGTTCTCCTTCCATCCCGAGCTCGACCTGCTGGCCGACCCCGGCCTGCTCGACCAGGAGGAGATCTTCTTCAACGCGGCCCGGCTCGACCGGTCCGTCGCGATGCGGCCGGCGGAATACCGCAGGATCGCCCGGCCCCGGGTGGAGCGTGTCGCGGCACGGTGAAATGCCGTGTGAGCAGGTCTTTATCAGGTGACGTCAGGAGTGAAAACAGATCGATAAAGGACCGAAGCCGTCGCTTCCTACTGTCCTTCCCGACGGAAGAAAGCAGCACCGGCCACGACGGAAAAGGTTGACATGTCCTTCATCGGCGGCACCATCGCGCAGCGCACCACCAACGCCCTCCTCGTCAGCGCCGCCCTGCTGGGCCTCGCGATGACGGCCGGGTCGCAGGGCGTCTCCGCGGTGCTCGCCGAGGGTGCCGTCGGCCCCGTCGTCACCGTGCCGGTCACGCCGAACGGGAACCAGGACTGGGTGTGACCCCACCCCGCGCGAACCGGCCGGAGCCCCTCGGTGACACCGGGGGGCTCCGGCCGTTCCCGTCGCCCGTGCGACGGGCGTGTGAACCGTCGGCGGAGCCGCCGGGCCCGCGTGCACCCGGCGGGCATGATGGCGGGCATGGATCTCCGTATCTTCACCGAGCCGCAGCAGGGCGCCTCCTACGACACGCTGCTGCGGGTGGCGCAGGCCGCCGAACACCTCGACTACGACGCCTTCTTCCGGTCCGACCACTACCTGCGGATGGGGGACGGCGACGGCCTGCCCGGCCCGACCGACGCCTGGACCACGCTCGCCGGACTCGCCCGTGAGACGCGGCGGATCCGGCTCGGCACGCTGATGACGGCGGGCACGTTCCGGCACCCCGGGGTGCTGGCGATCCAGGTCGCCCAGGTCGACGCGATGAGCGGCGGCCGGGTCGAGTTCGGCCTGGGCGCGGGGTGGTTCGAGGCGGAGCACACGGCCTACGGCATCCCCTTCCCGGCGGGCCGGATCGACCGGCTGGAGGAGCAGCTCGCCGTCATCACCGGCCTGTGGGGGACGAAGACCGGCGAGACCTTCGACTTCGCCGGGACGTACTACACGCTGAAGGACTCGCCGGCGCTGCCGAAGCCGGTGCAGGAACGCATCCCGGTGCTCGTCGGCGGCACGGGACCGAAGCGCACCCCCGCCCTCGCGGCCCGCTACGCCGACGAGTTCAACCTGCCGTTCGTCCAGGTCGGGCAGACCCGGGAGCAGATCGGCCGGGTGCGGGACGCCGTCGCCGCGGCGGGCCGGCCGGCCGACGCGATGACCTACTCCAACGCGCTGGTCGCCTGTGTCGGCAAGGACGACGCGGAGGTGGCACGCCGGGCCGCGGCGATCGGCCGCGACGTCGACGAGCTGAAGGCGAACGGCCTGGCCGGCACCCCGGACGAGGTCGCCGAGCGGATCGCCGCCTACCAGGAGGCCGGCAGCAGCCGCATCTACCTGCAGATCCTCGACCTCGACGACCTGGACCACCTGGAGCTGATCGCGACCCGGGTGCGGCCGCAGCTGGCCTGAGCGGCCCGGGCCCGCCGGTTAGGGTGGGCCGCGACCGATCGGAGGACGGGATGGCGACCACGCCTGCGGCGACGGCGGCCGGCACCGGCGGCCCGCTGGCCCTGGTGGCGGCGAGCGCATCGGTGCTCGCCGTGCCGGAGCTCGGCGAGCACCTGCTGACACCGGTGGAGCGGGAGCGGGCGGACCGCTTCCGCACCGCGCGGCTCCGCGACGACTTCGTCGCGGCCCACCTGCTCGTGCGGCTCTGCGCGGCCCGCCTGCTGGACGTGCCCGTGACGGTGCCCGTGCTGGAGCAGTACTGCCCCGACTGCGGGCAGCACGGCCACGGCGCGCCCCGGCTGGCCGGCCGGCCGGAGGTCGGGCTGAGCATGTCGCACACCACGGGCGCGGTGGCGGTCGCGGCGGGGCCGGGGCCGGTCGGCGTCGACGTCGAGACGACGGAGAAGGCCCCCGCCCCGGTGGAGCTGTACGACCGGGTGCTGACCCGGGCGGAGACGGCGGCGGTCGCCGCGCACACCGATCCGCGGCTGGCCTTCCTGCGGCAGTGGGTGCGGAAGGAGACGCTGATCAAGATCGGCCGGGCCACCCTGGACTCGATGAGCGGCATCGACCTGTCCGCGCTGCCGCTGGACGTGCCCGCGGGCCCGGAGCCCGCGCAGTACCGCTACGAGGACCTGTGGCTCACCGACTGGGCCGATCCACGGGGCGGGTTGCTCATGACCGTGGCCGGCGCCCGGCCGGCCCGGATCGTCACCCTCGGAGGGCCGGCCCGGGACCGGGAGCGGTCCCTGTCCGGACCGGCCTGACCCTGCCCGGGGCACAGGGCGTCGCGCAGGCACCGGGCAGGGTTCGGCGCAGGGCACCGGGCAGGGCTTCCGCGCAGGGTGGCCCTGGCGTACCCCGGCAAGGGAGGGCCCTGGGCAGCGGGCGCGGCCGACCGCAGAGTGGTCGCACCGGCCCGCCGCACGGCAGGCCGCCCGAGCCCCAGGAGCACCGATGAGCTACCCCGCCCTCGCCGCCCGCACCGCCGTCGTCACCGGAGCCGCCAGCGGCATCGGCGAGGCCACCGCCCGCCTGCTCGCCGCGGGCGGCGCCCGGGTCGCCCTGCTCGCCCGGCGCGCCGACCGGCTGGACACGCTCGCCGCGGACATCACCGCCGCGGGCGGCCGGGCCCTCGCCGTCACCGCCGACGTCACCGACCAGGCCTCCGTCGACGCGGCCGTCCTGGCGGTGCACGACGCCTACGGCCCGGTCGACCTGGTGGTCAACAACGCCGGTGTGATGCTGCCCAACCCCGTCGCCGACGGCCGGATCGACGAGTGGAACCGCATGATCGACGTCAACCTCACCGGCGCGCTGCGCGTCATCCGCGCCTTCACCGCCGACCTCGTCGGGGCCGCCGCCGAGGGCCGCACCGCGGACCTGGTCAACGTCTCCTCGATCGCCTCCCACGTCGTCTTCCCCGACTACGCCGTGTACGCGGCGACCAAGGCCGCGCTCACCCAGCTCTCCGTCGCCCTGCGCACCGAGCTGGGCCCGCTCGACGTCCGGGTCGGCACGGTCGAGCCGGGCCTGACCGGGACCGAACTCGCCGGGCACGTCGACAACCCGGTCCTGCGGGAGCAGCTCGACGGGATGTTCACCGCGATTCCCGCCCTCACGGCCGAGGACGTCGCCGACCTCGTCGCCTACACCGTCAGCCGTCCCCGGCACGTCAACCTGCGCCAGTCGGTCGTGCTGCCCACCCGGCAGGCGTGAGCCCCACCGGCAGGCGTGAGTCCCGACTGCCGGACCGCACACAGGCGTTCCTGGTCCTGCCAGGGCCAGGCACACCACCGGCCGGCCGGGGCACAATCGGTGCATGAGTCCGACGATCGACCTGGGCGGGTTCCTGAAGACCCGCCGTTCCCGTCTGCGCCCCGAGGACGTCGCCCTGCCGGACCACGGCGGCCGGCGCCGGGTCGCCGGACTGCGCCGCGAGGAGATATCCCGGCTCGCCGGCGTCAGTGTCGACTACTACACCCGGATCGAGCAGGGCCGGGCGTCCAGCCCGTCGCCGGCCGTCCTCGACGCCCTCGCCCGGGCCCTGCGCCTCGACCGGGACGAGACCCGGCACCTGCACCGCCTCGCCCAGCCCCGCCCGGCGGCGCGCCGCACCCCCCGGCCCGGGGCCGAGCAGCAGGTGCGCCCCATGCTCCGCCTCCTGCTGGAGGAACTGCGGGACGTCCCGGCGGTGGTGATGGGCCGGGGCATGGACGTCCTCGCGTGGAACGCCGCGGCCTGCGCCCTGCTCGGCGACTACGCCGCCAGACCCCCGGCCGAGCGCAACATCGCCCGCGTCACCTTCCTCGACCCGGCCTCGCGGGAGCTCTACGCGGACTGGACCGCCTGCGCCCGTGAGAACGTCGCCTACCTGCGCATGGAGGCCGGCCGGTACCCCGACGACCCGGTGCTCGCCGCCCTGATCGGTGAACTCTCCCTGCGGAGCGAGGACTTCCGGCGGTGGTGGGCCGCCCACCCCGTCCAGGACAAGACCTCCGGCACCAAGCGGTTCCACCACCCCGTCGTCGGCGACCTGGACCTCACCTACGAGACCCTGAGGGCCGCGGACGACCCCTCCCAGGCCCTGATCACGTACGCCGCCGCGCCCGGCACCCCCTCGTACGACGCGCTGCGGATGCTGCTCGCCTGGGCGGCCCCGGCCGCCGCCGACCGGTCCGGCGGGCTGAGGCAGGTCTGAGACGGCGCCGGGGCCGCACCCGGGCGGTGCCCGGGTGCAGCCGCGGGCTCGGCGTCAGCGCGGGCGCAGTTCCAGCGTGCAGCACTTGACGCTGCCGCCGGCCTTGAGGAGCTCGGTCAGGTCGACGCCGATCGGCTCGAAGCCGCGCTCGCGCAGCCGCTTCCCGAGGTGCACGGCGGCGTCGGGCAGCAGCACGTGCCGGCCGTCGGAGAGCGCGTTGAGGCCGAAGACGGCCGCGTCCTCGGCGGTGGCGAGGATCGCGTCCGGGTAGAGCTCGCGCAGCACCGCGCGGCTGCCGGGGCTGAACGCCTCCGGGTAGTACATGACCTCGTCGTCGGAGAGCACGGCCAGCGCGGTGTCCAGGTGGTAGAACTCCGGGTCGACCAGGGTGAGCCCGACCACCGGGAGCCCGAAGAACTCCTGGGCCTCGGCGTGCGAGCGCGGGTCCGTACGGAAGCCGGTGCCGGCGAGCAGCGTGCGGCCGGCCAGCAGGTAGTCGCCCTCGCCCTCGTTGATGTGCTCGGGCCGGTGGACGTCGGTGTACCCGTGCCCGGTGAACCAGGAGAGGTAGGCGGGCCCCTCGGCCGTCCGCTCGACGTGCCGGAACCGCGCGCCGAGCACCCTGCCGTCGACGACGGTGGCGCCGTTGGCGGCGAACACCATGTCAGGCAGGCCCGGGACCGGTGCGATCACCTCGACCGTGTGCCCCAACTCCTCGTAGAGCCGCTTCAGGCCGGACCACTGCGCCTCGGCCAGCCGGGTGTCGACCGGCTTGGCCGGGTCCATCCACGGGTTGATCGAGTAGCGGACGTCGAAGTGCTGCGGCGGGCACATGAGGAAGCGGCGCGGGCGGGCCGTCCGGCGGGGTGCGGCGGGCACGGCCGGGCGGCGGGCGGGGATGTCGTCGGTCGAGGGCATGCAGGTCTCCAGGTGGGTGGGCGGCGGCACAGGATCACTGCGCCGCGCTCGGCTGCGGAGCGCGCGGGCCGGGCCGCCGGCCGCCGGATCCGGCGGCGGGCGGGGGCTGCGGTACGGCGGAGCGGTGGTGCTGCGGTACGGCGGAGCGGTGGTGCTGCGGCGGGCGTGGTGCGGGGCGCGCCGGTGGTGCGGGTGGCGCCGGGTCGTGCGGGCGGGACGGGTGCGGGTCGGCACGGGTCGGCCGGGGTGTGTCCACCCCCTCGGCAGCGCCCCATCATACGGTTAGGCTAACCTAACCATGAAGCTGCGGCGCCGGCCCCGGCTCCTCCTGCTCCGACTCACTCCGGAGGGCTCGTTGCCGCCTCCCACACGTCGTCAGACGGCCCCCGCCACCGGACCCGGGGCCGGATCCGAAGCGTTCCGCACGGTGGTGCCGGCATGAGCGCCGACACCGAACTCGAAGGGCGCGTCGCCCTGGTCACCGGCGCGGCCCAGGGCATCGGTGCGGCCGTGGCGGCGACGCTCGCCGCCCGCGGCGCCGTGGTCGTGGCCGCCGACCGGCACGTCCCGCACCCGGGTGTCACCCTGCTCGACGTCACCGACGCCGCCGCCGTCGAGGATCTCGCGGAACGCACCGAGCGCGAGACCGGTCCGATCGACATCCTGGTGAACGTCGCGGGAATCCTCCGCCCGGCCGCCGTCCTCGACATCACCGACGACGACTGGGCGCGGACCTTCGCCGTCAACACCACCGGCGTCATGCACACCAGCCGCGCGGTCGGCCGCCGGATGGCCGCCCGCGGGCGCGGCGCCGTCGTCACGGTCGGCTCCAACGCGGCGGGCGTGCCCCGCACCGGCATGGCCGCGTACGCCGCGTCGAAGGCGGCCGCCACGATGTTCACCCGCTGCCTCGGCCTCGAACTCGCCCGTGACGGCGTGCGCTGCAACCTGGTCTCCCCGGGCTCCACGCACACCGACATGCAGCGGTCCCTCTGGGCCGACGACACCGCCGAGCAGCGCGTCCTCGACGGCGACCCGGCCACCTACCGGGTCGGCATACCGCTCGGCCGGATCGCCGACCCGGAGGACGTGGCCGAGGCCGTCGCCTTCCTGGTGAGCGACCGCGCCCGGCACATCACCATGCACGACCTCTACGTGGACGGCGGCGCCACCCTCCGTGCCTGACGCCGGGCCGCCCGCCTCCCCGGCCGGCCACCGCCCGGCCCCGGGTGCGGGCCCCGCCGGGGCCGAGCCGCCACCGGTGCCCCACCAACCTTCCGAACGGAGCATCATGACCACGGCCTTCGAAGCCCGTGACGCGATAGTGCCGCAGCCCTCCGCGGGCGACCTGGTGGCCGGCTACCGGGCGGGCCCGGCCGCCGCGCTCTTCGCCGGTCCGACCGGCACCCTGCTGGCCGAGGGCGTCCGGCAGGCCGTGCCCGACCCGGCGGACGTCGCCCGGGTGCTGCGCGAGGCCTCCGGCCGTGACCCGCACGGGGCCGCCGGCCGCCCGGCGCGGCCGCTGGTCGTCGGGGCGATCCCGTTCGCCCCGGACCGCCCGGCGGAGCTCTTCGTGCCCGCCGCGGTCCGCTGGGCCCCGCCCGCGGCGGACGACCCGCTGCTGCAGCTCCCCCCGCCCGCGGCGGCCGCGCCCGCGTGGCGCCAGCAGCCGCAGCCCGCACCCGTGCTCTACCGGGCCGCCGTGGCCGAGGCCGTCCGGCTGATGGGCCGCGACCCGGAACTGCGCAAGGTGGTGCTGGCCCGCACCCTGCAGCTGACCTCGCCCGGCGGCGCCGACCTCCGCGCGATGCTGCACCGGCTGATCCACCGCGACCCGCACGGCTACACCTTCGCGGTGCCGGCCGGCGGTGCGGCCACCCTGGTCGGCGCCAGCCCCGAACTCCTGGTCTCCCGCCGCGGCCGCGCCGTGGTGTCCAACCCGCTGGCCGGCTCCGCCGCCCGCAGCGCAGACCCGGCGGAGGACGCCGCCCGGGGCGCCGCCCTGCTGGAGTCGCCGAAGGACCGCGCCGAGCACGCCTTCGTCGTCGACGCCGTACGCCGCTCGCTCGCGCCGTTCTGCGCCGAACTCCACGTGCCCGAGGGCCCGGAGCTGATCCGCACCGCGGCGATGTGGCACCTCTCCACCACCGTCACCGGCACCCTCGCGGACCCGGCGGTCTCCGCGCTCGACCTGGCGCTCGCCCTGCACCCCACCCCGGCGGTGTGCGGCACGCCGACCTCTGCCGCACGTGAACTCATCGGCGGCCTGGAGCCGTTCGACCGCGGCCTGTACACCGGCGTGGTCGGCTGGGGCGACGCGGCCGGTGACGGCGAGTGGGTCGTCACCCTGCGCTGCGCCGAGGTCGAGGGCGACCGGCTGCGGCTCTTCGCGGGGGCCGGCGTGGTCGCCGACTCGCGGCCCGACGACGAACTCGCCGAGACCGCGGCGAAGTTCCGGACGTTCCTGCACGCCGTCGGCCTGGAGGAGGGCAAGTGACCTACTGGCCGGACGAGTTCGCCGACCGCTACCGGGCCGCCGGGTACTGGACCGGCGAGCCGCTCGACGCGATGGTCCGCCGGCACGCCGCGGCGCACCCCGACCGGGTCGCCGTCACCGACGGCGACCGCCACTGGAGCTACGCCGAACTCGACCGCCGGGCCGACACGCTGGCCGCGGGCCTGCACGCGCGCGGGATCCGCCGCGGCGACCGGATCGTCCTCCAGCTGCCCAACACCGCGGAGTTCTTCGAGGTGTTCTTCGGCGCCCTGCGGGCCGGCGTCGTCCCCGTCATGGCGCTGCCCGCGCACCGCCGCGCCGAGCTCTCGTACTTCTGCGGGTTCGCCGGCGCCCGCGCCCTGTTCGTCCCGGACCGGCACGCCGGGTTCGACCACCGCGCGCTGGCCGCCGAGGTGCTGGCGGAAGTCCCCGGCCTCGGGGAGGTCGTGGTGGTCGGCGACGCCGGCCCGTGGACGCCGGTCGACGCGCTGCGCGCCGCCGGGGCCGGTGCGCCCGTGCCGGAGCCGCCCGCCGCGTCCGACCTGGCCTTCCTCCAGCTCTCCGGCGGCTCCACCGGCCTGCCGAAGCTGATCCCGCGCACCCACGACGACTACCTGTACAGCGTCCGCGAGTCGGCCCGGATCTGCGGACTCGGCCCGGACTCCGTCTACCTGTGCGCCCTGCCCGCCGCCCACAACTTCCCGCTCAGCTCGCCCGGCACGCTCGGCACGTTCTGGGCGGGCGGCCGGGTCGTGCTCGCGCCCGACCCGAGCCCGGGCACCGCCCTGCCGCTGATCGAACGCGAGCGGGTGACCCTGACCGGCCTCGTGCCGCCGCTGGCGCTCGCCTGGGCCGACGCGGCACCGGGCCTCGGCGCCGACCTCTCCAGCCTGCGGCTGCTGCAGGTCGGCGGCGCCAAGCTCAGCGAGGAGGCGGCCCGCCGGCTCGGCCCGGCCCTCGGCTGCCGCCTCCAGCAGGTCTTCGGCATGGCGGAGGGACTGGTCAACTACACCCGCCCCGACGACCCGGAGCCGACCGTGCTCACCACCCAGGGCCGCCCGATCTCGCCCGACGACGAGGTCAGGATCGTCGACGACGAGGACCTCGACGTGCCCGACGGCGGCACCGGCCACCTCCTCACCCGCGGCCCGTACACCATCCGCGGCTACTGGAACGCCCCCGAGCACAACGCCCGCGCGTTCACCGCCGACGGCTTCTACCGCACCGGCGACATCGTCCGCCGCACCCCGACCGGCCACCTCGTCGTCGAGGGCCGCGCCAAGGACCAGATCAACCGCGGCGGGGAGAAGGTCGCCGCGGAGGAGGTCGAGAACGTGCTGCTCGCGCACCCCGCCGTGCACGACGTCGCCGTGGTCGCCACCCCCGACGACTACCTCGGCGAGCGCAGCTGCGCGTACGTCATCCTCCGGCCCGGCGCCGAACGGCCGCGGCCGGTGCAGCTGAAGGCGTTCGTCCGGGCCGCCGGCCTCGCCGACTACAAGGTGCCGGACCGGGTCGAGTTCGTCACCGCCTTCCCGCAGACCGGCATCGGCAAGGTCAGCAAGAAGGACCTCCGGGCGGTCGCCGACTAGCGCCCGCCCGGCCCGGCCCCGGCCCGCCCCCCACCAGCACCCCGACCCGCCCCCGCACGCCCCCCGGCACCGCCCGGAGCACCGAGAGACGAACCCCATGGCACTGCCCCGCATCTCCCCCTACCCGCTGCCCGGACCCGACGCGATCCCCGGGCCGAAGGTGCCGTGGCGGGTCGACCCCGACCGCGCCGTACTGCTCGCGCACGACCTGCAGAACCACTTCCTCGCGGCGTTCACCCCCGACGCCCCGCCGCTGGCCCCCGCCCTGGCCAACACCGCCCGGCTGCTGCAGTGGGCCCGCGGCCTCGGCATGCCCGTCGTCTACTCGCACCAGCGCGGCGGCCAGACCCCCGCGGAGCGCGGCCTCCAGCAGGACTTCTGGGGGCCCGGCCTGCCGGCCGACGCGCACGCGCAGGCCGTGCCGGACATCGTCGCCCCGGTCGAGGGCGACACCCTGCTGACCAAGTGGAAGTACAGCGCGTTCGTCCGCACCGACCTCGCCGAGCAGCTCGCCGCGGCCGGCCGCGACCAGCTGGTGATCGTCGGCGTGTACGCGCACATCGGCGTCCTCATGACCGCCTGCGACGCGTGGATGCGCGACATCGAGGCCTTCGTGGTGGCCGATGCGGTGGCGGACTTCGACGAGCAGCGCCACCACGAGGCGCTACGGTGGGCCGCCGAGAAGTGCGCCGTCGTCGTCGGCACCGAGCAGCTCCTGGAGGGCAAGTGAGCACCGCACCCACCGCCGGCCGACTGGTCGCCGACGACGTCAGCCTCCGCTACGGCGAGCGGGCCATCGCCACCGACCTGTCGGTGGCCGTGCCGGACGGCTCGTTCACCGTGATCGTCGGGCCGAACGCCTGCGGCAAGTCGACCCTGCTCCGCGCCTTCGCCCGGCTGCTGAAGCCGTCCGCCGGCCGGGTGCTGCTGGACGGCGAGCAGATCGGCGGCCTGCCCTCCAAGGAGCTGGCCCGCCGCCTCGGCCTGCTCCCGCAGAGCTCCACCGCGCCGGACGGCATCACCGTCGCCGACCTCGTCGCCCGCGGCCGCTACCCGCACCAGGGCCTGTTCCGCCAGTGGTCGCGCGAGGACGAGCGGGTGGTCGCCGAGTCGATGGCCGCCACCGACGTCGCCGCACTCGCCGACCGGTACGTCGACGAGCTCTCCGGCGGCCAGCGCCAGCGCGTCTGGCTCGCCATGGCGATCGCCCAGCAGACCTCCCTGCTGCTGCTCGACGAGCCCACGACCTTCCTCGACATCGCGCACCAGATCGAGGTGCTCGACCTGTGCGCCCGGCTCCACCAGGAGCAGGGCCGCACCCTCGTCGCGGTGCTGCACGACCTCAACCAGGCCGCCCGGTACGCCACCCACCTGATCGCCATGCGCGACGGCGCGGTCGTCGCCGAGGGCCCGCCCTCCGAGATCGTCACCGCCGAGCTCGTCGAGCGGGTCTTCGACCTGCCGTGCCAGGTCATCGAGGACCCGCAGACCGGCACCCCGCTGGTCGTGCCGATGGCGCCGAAGCACGCCGCCGTCCGCCGGTGACGCTGGCCGTCCGCCCGTCCGTCCGGCGCGCCACCGAGGCCGACGCCGACGCGCTGTACCGGCTCTCCGAGCCGTTCATGCGCGGCGGCGCGCTGCGCCGCCGGACGATCGCCGACTACCGGGCGGCCATCGGGTGGTACCTGGTGGTGCCGGGCGTGCTCGGCCCGGACGGCTGCGCCGCGCTGCGCCCGCTGCCGCCCGACCCGGTGCACCCAGCGGCGGGGGTGCTCTACAACCTGTGCGTGCGGGCTGGTCGGCAGGGGGCGGGGCTCGGCCGCAGCCTGGTGGAGGGCGTCCTCGACGAGGCGGCCCGGCAGGGCGTCCGCGAGGTGTTCACCGCCACCACCGGCGACGGCCGGCTGTTCCACCGGTACGGCTTCCGGCCGGTGCCGCCCGCCCTGGCCCCGGCGTCGTGGGCGGCCGCGCTGGACCCGGCCCGCGGCTCCCGCGTGCACCGGTGGGAGGCCCCGGCGCCCTGACCGGTGCCGGGCCGGGCGCCTGCCGCTACAGCCCGGCCCGGCCGCGCCACCGGCCGGCGATCAGCCAGATCAGGTAGCCGCCGCCGACCACGCCGGTGAACACCCCGACCGGCAGCTGGGTGGGGGCGAGGAGGCGCTGCGCGGCGATGTCGGAGGCGGCGAGCAGGACGGCCCCGAGCAGGGCCGAGCCCAGGAGGTTCGGCCCGGTGGCCCGGGTGAGCCGCCGCACGGCCTGCGGCGCGACGAGCGCCACGAACGGGATCGGTCCGGAGGCCGCGGTCGCGGCGGCGGTCAGCGCGACGCCGACCAGCACCAGGCCGATGCGCACCGGCTCGGCCCGCACCCCGAGCGAGCAGGCGGCGTCGTCGCCCATCTCCAGCATCCGCAGCGGGCGGCCGAGCAGCAGCGCGGCGGGCAGCAGGACGGCGAGCGCCGCGGCCATCGGCACGACGTGCTCCCAGCCGCGCGCGTTGAGGCTGCCGGTGAGCCACACGGCGGCGCTCTGCGCGTCGCCGAACGACGCCCGGGCGATCAGGTAGGCGTTCAGCGAGGAGAGCAGCGAGCTGACGCCGATGCCGACCAGCACCAGGCGGTACCCCTGGGTGCCGCCGCGCCGGGACAGCAGATGGACGAGCACGGAGGTGGCGAGGCCGCCGGCCACGGCGCCGCCCGCGACCGCCGCCGCGCTGCCGCCGATCAGCAGGATCACGGTGAGGGCGCCGGTCGCCGAGCCGACGGTGAAGCCGATGACGTCCGGGCTGCCCAGCGGGTTGCGGGCGACGGCCTGGAAGAGCGCCCCGGCGAGGCCCAGCGACGCGCCCACCAGCAGGGCGGTCAGCAGCCGGGGCATCCGGAGCTCCATGACGATGTAGTGCTCGCCGCGGGTGCCGCCGCCGGTGAGCACGTCGACGACGGTCGAGGCCGGCATGGGGAAGTCGCCGAGCGTGAGCGTCCACACCGAGACGCCGGCCAGGGCGGCCAGGACCAGCAGGCAGACGGTCGCGGCCCGCGGGTGCAGCCGCAGCGAGTACCCGCGGGGCAGCCGGACGGCGGCGAGCGGCACGGGCCCGGGCGGTGCGGCCGCGGCGGGCTGCGCGGTCGTACCGGTCGGGTGCACGTCGGTGCTGTTCACAGGTTGGCGATCCTCCGGCCTCGGACCAGGGCGATGAAGAGCGGGGCACCCGCGAAGGCGGTGACCACACCGACCTGGAGCTCGGCCGGGTGCAGGGCGAGCCGGCCCACGATGTCCGAGGCCAGCAGCAGCACCGGGGCGAGCACCGCGGAGAGCAGCAGCACCCAGCGCTGGTCGGGCCCGCAGACGTACCGGGCGACGTGCGGCACGGCGAGGCCGACGAAGGCGATCGGGCCGACCGCGGCGGTGGCGGCACCGCACAGCAGGGTGACGGCGACCATCGCGAGCACCCGGGTGCGGGCGGGGCCGGCGCCGAGGGCCTGCCCGGCGTCGTCGCCGAGCGCCAGCGCGTTCAGCGGCCGGGCGAGGGCCAGGGCGAGCACGCCGCCGGCCGCGAGGAAGGGCAGCACCTGGCCGAGCACCGCGGAGTCGACACCGGCGAGGGTGCCGACCTGCCAGTAGCGGAACCGGTTCAGGGTGAGCGGGTCGAGCAGCACGAGGCCGTTGACGACGGCGGTCAGCACCGCGGTCACGGCCGTCCCGGCGAGGGCCAGCCGGACGGGTGTCGCCGCGGCCCGCCCCGCGGATCCGAGCACGTGCACCACGACGGCCGCGGCCGCCGCCCCGGCGAGCGCGAACCACACGAACGCGTGGAAGCCGCGCAGGTCGAACAGGGCGGTCGCGCAGGCGACCGCGGCCGCCGCCCCGCCGTTGACCCCGAGCAGGCCCGGGTCGGCGAGCGGGTTGCGGGTCATCGCCTGCATCAGCGCGCCGGAGAGGCCGAGCGCGGCGCCCACGGCGATGGCGAGCAGGGTGCGGGGGATGCGGGCGTGGTGGACGACGATCCAGTCGTCGGACGCCGGCTCCCGGTGCAGCAGGACGTGCAGCACCTGGGCCGGCGGGATGTACCGGGAGCCGATCGCGACGCCGGCCACCGCGAGGACGGCCAGCAGGGCGAGGGAGCCCAGCAGCCAGGCGACCTTGCGCCCGGTGCGGGCGGGCCGGGCGGCGGTGCCGGCGGCGGGGTGCTTGTCGAGGACGGCGGTGCTCATGCGTGGGGGGTGTGCTCGTCCTCGTGGTGGTCGTGGTTGACCACGCCGCGCTTCCAGTACCCGTCGACGTCGACCTGGTCCTTGCCGAGGCCGCGCTCGTTGCGCAGGTGGCGGCGGATCGGCCGGAGGGAGTTCGCCTCGCCGGCGACCCAGGCGAAGCCGGTGCCGCCGGGCAGCTCGGCGGCGCGGACGGCGCGCTCCAGCAGGTCGGTGCTGCCGGGGGCGGCGTCGCCGCGGTGCAGCCAGGTGAGGGTGAGGTCGGTGGCCGTCTCGAAGTGCTGCTCGTCGGCGGGGCCGGGCACCTCGGCGAAGGCGACGACCCGCACGCCGGCGGGCAGCATCTCCAGCCAGCGGCCGAGGGCGGGCAGTGCGGTCTCCTCGGCGGCGAGCAGGTACCAGTCGTGGACGAAGGGCACCTCCTCCGAGCCGCGCGGCCCGAGGATGCCGAGCTGCATGCCGGGTGCGGCGGCGGCCGCCCACGAGGAGCCGACCCCGGTGCCGTGCAGCACCATGTCGATGTCCAGTTCGCGGGCGTCGCGCCGGTAGTGGCGGACGGTGTAGTCGCGGGTGACCGGTTCGACCGGGGCGTCCATCCAGGTGTCGTCCACGACCACCGGCTCGACGGGGAGCGTGTCGCCGGGGTGGGCGAAGCACACCTTCACGTGGTCGGTCGGCGCCTGCTCGCGGAAGTCCTCCAGCGACTCGCCGCCGAACGTCACGCGGACGGTGCCCGGGGTGATCCGGTGGACCCGCTTCACCTCCAGCAGGCGGTACCTGAGGGGGTGGCGGACGATGCGCATGCGGGGTGGGGCGGTCTCGGTGGTCATCGTTCGCCTCGATCCGGTGAGTGGTGGCGCCGGGTGCGGATGTGCAGGTGCCGTCGGTCCGCTGACGGACCGACGGCACCCGGGCACACGCTGATTATTAGGTTAGCCTAACCTCGCAGGTCCGCACCAGGCGTGCCGGCACCCACCAGCCGTCCGCCGTCCAGCCGGACCACCCGCGGCAGCCGGGCGATGGTCGCCGGCCGGTGCGCGATCACCACGAGCGTGCAGTCCGCCCGCAGTTCGTCCAGGGCGTGCTCCAGCCGGCCCGCCGTCACCGGGTCGATGTCCGCGGTGGCCTCGTCCAGCACCAGCACCGCCGGATCGGCCAGCACCGCCCGGACGACGCCCAGGATCTGCCGCTCGCCCGCGGACAGCCGTCCGCCGTGCCGGCCGACCTCGGTGTCCAGCCCGGCCGGCAGGTCGGCGATCCACTCCCGCAGGCCGAGCTGCCCGACCGTCCGCTCGATCCGCTCCCGGTCCGGTGCGCCCTGCACCAGCGCCAGGTTGTCCGCGACCGTGCCGGACACCATCCGCACCTCCTGCGGCACCAGCACCACCCGGCGCCGGAGCTCCTCCTCCGGGATCTCCCGCAGGTCGGTGCCGGCGAAGCGCACCGTGCCGCCGTCCGGCCGGTAGAGACCGCACAGCACCTTGGAGAGCGTCGTCTTGCCGGAGCCGGTCTCGCCGACCACACCGGTACGGCTGCCCGCGGGGAAGTCCAGCGTGACGGCGCTCAGCGCGGAGCCCTCCGCGCGGTAGCCGAACTCCACCGCCTCGCACCGCAGGTCGCCGCGGAGCGGCAGCCGCCCGGGCTCCCCGGACGCCCCGGCGGCCTGCTCCGGCGCGGTCGCCGCCAGCAGGTCCAGCAGCCGGGCCAGGCCCGTCCGGGCGGTCTGCGCCTCGCCGACCAGCTGCGAGAGGTCGGTGAACGAGTCGAAGAGCGTACGGCTCGCCACCACGAACACCACCACGGTGGCGAGCGGCAGCCGTCCCTCCGTGACCAGCCAGCCGCCCACCACGAGCAGCACCACCAGCGCCAGCCCCTCCACCAGGCTGACCAGGTCGATGCGGTTCTCCACCCGCAGCGCCCGCGCGGCCGTCCGGACGGCGTGCGCGTTCTCCCGGTCGAAGCGCCGCGTCCAGCCGGTCAGGCCGCGGGAGGTCTGCAGCGCCTCACGGGCCGTCAGCGTCTCCGAGAACGTCGCCGCGACGGCCGCCTCCGCCTGCGCCTTGCCGCCGAACGCCGACGGGGCGTCCCGCTGGAACCACCGCGTCACCAGCAGCGTCAGCGGCACGAAGACCGCCAGCTGCACCAGCAGGAGCAGCCACGAGTACCAGCCCAGCACCACCAGGGTGAAGAGCAGCGTCGCCGTCGACGCCACCAGGTTGCGCAGGTGCAGCCGCACGAACGCCGCCAGCTCGGCGACCTCGCCGGTGGCCCGGCGCAGCAGCTCCCCGCTGCGGTGCGTCTCCAGGAACCGCAGCGGCGCCGTCGCCAGGTGTTCGACGGCCCGCTCCCGCAGCCCGCGCACCACCTCCTCGCCGGCCCGGATGAGCATCAGCTCGCCGGCCCGGGCGAAGACCAGCTGGGCGGCGCCGAGTACGGCCAGCAGGCCGACCGCCAGGCCGAGCCCGCCGCGGTCGCCGTCGCGGACGGCCCCCACCGCCAGGCCGATCAGCGGGGCGACGGCCACCAGGGCCGCCGAGTCCGCGAGCCCGACCGCGAGCGCACCGGCCATCCGGCCGCGGTGCGGGCGCAGGTACGGCGCGGCGCGGCGCAGGACGGCCCGCTCGTCGGCCTCGTCGTTCAGCAGCGGCTGCTCAGCCACGGCCCACCTCCACGGGGGTCGTCTGCGGGGTACCGGAGTCGTTCGCAGGGTCGGTCCGGTCCGGCCGGTCGAGGGGCGGCTCAAGCCGGACGGTCCGATCGGCGGCCTCCAGCACGGCGGTGCGGTGGGTGGCGAAGACGAGCGTCCGGTCGGCGGCCCAGGCCCGCAGCCGGTCGAGCACGAGCTGCTCGGTGGCGGTGTCCAGCGCGGAGGTGGCGTCGTCGAGCAGCAGCACCTGCGGGTCGCCGAGCAGCGCGCGGGCGATGGCCAGGCGCTGCACCTGCCCGCCGGAGAGGGCGGTGCCGCCCTCGCCGAGCTCGGTGGCGTAGCCGTCCGGCATGGCGGTGAGCTGGTCGTGGATGCCGGCGGTGCGGCAGGCCTCGTGCAGCAGGCCGTCGTCGAGGTCGCGGCCCAGCCGCAGGTTGTCGGCGACCGTGCCGGACAGCAGCAGCGGCCGCTGCGCGACGTACGCGATCCGGGCGCGCACCTCGTCGAGGGCGGCGGTGCGCAGGTCGGTGCCGCCGTAGGCGACGGTGCCGGTGGCCGGGTCGTCGAGCCGGACGGGCAGGCGCAGCAGGGTCGACTTGCCCGCGCCGGTGGCGCCGCTGACGGCGACGAACTCGCCGTGCGCGACGGTCAGGTCGAGCGGGGCGAGCACGGTGCGGCCGTCCCGGACGGCGCGGACGCCGGTCAGGGTGAGCGCGCCGGTCGCGGGCAGCGGCCGGGCGGTGCCGGGCGCGGGCTCCGCGACCTCGGGCAGCAGCGACAGCGCCTCGTCGATCCGGGCGGCGGCGACGTCGGCCTGCCCGCGCTCCAGCATCCGGTCGACGAGCACCCGGGTGGCGAGCGTGATGATCGCCATCCAGGAGGTGAAGGCGACCAGGCCGCCGATGCCGAGCCGGCCGTCCAGCACGGCGAGGCCGCCGATGCCGACGCCCGCCGCCACCGCCAGGCGCGGCACGAACGGGGCGATCGCCGCCCAGCTCGCCTCGATCCGGGCGGCGTCCACGGTGCGGGCGGTGACCTCGGCGCTCGCCGTGTGGTGCCGGTCGACCAGCGGACGGTGGCCGCCGGTGCCGCGCAGCCCGGTGCCGACCTGCAGAAGGTCGGCCACGGCGTCCGCGCGGACGCCGTGCGCCCGGGACAGCTCGCCGCTGGCCGCCGCGAACCGCTTCGGGAAGTACAGGTTGACCCACACCAGGAACGGCAGGGTGCCGAGCGCCACCAGCAGCAGACTGACGTCGAGCGAGGCCAGCGCGGGCAGCACCACGACGAACGTCGTGCCGAGCACCACCCAGATCGCGAGGCCGTGCACCCACTCGCGCACCAGGTCGGTGTCGCGGGTGGCGCGCATCGCCAGGTCGCCGTGGCCGCGGGAGCCCAGCGCGGCGCGGTCCAGCACCGCGAGGTGCCGCAGCAGCCGGGAGCGCAGGTCGGCGCCGACCCTGGCGTCCGCGTACCCGGCGCAGTACTGCCAGGCGTACAGACCGGCGAACTGCACCGCGGCGGTGACCGCGGTGGCCGCGCACCAGGTGAGCAGGGCGTGCCGGTCGTGCTTCTGCAGCCCCTCGTCGATGGCCTTCTCGACGCACCAGGGCACGGCGAGCAGCGCCACCTGGCGGATCGCCGCGGCGATCATCGCCGCGGCGACGAGGGCCCGGTGCGGGCGCAGCGAGCCGCGCAGCAGGGCCCGGGCCCGACGGCGCCGCTCGGGGGAGAGCGCGCCGGGTTCGAGGTCCTCGCCGGCCAGCCGTTCCGCGGTCATGCCGTCGTCCGGGGATCCGGGCGGGTCCGTCTGATGGGTGCTCACTCTTCGGTCCGTCTGTTCGGTTCGGTGGGCCCGTCCGGCCGGTGCGGCCGGGACGGCCCGCGGGGCCGGATCCCGGGGGCGGTGCGGCGGCACCGCCCCCGACGGGTCCGTCAGGAGGTCGCGGCCTCGGAGCGCGCGATCAGGGAGGCGGGGCGCATGTCCGTCCAGTGCGCGTCCACGTAGTCGGAGCAGCCCTGGCGGGTGTCCTCGCCGTGCACGGCGGTCCAGCCGGCCGGCACCTCGGCGAAGGCGGGCCACAGGGAGTGCTGGTTCTCCGCGTTGACCAGCACGAAGTAGCGGGCGTCGTCGTCCTCGAAGGGGTTGGTGGTGCTCATGGTGTCGTCCTTGTCGGTGGTGGGTCGGTGGTGGGTCGGTGGTGGTCGGTGAGGGGCGGAAGTGCAGGGGCGGGTCAGCCGGAGCAGCTCGGGGCCGGGCCGTCGCCGGGACGGCCGAGAGCGCCGTCCACGAGCCGGTCCACGAGGAACGCGGTCAGCGCCGCGACGGTGGGCCTGGCCAGGAGGTCGGCGAGGCACAGCTCGCCGTCGAACTCGGTGCGGAGCCGCTGGAGCAGCGCCATCGCGAGCAGCGAGTGCCCGCCGAGGTCGAAGAAGTTCTCGTCGATCCCGACCTCGGGCAGGCCGAGCACGTCCGCGAAGGCGGCGTGCACGACCCGCTCGGTCGCGAACCGAGGCTTGCGCCGCGGCCCCGTCGCCGTGAAGTCGGCCGCGGTGGGCGCCGGGAGGGCCTTGCGGTCGAGCTTGCCGTTGACGGTGAGCGGGAGGGCGTCGAGGACGACGAACGCCGACGGCACCATGTACTCCGGCAGCCGCTCCGCCAGCGTGCGGCGGATCTCCGCGGTGTCGGCCGTGTGCTGTTCCGCCGGGACGAGGTAGGCGGTGAGGCGTTTGGTGCCGGGGGTGTCTTCGCGGACGAGGACGGCGGCGTGGGTGATGTGGGGGTGGGTGGTGAGGGTGTCTTCGATTTCGCCGGGTTCGACGCGGTAGCCGCGGATTTTGACCTGGTCGTCGGCGCGGCCGAGGAAGTCGAGGAGGCCGTCGGGGCGTCGTCGGACGATGTCGCCGGTGCGGTACATGCGGTCGCCGGGGTTGCCGTGGGGGTCGGCGACGAAGCGTTGGGCGGTGAGGGCGGGTCGGTCGAGGTAGCCGCGGGCGAGGCCGATGCCGTTGATGTAGAGCTCGCCGGGGATGCCGATGGGGACGGGTCGCAGGTGGTGGTCGAGGACGTGGGCGATGGTGTTCCAGATGGGGCGGCCGACGGTGGCGGTGTCGCTGTCGAGGGTGCCGCCGCCGAGGGTGTTGATGGTGTATTCGGTGGGGCCGTAGAGGTTGTAGCCGGTGGTGCCGGGGGTGGTGCGGAGGGTGGTCCAGAGGGTTTCGGCGACGGCTTCGCCGCCGAGGAGGACGAGGACGGGGCGGTGGCGGTCGTTGTCGAGGAGGCCTTGTTCGACGAGGGCCTGTGCGTAGGAGGGGGTGACGTTGATGACGTCGATGCGGTGGTCTGCGCAGTAGGTGGAGAGTGCCTGGGCGTCGCGGCGGAGGGCTTCGTCGAGGACGTGGACTTCGTGGCCTTCGACGAGCCAGAGGAGTTCTTCCCAGGACATGTCGAAGGAGAAGGAGACGGTGTGGGCGATGCGCAGGCGGCGGTTGCCGGCGGAGGTGACGACCGGGTCGAAGATGGCTTGGCGGTGGTTGAGCTGCATGTTCGTCAGGCCGTGGTAGGGGGTGACGACGCCCTTGGGGCGGCCGGTGGAGCCTGAGGTGAAGATGACGTATGCGGGGGCGTCGGGGATGTAGGGCGTGGTGAAGGGGGTGTCGGGCAGGGTGTCGAGTTCGGCCTGCACCTCGGTGGAGTCGAGGAGGAGCAGGGTCGGGTGTTCGGGCATCAGTCCGGCTGCTGTCGAGTCGGTGACGAGGCAGACGGGGTTGGTGTCCTCGACCATGAAGGTGAGGCGGTCGCGGGGGTAGTCGAGTTCGAGGGGGAGGTAGGCGGCGCCTGCGCGCAGGACGGCGAAGAGGGCGGCGACCATGTCGGGGGAGCGGGGCAGGCCGAGGGCGACGGTCTTCTCGGGGCCGGCGCCGTGGGTGGTGAAGAGGCGGGCGAGTCTGTTGATGCGGGCGTCGAGCTGGGCGTAGGTCCAGGTGTCGGTGCCGAAGACGAGGGCGGTGTCGTCGGGGACGAGGGCGGCGCGTTCGGCGAGGAGGTCGGCGACGGAGGCGTCGGGGAGTTCGTGGGCGGTGTCGGCCCACTCCCCGAGGATCAGCCCCCGCTCCCGCTCCGTCAGCACGTCCAGGGTGCCGATCCGGCGGGCCGGGTCGGCGGCGACCTGCGCCAGCACGGTGAGCAGCCGCTCGACGAGCGCCTCCGCGGTCGACCGGTCGTACAGGTCGGCGGCGTACTCGAAGGCGATGTCGATCTCCTCCGCGGAGGACGTCTCCTCGAAGTTGAAGTCCAGCTCGAACTTGGCCGCACCCAGCTCGAACGGCAGGATCCGGCTCTCCAGGCCGAGCAGCCGGCCGGCCGCCCCGTCGTTGTGCTGGTAGCCGAGCATCACCTGGAACAGCGGGTGGCGGCCGGGCACGCGCGGCGGGTTGACCGCCTCGACGAGCCGGTCGAACGGCAGGTCCTGGTGGGCGAAGGCGGCCAGGTCGGCGTCGCGGGTGCGGGTCAGCAGCTCGGCGAAGGTCGGGTCGCCGGAGAGGTCGTTGCGCAGCACCAGGGTGTTGACGAAGAAGCCGACGAGCCCGTCCAGCGCGGTGTCCGAGCGGCCCGCGACCGGCGCGCCGAGCGGGATGTCCGTACCGGCGCCGAGCCGGTGCAGCAGCGTCGCCACCGCGGCCTGCAGCACCATGAAGGTGGTGGTGCCGGTCGCGCGGGCGGCGTCCCGCAGCCCGCGGTACACCTCGGGCCGCACCTGGGCGTGCACGGTGTCGCCGCGGTACCCGGCGGCCGGGGTGCGCGGGTGGTCGGTGGGCAGGGCCAGCTCCTCCGGCAGCCCGGCCAGCGCCTGCTTCCAATGGGCGACCCGACGGGCGTGCAGGCTCTCCGGGTCGTCGCCGCCGCCCAGCAGCTCCTCCTGCCAGAGGGTGTAGTCCGCGTACTGCACGGGGAGCGGCACCCACGCCGGGGCCCGCCCGGCCGCGTGCGCGGTGTAGGCGGCGGTCAGGTCGTCGACGAAGGGCAGCATCGACCACTCGTCGCCGGCGATGTGGTGGAAGAGCAGCACGAGGGCGTGGTCGGCCGGGCCGACCTCCAGCACGGTGACCCGCAGCGGGCGCTCCGCGGCGAGGTCGAAGCCGTACCGGACGGCGGCCTGCACGTCGTCGGCGAGCCGCTCCTCGCCGGACGCCACCACGTGCACGGTGCCGTCGGCGTCCAGCACCTGCTGGAACACGCCGCCGTCGCGCTCGGTGAAGACCGTGCGCAGGCTCTCGTGCCGTTCGGTGACGGAGCGGACGGCGGCGCGCAGCGCGTCGAGGTCGAGCGGGCCGGAGACCCGCACCACCAGCGGCACGTTGTACGCGGAACCGGAGTCGTCGAGGTTCTGCAGGAACCACATGCGGCGCTGGGCGTGCGACAGGGGCAGCTCGGCGGGCCGCTCGCGGCGGGCGAGGGCCGGGCGCGGGTCGCCGCCGGCCGCGGCGCGGTGGGCGAGCCCGGCGGGGGTCGGCGCCTCGAAGAGGTCGCGTACGGCGAGCTGCACGCCGAGCGCGGACCGCACCCGGCCGACGAGGCGGGTGGCGAGCAGCGAGTGTCCGCCGAGGTCGAAGAAGTGCTGCTCGGGGCCGACCCCGGTCAGGCCGAGCACCTCGGCGAAGAGTCCGCAGAGGATCTCCTCGCGGGCGTCGCGCGGGGCCCGGCCGGTGCCCGTGCCGGTGCTCTCCGGTGCGGGGAGGGCCTTGCGGTCGAGCTTGCCGTTGACGGTGAGCGGGAGGGCGTCGAGGACGACGAACGCCGACGGCACCATGTATTCGGGGAGGCGTCCGGCGAGGTCGCTGCGTACGTCGGCGACGTCGACGCCGTGGCCGGTGGGGACGAGGTAGGCGGTGAGGCGTTTGGTGCCGGGGGTGTCTTCGCGGACGAGGACGGCGGCGTGGGTGATGTGGGGGTGGGTGGTGAGGGTGTCTTCGATTTCGCCGGGTTCGACGCGGTAGCCGCGGATTTTGACCTGGTCGTCGGCGCGGCCGAGGAAGTCGAGGAGGCCGTCGGGGCGTCGTCGGACGATGTCGCCGGTGCGGTACATGCGGTCGCCGGGGTTGCCGTGGGGGTCGGCGACGAAGCGTTGGGCGGTGAGGGCGGGTCGGTCGAGGTAGCCGCGGGCGAGGCCGATGCCGTTGATGTAGAGCTCGCCGGGGATGCCGATGGGGACGGGTCGCAGGTGGTGGTCGAGGACGTGGGCGATGGTGTTCCAGATGGGGCGGCCGACGGTGGCGGTGTCGCTGTCGAGGGTGCCGCCGCCGAGGGTGTTGATGGTGTATTCGGTGGGGCCGTAGAGGTTGTAGCCGGTGGTGCCGGGGGTGGTGCGGAGGGTGGTCCAGAGGGTTTCGGCGACGGCTTCGCCGCCGAGGAGGACGAGGACGGGGCGGTGGCGGTCGTTGTCGAGGAGGCCTTGTTCGACGAGGGCCTGTGCGTAGGAGGGGGTGACGTTGATGACGTCGATGCGGTGGTCTGCGCAGTAGGTGGAGAGTGCCTGGGCGTCGCGGCGGAGGGCTTCGTCGAGGACGTGGACTTCGTGGCCTTCGACGAGCCAGAGGAGTTCTTCCCAGGACATGTCGAAGGAGAAGGAGACGGTGTGGGCGATGCGCAGGCGGCGGTTGCCGGCGGAGGTGACGACCGGGTCGAAGATGGCTTGGCGGTGGTTGAGCTGCATGTTCGTCAGGCCGTGGTAGGGGGTGACGACGCCCTTGGGGCGGCCGGTGGAGCCTGAGGTGAAGATGACGTATGCGGGGGCGTCGGGGATGTAGGGCGTGGTGAAGGGGGTGTCGGGCAGGGTGTCGAGTTCGGCCTGCACCTCGGTGGAGTCGAGGAGGAGCAGGGTCGGGTGTTCGGGCATCAGTCCGGCTGCTGTCGAGTCGGTGACGAGGCAGACGGGGTTGGTGTCCTCGACCATGAAGGTGAGGCGGTCGCGGGGGTAGTCGAGTTCGAGGGGGAGGTAGGCGGCGCCTGCGCGCAGGACGGCGAAGAGGGCGGCGACCATGTCGGGGGAGCGGGGCAGGCCGAGGGCGACGGTCTTCTCGGGGCCGGCGCCGTGGGTGGTGAAGAGGCGGGCGAGTCTGTTGATGCGGGCGTCGAGCTGGGCGTAGGTCCAGGTGTCGGTGCCGAAGACGAGGGCGGTGTCGTCGGGGACGAGGGCGGCGCG